>NZ_JBYIPM010000002.1:0-363883 GCF_057707085.1 Kocuria sp. cx-455 | reverse complement strand
CAAGTCAGGGGGCACCAAGTAGTTGGTGCCCCTCACCTGCATTTAACCACCCAGCCCCGGGCTGGTGAGTGCGTCGGCGGCAATCATCGGATCCCCATGGCCTGCCGGGACTGCCGCGCCGGTGGGTGATATTCGAATGCTGGAGTCCCGGCGTGGCCATCGAAATCGGCACTGAGTACTGCCTACCCCGTGCCCGAGTGCGTCCCTGCGCGTCGTCAACTGCATGTAAGCCTGGTGTGTATGCTCTCGACAAGAGGGACCGCGCCGATGCCATGCGCTTGACCGCAGGACACGGCTTCCAGAACGAACCGTGAAAGCGACGGGCATAGTACCTCCGCAACCCAAAGGGATATGTACATGAGCACCGAGACTTCGCCCGCCCACCAGGAGCGCAAGCTTTTGTGGACTCCTTCGGAGGAATCCGTCCGCGGTTCCAGGATGTACGACTTCGCGTCGTACGTGGAACGGATCCACGGAATCAAGGCCCCCGATTTTTCATCCCTTCACGCATGGTCGGTGGATCACCTCGCCGATTTTTGGCGGGCCGTGTGGGATTACTTCGAGGTCATTGCTTCCGAACGCGGGGACGAGGTGTTGACGGGGGAGACGATGCCGGGGGCGCAGTGGTTCCCGGGCGCGCAGTTGAACTACGCAGAGAATTCGTTGCGGGCCGCAGCAACGCGTCCGGATGACGTTGCCATCATTGGCGAGTACGAGGATGCCCCGGCTCGCCACATCACCTGGGCCGAGCTGGAAGCTCAGGTGGCATCCGTGGCTCAGCGGTTGCGCGAACTGGGAGTGAAACCGGGGGACAGGGTGGCCGGGGTGCTTCCGAACATTCCCGAGACAGTTGTGGCCCTGTTGGCCACCGTTTCCGTGGGAGCAGTGTGGTCGGTGCTCAACACGGACTTCGGACCGGCCGGCGTGGCCGACCGATTCGGGCAGATCGAACCCAAGATCCTGTTCACCGTGGATGGGTACACATTCGGCGGCAAGCTCAGGGACATGACGGACTCGTACGCCCCGCTGCGAAACGTGTTGCCCACCGTGGAGCAGCTGATCGTGATTGATCAGCAGCCCCGTGGCACCGTGGGTGAGCTGCCCGGTGACGCCCTGCGTTACTCGGACATCATTAAGGAACGTGCCGAGCCGCACTACGAGCAGGTACCGTTCGAGCACCCCCTGTGGATCCTTTACTCATCCGGAACCACCGGCAAGCCCAAGGGAATTGTGCATTCCCACGGTGGCGTGACACTCGAATTCCTCAAGGCCCTGGGGCTGCATGCCGGGCTGGGCCCCACCGATGTTGCGTATTTCGCCGTGGCCACCACCTGGATGGTGTGGAACATGTCCGTGGGCATCCTCCTCACGGGCGCCACCATCATCACGTACGACGGCGCTCCCACCTACGGCGGTCCACAGAAATCCTTGGAGCTGGTGGCCAAGAACAAAGCCACGTTCTTCGGCACGGGTGCCGGTGTCCTCACCATGATTGAGCGATCGGGAGTGGTCCCCAACGTCCACCAGGACTTTTCCTCCTTGAATTCCATCCTGGTAACGGGCTCCCCGCTTCCCGACACCACGTGGGACTGGGTGTACGAATCCGTCTCGGAGGACGTGCGGCTGGGGTCGGACTCCGGGGGAACGGACATCACGAGCGCCTTCATAGGTTCCAACCCGTACCAACCGGTCTACCGGGGCGAACTTCAAGGTCCGTACCTCGGGGCGGACGTTCAAGCGTGGAACGGTCGGGGTGAACAGGTATGGAACGAGGTGGGCGAAATGGTTGTCACCAAACCGTTGCCGAGCATGCCGGTGTTCCTCTGGAACGACCCTGACGGATCTCGTTACCGGAGCGCCTATTTCGACGTGTTCCCCGGCGTATGGCGTCATGGGGACTGGGTCACGCACTTGACCAGCGGCCCGTTCGTGGTTCACGGCCGATCGGATTCCACCATCAACCGAGGGGGTATTCGCATGGGTTCTGCGGACATCACCCAGGTGGTGGACCAGGTGGCCGGAGTGTCTGCGTCCATGGTGATCGGTGCCGAGCTGGCCGGGGGTGACTACTACATGCCCCTCTTCGTGGTTCCGGATCCCGGAACAAAGCTTACGGACGAGCTGCGAGAAACAATCGTGGCGGCTATCCGAGAACGGATATCGCCGCGTTATGTACCTGATGAAATCATCGAGGCGCCGGCGGTCCCCAGGACTCGAACGGGCAAGTTATTGGAGATCCCGGTCAAGAAATTGTTCCAGGGTGCGGATTCCACCAGCCTCAATCGCGCCACCGCCGAGGACACCGAGGTTCTCGACTGGTATGCCCGAACCGCCCGTGAATACACGGAACGGCAAACGCGCCCGGCACGGTGAACCGGGCGCCGTGACGCCCGCTCGGTACGGCGGCGCACCGAGCGCCGTCGACCGTGCGCTTGACCGGGAAACGAAGTGCTCCCCTGATGCGATCCGAAGATTCCGGCGCGCATCAGGGGGGTAGCCACGGCGGCCGATGAGACGCCGAGTCAGGAAATGACCTTCCCCGGATTCAAGTTGTTTCCGGGATCCGTGCTGGAAAACAGCGCACGCATGATGTCCGCGCCCTCCGGGGAGATGTCCTGCGCCATCCACGGTTGGTGTTCCAGGCCCACACCGTGGTGGTGGGATAGTGTTCCGCCATTGTCGATGAACGCTTGCTGAATGGCGTTCTTGACGGTGTGGTATTCGTCGTACGGGTTCTCGTCGTCATAAACGTAACCGAACGTGAAGTACAGGCACGCCCCGGAGTGATAGGAATGGGACATGTGCGACATGATCCACCCCTTCTTCCCCAGGGACGCGTAGGCGCGTTCCGCGGCGTCGTAGACGGCCTTGTGCACGGTGGTGAGCTTGGACCACGGAGCCGCGGTTTCGGACACGTCACCCACAGTGTCCTGCTCGAGCAGGAAGTCACGCAGGTAAGGGGTGTCGAATTTCTTCTGGTCGTACAGGGCACCGGGACCTGAACCGAGCACAATGGCTCCGTTCTTCTTGGCGATGCCGGCCACCGCCTTCTTGCGTGTCTCCACGTCCTTGGGTGAGCCCTCGAAGCACACGTAGGAGATGCACATGTCATCCGTGTCCCAACCGCGCTTTCGCATGATGGCCCACAGTGCGTCCTGGCCCTTGGCCGCGAGCTTGCCCTTGCGCGACGTCGGCTTCTTCTGCGTCGCGAGCGAGAACGCTGTCTCATGGGCGTCCGAGATCCGCGCGAAGGTGAGCGGGATCTCGGCCTCCGTGAATTGCCGGACAGCGGTGAGCGCCTGCTGCCACGTGGGGTACATGTACGCGATGACCTGGTGCTTTTCCGGCAGCCGGTGCACGTGAACGGTCAGTTCCGTGATGATGCCCAGCCGGCCCTCGGAGCCGATGATCATCTCCCGCAGGCTCGGACCGGTGGAGGTTGACGGCAACGGACGCAGCACCACGGTGCCCGTGGCCCGGACCATGCGCAGACCGCGAATAATGTCCGCGATGTCCCCGTACTTGTCCGATTGCATGCCGGAGGAACGAGTCGCCGCCCAGCCACCGAGGGTGGAGTACGTGAACGAATCGGGGAAGTGGCCCAGGGTCCAACCGCGGGCGTTGAGTTGCTCCTCCATGTCGGGACCGAGAACGCCGGCTTGAATGGTTGCGAGCCCGGAGGTCTCGTCGATGGCGAGAACCTTGTTGAGCCGCCCCAGGTCCACGGAGACAATGCACCGCTCCTCCGACGGATCCGGTTGCAGGCTGCGGGAAATGCTGCTGCCGCCACCGAAGGGAATGAGCACCAGATCGTGCTCGACGGCCGCGCGCATGAGGGCCGCAATGTCGTCTTCGGTTCCGGGATAGACCACGACGTCCGGGACGCGGTGAAAATCGTTGCGCAGAGTCTGCAGGAGCTCCACCACGGATTTGCCGGCCCAGTGGATCACGCGCAGGTTGTCGTCGGTACTGACGTTGTCCGCTCCGTTGATCTCGCGCAGCAGCTCAAGAACATGGTCCGGAGCCTGGGACACGGGGACGCGCGCGGTCGCGAAGTCCACGGTGTCCCGCTCGCGCGGTCGCAGGGTCACTCCGATGGCTTCCTTGACGAAAGGAGCAAAGGCGGGCTTGTTCTCGTAATTGAAGAAAACGCCTTCTTCGCCCCAGCCCCACCATTTCTGGTGTTTCACATGTGCCACTGCCGTGTGACCTCTTTCCTCGGGGGTGTTCAGTCCTGAATCTTGTTCCGATTTGAAGCGTACAGTGCGCGAACCGCCGCTTCGATGCGTTCGTTGAACCCCGTGACCGTTTCGTTTCTGCGTGCTCGCAAGGGTGCTCCCACCGCCACGACCACGGGTGGCCTACCGGGACGAGGCCAGCTGGAGTCCTTGGGCATGGCCTCGTGAGCGCCGATCAACGCCACGGGAACCACGGGAACCTCGAGTGAGTGGGCCAGGCTGGCCGCGCCCACCTTGAAGGGTGCCATCTTGCCGGTCTTGGAACGCGTTCCCTCGGGGAAGATCAGGATGGGTATTCCCGCGGCCAGCAACTTCTTGGACAGCCCGCGGTTGGCCCCGGTTCCGGTGCGGTCGATCGGGAAGGCATTGAAAATCAGCTGCGTGAACAGCTTCTTGTACCACGCCGTGAAGAAGTAGTCGGCGGCCACACCGGTGGCCAAATCACGGGAGATGTAGCGGGGCACGCCGCTCATCACGAGCGGCGCGTCCAGGTGGCTCGAATGATTGGCCACCACCACGCACCCGCCCTTGACCCCGTAGGCGGCGGGATCCACCACGTCGGTGCGGGTGATCAGGCGGTTGACCAGGCCCTTGAAAAAAATGGTCTGCGCACTCTTCCGAGCAATCCTGCGACCCACATGTGTGTAGTAGGCGGTGCCCACCTTGGCGGAATCTGCAGGCGGAGCGGGGGGCGCGGGGTCGGCCTGGGCCACGGGCCCCTCGAGCGACTCCATGATCTGGGGACGTTCAATGGGCTGGCGAGGTTGCTTGCCGCGCGGGCGGTTGTTCCCTTCGCGGGGAGCGTCGGACGGCTTGTTGTCGGATGCCATGGGATCAGGCCGCCTTCTCGCGCTTGCGTGCCCCGGAGACCTGACGTGAGATCCAGCGCACCGCGGGGCGCGGAAGGTGGCGCAGGGCGGTGTACACCGCCTTGTAGCGTGCGGCGGGGATCGAGAGGATCTTGCCCCGGGCGACGTCGTCGAGGGCCTTGTCCGCGACGACGTCAGCGGTGAGCCACATGAAGTTCGGGATCGAGGACCCTGCGATACCGGCGCGGCTGTGGAACTCCGTGCGCACCCAGCCCGGCAGAACCGCGGTGACCTGCACTCCCGTGCCGTGCAGCTCGACCGCCAGGGACTCTGTCATGGAGGTCACGTAGGCCTTGATGGCTGAATACTCACCCATGGTGACGCATCCGGCGATGGACGCGATATTGACGATCCACCCCGTGCCGCGCTCCGTCATGGAACGGCCGGCAGCGCCGGACAGCAAAGCCACGGCGCGGCACATGACATCCATGCCCGCGTCGTGCGGGGAGAAATCCTCGGCCAGGAAGGGGGTGCCCACCGAGAATCCGGCGTTATTGATGAGTAGGTCCACGGGACGAGTCGTGTCCGCGAGTCGCTGGGCAACCCGTTCCACATCACGACGGTCGGACAGATCCGCCGCCATGACGTCCACGTGAATGCCGTGCTCACCGGTTAATGCCTCGGAAACTGCTCGAAGTCGATTTTCATTGCGGGCCACCAGGATCAGGTTGAAGCCATTGCGGGCTAACGAGCGTGCGAACGCGGCTCCCAGGCCTGACGTTCCACCGGTCACAAGAGCGGTAAGCATGCCACTAAGATACACTACGGTAGGCGTAGCGATTTTGGTTCATGACCCCCCACGAACACGCGCGGATGCCCCGAATCATCGAGGAGAGACAATGGCAGAGGAGTCCTACCTGACATTGCACCGAGAGGGCAGGCTCTACGGGCCCACGGACCAGGACCTTGTCCTGCGAACCCCCTTTGAGGTCCAACAATTCACCGTCGACGCGCAGGGCAGTCTGCGCGCAGAAATCGATACGGACGCCTTTCGGAAGAACCCGTTGAGTCCCGAACGGCTCCGGGTACTGCGCTACCTGTGGGACATCGAACGGTCCACCATGGGACAGATCCGCCACGTAGTGGTCGGCTACACGAACAAGGAATCGCGCGTCGCCGCGTTCCTTACCACGTGGGCGTACGAGCGCCACTGGATCGCCGATGCCTATCAGGCCGTTCTCGAGGCTCACGGGGTGGATCTTTCCGATCCCGTGGACCAGGGCCACCTGTTCCTGGAGCGCGTCGAGAAGTCCCTGGACAACTTGGCACCCATGACCGATTCCGTGTGGACCAATCTTTTCGGCGAGGATGTCGTGGCCGGGTACATGGCGCGTGGTTGGTCACGTGAGGCCAGCATGCGTGCCGCGCTCGCCGCGTTCGACGCCGCCGCGAGCCACCCGCAGCTCTCGGCTCTTCTGGAGCGCGTGGCCGAGATCAAGACCGTCCATGAACGGTTCTTCGCCGCGGAGACCAGTGAACGGGTGCGGCACTCGCCAAGAGCCGCCGCATTCGCCCGTCGCTACGTGAAGAACGGTTTCAACCCACTGCGACCGGTGGGCACATCCAGGAAGTGCTTCCGGGAATTCATTCGGCACGTGTGCCCCACCGTGCGGGAGACCCGCCTGCTGCTGCACCGTGCGGACGATCCGTTGCAGTACTCACCGGGGACGGCCGGTACGGAGCCGCTGCGCCGAGCCCTCGAACGTGACCACGTGGTGAACCGTTAGGCTCTTTTCTGAATTGATGGATCCCAGGGCCGGTGACAACCCGGTCTGACCTTCACGCGACACCCATGTCCGAACATTCCTACCTCCGGAGGAACCCGTTGACCCAGACCACCACCAAGCGCGTCCTGCTCACAGGAGCCACCGGCTTCCTCGGGCAAGCCGTCCTGGAACGCCTGCTGTCCAGCCACGAGGATATTCACGTGACCGCGGTGATCCGCGCCAAGGGGTCCTTGTCCGGGCAGGCTCGCCTCAAACAACTATTGCGTAAGCCGGTGTTCAAGACATGGCGTGAATCCGTGGGCAAGGAACGGGCCGAAGAAATCTTCGCAGAGCGCACAAGCGTTCTCGAGGGTGATCTCACGGGCCTGGCCGGTATCACGGAACCGTTCGACGTGGTGGTCCACTCCGCATCGACGGTGTCCTTCGACCCGCCCATTGACGAAGCGTTCAAGACGAACGTGGGCGGCGCCGTGGGCCTGTACGAATCCCTGCGCGCAACCGGCCAGGACCCGCACGTGGTGCACGTGTCAACGTGCTACGTGGGTGGTATCGCCAAGGGGCTGCGCCCCGAAGCACCCGTGGACCACAACGTGGACTGGAACGTCGAGTTCGACGCCGCGGTTCGCGCCGCAGACACCGCTCAGGTGGAATCCCGCTCACCCGAACGGTTGCAGTCCTTCATCGGGAAGGCCACCTCCCAGTTCGGTAAGGAGGGTCCCAAGTCCGTGGCCCGCGCCGCAGAGGAAGCCCGGCAGGCATGGGTTCGGCAACGGCTGGTCGATCATGGCCGAACCCGTGCGCAGTCCTTGGGGTGGACCGATATTTACACGTTCACCAAGGCTCTGGGCGAACGAGTTGCGGAGGAGAAGTGGGCCGGCGCGGGGCACCAACTGTCCATCGTGCGCCCGGCCATCATCGAGTCCGCACTGCGCTATCCGTTCCCCGGCTGGATCGACGGCTACAAAGTGGCTGATCCGCTCATCATGGCCTACGCCAAGGGTGCACTGCCCGAATTCCCCGGTCTGCCGGATTCCGTGCTCGACGTGATTCCGGTCGATTTCGTGGTCAACGCGATCGTGGCCCTGGTGACCCAGGGGCACCGGGCGCCGTCGGGCGAGCTGACCGCGGAAACGGACATCGACCCGCAGGCCGCCTACTACCAGGTGTGCTCGGGTGCGTCGAATCCGCTGCCGTTCCACCAGATGTACGAAAACGTGCGTGAGTTCTTCCGGGCGCAGCCGCTTGAGGATTCCCACGGCAATCCCATTGCCGTTCCCGAGTGGAAGTTCCCGGCCAATAACGCGGTGGAGCGCGGGCTCGCTCTCAAGGAGAAACTCGCGGCGGCCGGCGGCAAGCTCAGTGCCGTCCTGCCGGCCACAGCGCGAACCCGCGAGTGGACCAACTCCCTGCACCGCATGCAGACGGGCTTGGGCTCACTGCGAACCTACGTGGACCTGTACCAGAACTACACGCGCACCGAGATGATCTTCGACGACACCCACACGCGTCAATTGGACCGGGCGCTGCCGGAGTCCGCACCCGAGGACCAGCACTTCGATCCGCGGGGCATTGACTGGCGGGACTACTGGCAGAACGTGCACCTGCCCGCCCTCACCGAAATGACCCGCGCATACGGCCGGTTGAAGGCCGCGTCCCGCAAGCGGGAAACCCGCCCGCGCGCACTCAAATCCGGAACCGATGTGGTGGCGGTCTTCGACCTCGAGGGCACCGTGGTGTCCGGCAACATCATCACCCAGTACGCCAAGCTGCGCCGCAGGGAACTCAGCCCGATGCAGTGGCCCGGTGAGATCACCGAACTGCTCGGCAATGCTCCCACGTACGTCAAGGCCGAACGCCGAGACCGCGGCGAGTTCATCCGCGCGTTTTTGCGCCGCTACGAAGGCGTGTCCGTGGACCGGGTGGCGGAACTCATGAACGGCTCCATGGGCCGGGCCATGGAGAAGGGCCTGCGACCCGGTGCCCTCGCCCGAATCGAAGAGCATCGCGCGGCCGGTCACCACACAGTGTTGGTCACCGGTTCCCTGGACCTGCTGGTCAGCCCCATTGCGCACCTGTTCGACCACGTGGTGGCGGGCCGGATGGAAGTCACCGACGGCAAGCTCACCGGTTATCTGGCCACCCCGCCGCTCGTGGACGAGGCCCGCGCCCAGTGGCTCAAACGTTACGCGGAGGAGAACGGATTCGACCTGAGCCGCTCCTACGGCTACGGAGACTCGGTGGCCGACGCCAGTTGGCTGTCCCAACTGGCTCACGCGCACGCCGTGAACCCCGATCTGCCCTTGTACCGGCGAGCCAAGAAATCGCACTGGCCCATTGAGGACTGGAGGAAAGCCTGAGCGATGGCCTTCGACATCGACAAGTTCGCAGAAACATCGCAGCGAGTGAAATGGGCCGACCTGGACATGGGTGAGTTCACCACTCGTCCACTTCCCGAGGACACCCTGCGCTGCCTGCGGTACATGTGTGATGTGGAGTACCACACCGTGTGTTACATGCGTGACATGCTAGTGACTCCTTCGCACCAGGACAGGGACGTCTCCACGTTCATGACCATGTGGAACCGGGAAGAGTACTGGCACGGTGAAGCGCTGGCGGAGGTCCTGGGCCTCCACGGCATCGTGGTCGACTACGACGAGCTGAAGGCGAAGCGCATGAAACTCGGTTGGTCCGAGGCGCTCAAACCCCTCAAACAGTCGTTACTGTCCAACATGGTCGGGGCCGATTTCATTGCAACCCACATGGCGTGGGGCGCGGCCAACGAATGGTCCGCGGTCGCCGCCTACCGGCGATTGGCGAACCTCGAGAAGCACCCCGTGCTTGCTGTGCTGCTCAACCGGATTGCCGCCCAGGAATCGCGTCACGTGGCCTTTTACGCGACCCAGGCACGACGCCGCCTGGAATCCTCTCGCAAGGCCCAGCGCCTCACACGGTTCGCCCTGCGAAAATTCTGGGCTCCCGTGGGTTCGGGCGTCATGGACCCGGGCGAGGTGGACCACGTGATGGGCAAGCTTTTCGGCGGGCCGGACGGCTCCCATGAAATCGATCGACTGGACCATAATATTGCCAGGTTGCCGGGCATGGCCGGTCTGCGGATCTTCCACGATGCCACCGCTCACGCCCGCGCGGGCCATCGGACCAGAACCGCCCCGGCCTGAGCATGGTGGCTGATTCCCCGAGGTCCCAGCAGAGCCCGGCACCGGACCCCCGTACCGCTCGCACGGATCGGAAGATCCTGGCGGGTGCGTTGAAGTTGCTGCGAGAATTCGGACCCCAGAAGGTCACGATCGAGGCAGTGGCCGTGATCTCCGGGGTGGCCAAAACCTCGATCTACCGTCGCTACAACAACAGCGACGAATTGCTGGAAGCCGCGCTGGAGCACGTCTATACCGGGCTGCCCCCGGTATTGCCAGGCTCGGGGGATTGGGAGGAGTCCATACGCTCGGCCATCGAGGTGCTGTTCGAGGACATGGGTAAGGGGTTGGTTCTGATGCTTCTCCAGGACCCACACTCCACCACCTCGGAGGTCCTGCGGCGAAAAATTATCGCGCCCCGGATGGAACTCCTCAGGGATCTTCTGCGGCGAGACCAAGAACTCGGCCTGATTCGAAAAAACGTGGACCTGGACGTCGTCATAGATTTTATGCTGGGAGCCTCTTACGCGCACGTGGCGAGATACGGCAGCCTGGATGAGGCGTGGCCGAGTCGAGTTCACGCCACCCTGGCCAACCTGGTGGCCGCGAAACCCGCCGAGTGAGCGGGATTGCAACCCCCGTGATCCGGGAATCATGTGTGACAAGTATGACGAGTATGAAGTTTTGGGTCGGGCGGTTCGATCTAGACTCCGCTGACCTCTTACGGTGAGATGCGTTGCCGTTGCCGCGGCGACTCCATTCCATGACAGTCCAGGAGTATCGCGTGACATCGTCATCCACCGCCGCGCCCGCGGGGACCGAGCAATCGGAGCTACCGCCCGTTGAATCGGATCGGCGCCCGGACGCATTGACCGTGGTCCCCACCCGCAACCCATGGCGTTGGGTGGGCACCGCGCTGGTGGCCGTGGTGCTGGTCGGTATCGGGTGGTCACTGTTCACCAACCCGCGATGGCAGTGGGACGTGGTGGCGCAATGGCTGACCGCCGAATCCGTGATCACCGCCCTGGGCAACACCTTGCTGCTCACGGCGATCGCGGCCGTGGGCGGATTCGTCCTGGGTTTCTTCCTCGCGCTGATGAGAATGTCCAGCTCGGGTTTGCTGTCCTCGGTGGCGTGGTTCTACATCTGGATCTTCCGCTCGGTGCCGTTGCTGGTGCAATTACTGCTCTGGTACAACGTGGGGTACCTCTACGAGGTCATCAGTGTGGGCATCCCCGGAACGGACGTCACGTTCTTCCAGGCGCCGACCACGGACATTGTCAACAAGTTCGGCGCCGCGGTCCTGGGTCTGACGTTGCACCAGGCCGCGTACTCCGCAGAGATCATCCGCGATGGCATTCTGGCGGTGGATCAAGGTCAACAGGAGGCGGCGGCGTCGTTGGGTATCCCGCGCTGGCGCCGTTCCACCCACATTGTGCTGCCCCAGGCGCTGCGGTCCATCCTGCCACCGGCGTTCAACGAGATCATCAGTCTGGTCAAGGGCACCTCGGTGGTTTACGTGCTCGCCTACAACGAGCTCTTCTACACGATCCAGGTGATCTACGCCCGCACCAACGAGGTCATCCCCATGCTCCTGGTGGCCACGCTGTGGTACGTGATCATCACGACCGTCCTCAACATCATTCAGTACTACGTGGAGCGACACTTTGCGCGCGGTGCGGTGCGAACTCTTCCGCCCACGCCGCTGCAGCGGCTGCGTTCCCGCCTGGGAGGCGCACGATGAGTTCCACCGCCAAGGATCAGAAGAAAGCGCGCCACCACGATGACCGTCCGACCAAGGGACACGTGGTGATCGAGAACGTCCACAAGTCCTTCGGGGACGTGCGTGTGCTCAAGGGCGTGAGCCTGGACATCAAACCCGGTGAGGTCGCCGCGATCCTGGGTCCCTCGGGCTCCGGAAAGTCCACTCTGCTGCGCACGGTCAATCATCTGGAGAACATCGACGCTGGCCGCATCACCATCGACGGCAAAATGGTCGGTTATGAACAGCGCGGTGACAAACTCTACGAATTGCACGAAAAGGAGATCCTGCGCCGGCGCACGAACGTGGGTATGGTCTTCCAACAATTCAACTTGTTCCCGCACCTGCGAGTTCTGGACAACGTGATGGAGGCGCAGGTCTCCGCGCTGGGGCGTTCCAAGGCCGAGGCGCGGGAGAAGGCCCGTGAACTACTCAAGCGCGTGGGCCTGGCGGACAAGGAACGGGCATTCCCCCGGCTACTCTCCGGTGGTCAACAGCAGCGCGTGGCCATTGCGCGCACCCTCGCCCTGGACCCGGCCGTGGTGCTGTTCGACGAACCCACCTCGGCATTGGATCCCGAGCTGGTCGGGGAAGTACTCGATGTGATCCGGGACCTCGCGTCCCAGGGCGTGACCATGCTGGTGGTGACGCACGAGACGAGTTTCGCGCGCGACGTCGCCGACACCGTGATCTTCATGTCCGACGGCGTGGTGGTGGAACAAGGACCACCGCGCGAGGTGTTCTCGGCGCCGAAGCACGAACGGACCCGGGCGTTCCTGGGGTCGGTCCTGGAACCGGCGTACAACCTGTGAGCCGCGGCATGGACCGTCGCACGGTGCTGCGCGCGGCCGGGCTGGGCGGCCTGGGACTGCTGAGTCTGGCGGCGTGCACCCAGCCCGAGCAGCCCCAGCCGACCCGCGAGGACGGCGTACCGTTCGACCTGAGTCCCGAACAGAACAGCCGGGTCCGCTCCGACGTGGATCCTGCTGCGCGGGCCCTGTTGCCGGAGAGCATTGCCGCCGCCGGTGTGCTCACCGTGGGGGTGCTCAATACCTCGCCGCCGCTCTCGTTCAGCGCAACCGATGACGTCACACCGATTGGTTCGGAGGTGGATACCGCCTACCTCGTTGCCGACAAATTGGGGCTCGAACTGAACCCGCAAGTGACATCGTGGGAGAACTGGCCGCTCAAACTGGGTGCCCACGAGTATCACGCGACGTTCGCGAACGTGGGGGTCACCGAGCCCCGGCTCAAACTCTACGATTTTGCGACCTACCGCGCGGCCTACATGGGTTTCCTGGCTCGCAAGGGGCAGGGCCCGGTGGTGGAAACCCCGGACGACATCTCCGGACGAAAACTCTCGGTCACACCGGGCACCAACCAGGAAAAAATCGTGATGGCGTGGAACGAGCAACTGCGGGCGCAGGGCAAGGAACCGGCCGCACTCGACTTGTATCTCGACAACACGAATGCGGTGCTCGCCCTAGCAGCCGGGCGTATCGACTACTACCTGTCGCCGTTTCCCACGGGCTCGTATTACGCGGCCACCCGCGACGACCTGGAGGTCAGGGGCAAAATCAGTGCGGGCTGGCCCAAATCCACCCTGGTCGCGGCCACGACCCTCAAGAACTCCGGTTTGGCCAGGCCTTTCCAAGCGGCACTGCAATCGGCGATCACGTCCGGTCAATACCGGGCCGCACTCACGCGGTGGGGACTGGAAGAGGAGTTCCTGCCGGAGTCGCTGATCGTCACCGAGAAGACGGGCATGCCCTAGCGTTGTGCGGGGCGCAGGGCTAGAAGACGTCCTTTTCGTCGGGGCGCGACGACAATTGCGACTTCACGTAGTCCTTGACCGCATTGGGGGTCGCAACGTCCTTACCCGCTTTTTCGGACATGAACCAACGGTGCTCCAGAACCTCGTGAACAATTTCCGCGGGTTCGAGCTTGCGCCGCATCTCGGCCGGAACCGCCTCCATGATGGGTACGAAGATCTCCCGCATCCATAACTGTGCCGTGAGATCCTCGGGAAGCCCCGGGTACAGCGCCTGTCCGAACTGCCCAATGTCCGTGAGGATGCGGCGGGCCTGATTCTCGTGGGTGTCCAATCCCGTGAGGTGCAGTAACCGACGCGCATGGTGACCGGGTTCGACCACTCGGGGACGCAAATGCACCTGCCCCGAATCATCGGACTCCAGCGAGGCCTCCTCCACATCGAAGCCCAGCTCATTCAGCCGCTCCACCCTGGCCTGCACCCGCCACCGCTCATCCAGGGCGAAACTCTCCTCGGCGGTGAGTTCCTCCCACAGGTTGGTGTAGGTGCTGACCAGGCGGTCCGAGATCTCGAACGGGTCCACGCCGTCCGGGGTCATCCCCGCGTGTTCGAGCCGGCTCTGCATGTCCTCACCGGCCAGCAGGTCCATGATCTCACCCGCCACATTGGTGCGGGCCAGGTCTATGTCGTAGTCGCGCTGACCGCGAGAAAGTTCATTGTGGATCTCACCGGTTTCGGCATCCACGAGGTACGCGGCGAAATGCCCGGCGTCGCGGCGGAACAACGTGTTCGACAGGGACACATCACCCCAGTAGAACCCTGACAGGTGCAACTGGACGATCAGGGACGCCAAGGCATCCACGAGCAGCTCGACCGTCCACGGTGAGGGGACCTGTTCGAAGATCGCCCGGTACGGCAGGGAAAAGCTCAGATGATCCGTCACGAGCGCGGCGGGTAGTGGTTCGCCCTGCTCGGTGAAACGGTTGGTGACCACCGAGTCCGGTGTGACCGAGGGCGCGCCCATGCGCAACAGCCGCCGCAACAGCCCGTACTCCCGCTGTGCGTAGTGGGGCGTGGTTTCCTTGACCGCCACCACCTTGGAACCCACGTGCGCGAACCGCACCACGTGGCGAGAGATCCCTCGGGGATACGCGGCCAGTACCTCGGGCGGCCACTCCTCGAGAGGGACGTGCCACGGCAGATCCAACAAAGCCGGGTCAGGGAACGCGGTATTGATCGAGACCCGCCGGGAACCGGGGGACACGGGGGAATCGAGTGGTTGTGCCGGGGAGGCGTTCATGTCACTTGATGCTAGTCACCATGCGCGCTCGTTGGTCGGCAAAAGCGCGCAAAAGGTCGGCGAGTTCCTCCGGCCCACTGACGCGTTGACGTGCCACGGACTCCTTATCGCCCACTTTGATCCCCAGGTCGTTCACGGTCAGCAGTTCCATGGCGTCTTCATCGGTGACGTCATCACCGGCGAAGACAACGACGTCCGGTGACGCTGCCGCCTTGATGATTCGCAACCCGTCCCCCTTGGTTGCGCTCAGCACCGAGCACTCCACCACTCGTTGTCCGGGGGTGATCCGCAACCCGTCCAGCTCCGCATAGGCGCGAGTCATCTCGTCCAACGCCTGATCCGAGACCCGCGGGTCCTTGATGGGACGGGTGTGAAAACACACCCCGGCGGGTTTCAGTTCGGCGCGGGAGCCAGGATATCGGGACACCAATTTCTCAGTCTCGTCCACCGCACGGTCCAGGAGGTTCAACTGCTCCACCGTCAGATGAATGTCGTGCTCGGCGTCCTCCGGCAGATCGGGCAGCGCAGCCAAATCCATTTCCGCGCCGTGGGAACCCGACAGCACCATGCGGCGAGCGGGATCGACCACCGCGCGCAAGAACTCGAGCGGCCGGCCGGAAATGATCGCCACCGTGGTGCGGGGCAGATCCGCAAGGGCGTCCAGCGCCTCGCGCGCGGCGGGGAGAGGACGGGAATCTGCGGGGTCCTCCGTGAAGGGGGCCAGGGTGCCGTCGAAATCCAACGCCACCAAGAGGCGATTCGCCCCGGCCGTGCGGCTCAAAGCATCACTGAGTGTCTCGGTCATTGGTGTCACCCCCTGCCGATTGCCCGCCGTACGAGGCGAGGTCCTCCAGAAAACGTTGGGACCAGTCCACCACATCGTGAGTGAGCACCTGGCGGCGCATGGAACTCATCCGTTTCTTGGCTTCCGAACCGGGCATGTCACGGGCGTGGAGCATGGCCTCCTTGAGCCCGTCAATATCGTGCGGATTGACCAGGATGGCCTGCTTGAGTTGTTCGGCCGCGCCCGTGAACTCGGAGAGCACCAACGTTCCCGAGCGATCCTGTTTGGCCGCCACGTACTCCTTGGCCACCAAATTCATCCCGTCGCGCAACGCGGTCACGAGCATGACGTCCGCGGCCATGTACAGGGCCACCATCTCCTCGAACGGGTAGCCGTGGTGCAAATACCGAACGGCAGTGTTGGCCATGGTGTCGAATTGGCCGTTGATCCGACCCACTATGCCCTCCACCTGCTCGCGTAACTGGATGTAGGACTCCACGCGCTCGCGGGACGGGCTGGCCACCTGGATCAAAGCGGAGTTCTCGACCGAGAGCTTCTCGTCCTCGAGAAGCTCGCCGTAAGCCTTGAGGCGATGCAGGATGCCCTTGGTGTAGTCCAGTCGGTCCACGCCCAGGTAAACGGTCTCCGGGTCGCCCAGCTCCCGCCGGATCTCCCGGGCACGTTTCTGGGTCGCCGGGTTCGACGCCAGTTCCCGGATCGCCTCCACGTCAATGGAAATGGGGTATGCGGCGGCGTGAACGGTCCATGACGTCCGTCCGTCCTCGCGGTCGCTCGCTGCCCGGCCCGGCGCGGACGACGCTGCGGCGTCGGCGAGGGTCGCCTCGGTGAACTCGGCGGCGCCGTTGGTGAAGCGGACGCCCAGGAACTTGCGCACACACCGTTGAAAGTTCTGAGCGTCACCGGGACGCTGGAACCCGATCAGGTCCGCGCCGGTGAGACCCTCCAGGACGGCCTTGCGCCACGGTAGCTGCGAGTAGATCTCGGTGGGAGGGAACGGAATGTGATTGAAGAAGCCGATCGTGACGTCCGGGCGGAGCTTGCGAAGCATGCGCGGTACCAATTGAAGCTGGTAGTCCTGAACCCACACCGTGGCTTCGGGGGCTGCCGTTTCGGCGGCCATGCGGGCGAAGCGTTCGTTGACGCGACGATAGGCGTACCACCAGGTTCGGTGGAACTCGGGCGGGGCGATCACGTCGTGGTAGAGCGGCCACAGCGTGGCATTGGAAAAGCCTTCGTAATATCGCCCCACCTCGAGCTCGGACAGACCCACGGGAACCAGGTGGAACACGTCGTGGTCGAACGGCTCGGGGGTTTCGTCCGGGGCGCCGTGCCATCCGACCCAAGCGCCGTCGTGCTTGGCCATGACCGGGGCCAACGCGCTCACCAGGCCACCGGGGGATCGGCGCCACGTGCTGTCGCCGTTCTCGTCCACATCACGGTCCACGGGAAGCCGGTTGGACACCACCACGAAGTCGTACCCCTCGCGGGGCACCGCCACCTGGTGATCGGATTGGTCTGCTAGCACAACGAGCTCCTTCCGCCCACGGGTTAGGGTTCGTGACCATTCTAAGGTTGCGTACTAACTATGGGGGTGGCAGAGGAAAGTGCGACCCCGTGTGAAACGGCAACTTTCTGGACAACTCCTGAATCGTGGTGGCAGTGGGGTCCGGGTAATCTGAACGAGACACAGCATTTGACCGGAAGGAATCACGGACTCCATGGCTTCCCAGAAAAACACGGCCGGATCCACGACCGCGGATCAGGCGCGAGAACGTGCCCGTCAGATCGCCGACCGTGAGGCTCGTAGATCCAATGGCAAGCCCAAGGGTCTGATCGCGGGCATCATTGCCCTGCTGCTGGTGATCGGACTGATCATTGCGCTGGTGATCTGGCAGAACAACAAGAACACGATTCCTGAAGCCGGGCCGGTGCCCGCCAGCGCCAACCAGTACGGCGGTATCCAGCTCAACGAGTCGCAGATCCTGCAGGACACCTCGAACGTCGACGAGCGTGACATCAATGATGTTCCCCCGCGTCCGGACACCGTGGACGAGTCCAAGACCCCGCCGGGCATCGTGAATGCCAGCGAGGCCAAGAACAACGACGAACCGGTGCAGCTCGTGATTTTCCAGGACTTCGAGTGCGTGCACTGCGCCGAATTCGAGGCCGAGAACTCCGATCTGATCAAGGAAAAGGTGCTCTCCGGGGACGTGATCCTGGAGAACCGCAACCTGAACTTCCTGGACAGCGGTAGCCCCGACGCCTATTCCTCGCGTGCCTCCAACGCCGCCTACCTGGTGGCCGAGCAGGTCGACCCGGAGCAGTACTTGGACTTCACCAAGGAGCTCTTCTCCCACCAGGGCACCGGTGGTTTGAGCAACGACGAGATCGCTGAGATCGCATCCAAACACGGCGCCAACGTGACCGCCGATCAGTTGGGCGAGAACACCTACCGGCCCATGGTCGACATCATGGCCCAGGAGTCCGTTGCGAACGGGATCGCCGGAACACCCACGATCTTTGTGGACGGCGAACGCTACGCCCAGGGTGATTTCGAGAAAGCCCTCAACGACGCCATCGAGGCCAAGAAGTAGCGTCGAACGCGGGTTCATCGAACATCTGTGAGCCCCTCCGAAGCGGGTCCGGCACCTCAGAGTGCGGGCCCGCTTCTACGTTGTCACTGTGATGGGGGGTCTCATAGACTGAAAATCCGCTCAGGCGGTTTCATCAGGAGCATCGTGCAAAGGAGCATGAGGATGAGTTCGACTTTCCAAGCAGCTGTCGTTCACAATTTCGGTGATGAACTCACCATCGACGAGGTCGAGGTTCCCCAGCCGGGGCCGGGACAGGCGCTCGTCAAACTAATCGCGTCCGGTGTGTGCCACACGGACCTGCACGCGGCCCAGGGCGACTGGCCGGTGAAGCCCTCCCTTCCTCTCATCCCCGGACACGAGGGTGTGGGTACCGTCGTCTCCGTGGGGGAAGGGGTGGACGACCTCAAGGAAGGTGACCTGGTAGGTAACGCGTGGCTGGGCAGTTCCTGCGGCAACTGCCAATACTGTCGGGCCGGGTGGGAGACCTTGTGCGAGGAACAAACCAACTCGGGGTATTCATCGAACGGTTCATTCGGAGAGTACATGCTGGTGGACGCCAAATTCGCGGCGCGTATTCCCGAGGGGGCAGATCCGTACGAAGTGGCGCCGGTGCTGTGCGCCGGGGTCACCGTGTACAAGGGACTCAAGGAAACCGAGGTGCGCCCCGGTGAATGGGTTGTGATCTCTGGAATCGGCGGCCTGGGCCACCTTGCCGTGCAGTACGCCGTGGCCATGGGCATGCGGGTTGCCGCGGTGGATGTTGCGGACGACAAGCTCGCGCTGGCCAAGAAGCACGGTGCCGAAGTCACGGTCAACGCGTTCGCCGCGGACCCGGCCGAGGCCATTCAGAAGGAGATCGGCGGCGCCCACGGCGTGCTGGTCACGGCCGTGCACCCGGATGCCTTCGGCCAGGCCATTGGCATGACCCGGCGCAAGGGAACCATCGTGTTCAACGGCCTGCCCCCGGGAGAATTCCCCGCGCCCATTTTCGACATCGTGCTCAAACGACTCACGATTCGCGGTTCCATTGTGGGGACGCGCAAAGACATGGAGGAGGCCCTGGACTTCTATGCCCGCGGCTTGATCCATCCGACCTTCCACACGCGTGAGCTCGGGGAGATCAACCAAATCTTCGACGAGATGCATCACGCCAAGATCGACGGCCGCGTGGTGATCAAGTACCAGTAGGCTGCCGGCCTATTCAGCGGTGGGTGGGGCCGGGCGCGCCAGAATTTCGGTGTGCAGCATCGCGAACCACGCGTCCGGCTCACCAGACCAGGCCTTCCACGCTGCCGATATCCCGTCAAGTTCCGGCTGCGTACTCAGTCCCAGCTCGAGGGCCCGGTCCCCGTACGACGATGCCCGCACCCGGTCCGCCCACGACTCACCCCACCAGCGGGTTGCCCGCGGCGACGCGTCGCACCACGTCAAAGTTGCCCTCCTCGAAGGGAAGGGCGTAAACATCGGCGAACATTAAGGGGACGTTGGGCAACCCCCGCTCCCGGGCGGCGTCGGCGGCCGAAGAGATGGCCCGCCGCGACTGGTCGATGCCGATCACCCCGCCCGGGGCCACCGTCTCAGCCAGGTCCAGTGTGATGGCTCCTGGCCCGCAGCCGATATCCAGGAGAGATACGCCGGGGCTGAGCTCGGGCAACAGTCAGGCCGCGGAATCCGCAGCGCGCCGGGTGCCGTGGGACGCCAGGACCGAGGGCGCATGACCGTGAGAGTAGAAGCTCATGGCAACGGTCTACCATTTGGCCGCGGGGGATAAAAGTACCGCCCGGATGCTGGAACGAGCATCCGGACGGTGCAATGGTGGAGCCCCCTGCCGGATTCGAACCGGCGACCCTCTGTTTACAAGACAGATGCTCTGGCCATCTGAGCTAAGGGGGCGTACCCGTTGCCGGGCGCCGGGGCGCCGCGGTGGGACCGCTCCATGGTACTGGACAACTCCGGTTTGGACGAACCGTAAGCGTGTGGTGGGAGATCGGCCTTACCGAGGTTGCCCGTACTGAGTTAGGAATGACTCACTATCGGGTGGCACTCAAACGTGCTTTCATAACAGTCATGGAAATCAAGGGAAAACTCGCCCAAGCCATCAATGATCAAATCACCATGGAGTTGCAGGCCACGGTCGTGTACCGCCAGCTCGCCATTGAAATGGACGTTGCGAGCCTACCCGGATTCGCCACGTGGTTCCGCGCCCAAGCAGCCGAGGAAATCACGCACGCCGAGAAGTTCATCGACCACATGGTCGACCGCGGCGGGGATCCGCAAATCGGCGACATGGCCGGGCCCAGCATCCGGGACAAGTCCGTCCTGGGTTGCTTCGAGTCCGCACTCCACCACGAGCGCAAAGTCTCCGAGTCCATCCGCAACCTGTACCGTTTGGCCCAGGAAGAGGGCGATATCGACTCCATGCCGCTGTTGCACTGGTTCATCAGTGAGCAGGTCGAAGAGGAGGCCACCGTCGAGGAGATCTGCGATCAGGTGCGCCTGGTCCACAATGATGGTCCAGGTCTGCTCCGTCTGGACACCGAACTCGGTTCTCGTAAGGCACCGACCGTCGCATAGCTAAACCGCACGTGGGCTGAGCGTGGAAGGGCCGACACCGTCTAGTCGCGGTGTCGGCCCTTCGCCTTTCCGTCTCGGTTTGCCCAGTGGGCGTGTCCGAGACGGCAGGAGTGGTTACTCCTGAGTGATCTGCACGTCCGCCTGTTCCTGACGGCCGAAGGCCCACAACAGCAACTCGGACGGTTCACCGCGTACGAGGTCCACGTGACGGGCGGAACGCTTGCCGCCGCGCACGGCACCGAAGCCATTGGCCAACAACACCACCGAGTTAGATTCCTTGCGCAGCAGGGCGGAACCCATGAGCTTGAGGGTGTTCCACAGATCCTTCTGCTCGTCGTGGAGCAGTTGACGCGCATGCCACTGCGGCTGGGCGCGGCGGACGTCCTCGTGGTGGACGAAGAACTCGCTGGTGTTCATGCGCTTGTCCACGGGGGACCAGCGACCGGGGGAGTACAGCGGCGGGCGCTCCACCAGATCCACCAGTTCTTCCCAGGGCATGTCGTTGTACTTGTTCGCTACGGATTTGAAGTGAGAACCCAATACCGGAAGCTTGGGGGCGAGGATGCCCACGGCGGCGTCGGGACGGCCATCACGAATGACCAGGTGGACGGCGAGATCGCGCGCCTTCCAACCTTCGCACAGTGTGGGTGCATCGGGACCGACGCGGCGCAGCAGAGCGGCCAAGTGGCGGCGTTCGACATTGGCAAAGTTAGTCATCAAGAATCCGTTCTAGCGGTGCGTACGGTCATCACCCACGGTAGACGCGCGGGATGCTGATTTCTAGCGACCGTCCGTTGGGACTTCTTGGGCGGCGTTCAGCTCGAGTGCCTGTTCCGGATGATCGAGCGGCGCTTTCGGAGCGTTGAACTGTGAATCGTACAGAGCGGAGTAGTGACCGCCCATGGCGATCAGGTCATCGTGAGATCCCTGTTCGACGATCTGGCCGGAATCCATCACCAGAATGGTGTCCGCATCGCGGATCGTGGACAGTCGGTGGGCAATCACGAACGAGGTCCGCTGGGCTCGCAGCGCGGCCATGGCGTGCTGCACCAACAGTTCCGTGCGGGTGTCCACGGAGGACGTCGCCTCGTCCAGGATCAGCAGCGACGGCTGTGCCAAGAAGGCGCGGGCAATGGTGATCAGCTGCTTCTCGCCCACGGAGATGCTGCCACCCTCTTCATCGATCACGGTGTCGTACCCATCGGGAAGGGCGCGCACGAAACGATCGACGTACGTGGCCTTGGCGGCCTCGATGACCTCGTGGTCGGTTGCTTCCTGGCGGCCGTAACGAATGTTCTCCATGATGGTGCCCGAGAACAACCACGCGTCCTGGAGCACCATGCCCACCTGAGAACGCAACTCGTCACGGGCCAGATCCCGGATATCAATGCCGTCCAGGGTGATAGACCCATCGTCGATCTCGTAGAAACGCAGGATCAAATTGACCAGCGTGGTCTTTCCGGCTCCCGTGTGACCCACGATCGCCACGGTGTGACCCGGGCGAGCCTCGAAGGAGAGGTTCTCGATGAGCGCTCGAGCGCCCTGGGCAAGTGCCTGCTTGTCGTAGGAGAAGCTCACGTTCTCGAACCGCACGTGGCCGTTGGCGCGTTCCGGAAGCTCACGGGTAGCGGTTTCCGGGTCCTGTTCCTGCGCGTCAAGCAACTCAAAGGTGCGTTCGGCGGAGGCCACACCGGACTGCAACTGGGTGGCCATCCCGGCCACTTGCGACAGCGGTTGTGTGAACTCGCGTGAGTACTGGATGAACGCCGTGGCGTCACCCAGGGTCATTTGTCCGGTCGCCACGCGGAGACCGCCGAGCACTGCGATCCCCACGTAGGACAGGTACGAAATGAACTGCATGATCGGCATGATGGTTCCGGACATGAATTGCGCTCCGAAGGACGCCTTGAAGAGTTTGGCGTTGCGCTCGTCGAAGATGGCGTCCATGTCGTGTTGCCGGCCGTACGCGTGAACCAGTTCATGTCCCGAGAAGGACTCCTCTACATGACCGTTGAGATGACCCGTGGCCTCCCATTGTTGGGCATAGAGCTTTTGCGCACGGGTTCCGATGAACCCGGCGGCCACTGCGGACAGGGGTAGGGCAATCATGGCCACCAGAGCCAACTGCCAGGAGACGATGAACATCATCACGGCGATCCCGATCACCGTGAGCACACTCTGGACCAGTTGGGAAAACGCTTGCTGCAGGGCTGTCTGAATATTGTCCACGTCATTGGTGACGCGGGACATCACGTCACCGCGTTGGCGGGAATCGAAGTAACTCAGGGGCAGGGCATTGATTTTTCGCTCCACTTCGGCGCGCAGATTGTACACCACGCGCATCACCACGATGTTCAGGACGTAGCCCTGTAACCACATGAGCAGGGACGCGATCGCGTACATGCCCAGTACCGTGAGGATCAGCGTACCCAGCAGGGTGAAGTCCACACCCTGACCCGGCACCAAGGTCATGGCAGACAACATGTCTGCCAAGTTGTCCTGCCCTTGCGCGCGCAGTCCATCAACGATTTGTGTTTTGTCGGCGCCCGGGGGAAGTTGCTGACCGATCACTCCGGCAAAGATCACGTCCATGGCGCGGCCCAGCACGCGTGGCGCGTACACGCTGAGCACCACCGAGACGATCACGGCTGAGAAGACCACGGTGAGCGCCAGTTTGTGAGGGAAAAGCAGCTTGACCAGGCGGGTCGCGGAGGGCCAGAACTCGCGCGGTTTCTTGGCGGGGGCCTGCATGTCGCTCATCGCGAACCTCCCAAACTCTGTTCCGCGCTGAGCTGGGACTCGACGATCTCTCGATAGGTCTCACTGGAATCCAGCAGTTCGTGATGCGTGCCGCGGGCGGTGATCCGACCGTGTTCCAGGACCAGGATCTGATCGGCGCCGGTGATCGTGGAGACGCGCTGGGCCACCGTGATCACGGTGGAATTGCGGGTCACCGGTTGCAGCGCCTCGCGCAGTTTCACGTCCGTGGTGACATCCAATGCGGAGAACGAGTCGTCGAAAACGTATACGCGCGGAGCGGTGACGATGGCTCGGGCGATGCACAGCCGTTGTCGCTGTCCGCCGGAGACATTGGTGCCGCCCTGTGAAATGGGCGAGGCCAACCCCTCGGGCCTCTCACGCACGAAGTGGTCCGCCTGCGCCACGGTAAGGGCCGCCCACAGTTCCTCGTCCGTTGCGTCCTGGCGACCGAAACGCAGGTTGGAGGCGATGGTGCCCGAGAAGAGGAACGGCTTCTGCGGGACCAGCCCCACGCTCGAGGCCAGCTCCCGGGGCCGATATTCGGTCAGGGGCACTCCGTCCAGGGTGACCTTGCCGGCTGCTGGGTCGAACAATCGCGGGATCAAGTTGATGAGTGAGGACTTGCCCGACCCGGTGGCGCCGATGATGGCGAGGGTCTGTCCGGGGACGGCCGAGAAACTGATCCGGTCCAACACCGGTGCCTCCGCGCCCGGGTACTGGAACGTGACGTCGTGGAATTCCAGCCGGCCGTTGCGATCCTCGGGATCCACGGGGTGGCTCGGTGCCCGCATGGTGGGCGCGGTGTCGAGCACCTCGGTGATGCGCTCGGCGCAGACCACGGCGCGGGGCACCATCATCATCATGAACGTTCCCATCATGACCGCCATGAGGATCTGCAACAGGTACTGCAGAAACGCGGTGAGGGAACCCACGTCGATCAGACCTTGGTCCACGCGGTGGCCACCGAACCACAGGACGGCGGCGGTGGCGATATGCATGATCATGTTGATGATGGGGAACATGAGGACGAACAGTGAACCGATCTGCACGGAAATGTCCGTGAGCTGCCGGTTGGCGTGAGCAAAACGTTCGGTCTCGTGACGTTCTTTGACGAAGGCGCGAATCACACGGATGCCGGTGATCTGCTCGCGCAGCACACCGTTGAGGCCGTCGATGCGGTTTTGCATGATGCGGAACCACGGCATCAGCTTGGCCACAATGGCTCCCAGAAGGACACCCATGACGGGGATGGACACCCACACGAGCCACGAGAGTCCCGGGTCCTCACGCAGCGCCATGACAATGCCTCCCACGCACATGATGGGGGCCATGACCATGAAATTGAGACCCATGAGCGTGAGCATCTGGATCTGCTGCACGTCATTGGTGTTGCGGGTGATGAGCGTGGGCGCACCGAATTTGCCCACTTCGCGAGCGCTGAAGGCCCCCACGTGACGGTAAACCGTGCGGCGGACGTCCCGGCCCAGGGCCATGGCGGCCCGGGAGCCGCAGTAGACGGCAATCACGGCCGCGATGACCTGAACGAACGCGACTCCGAGCATCACGGCACCGGTGCGCCAAATGAAATCGGTGTCACCGCGGGCAACGCCCTGATCAATGATCCGGGCGTTGAGACTCGGTAAATAGAGAGTGGCGATGGTGGCCGTCAACTGGAAAATCAGTACGGCAATGATCCAAGGCCGGTAGGCGCGGGAATAGGTGCGCAATAAACGCAGCAGCATGTGGGGTCCTGACTGTGTTCCTAGCGAGCGACGCTCGGCTATGTCACACAGGATACGCCTGGGCTCAGACGCGAAAACCGGCTAAAGTTTCGGTAAACCGAAACTTCAGTCGACTCGAAGGAGCCGCCATGCTCAACCGCAGAGCCCGGGTCCGGGCGCGGCCGACGAACAGCCACGTAGTAACGGCGCTGGGCCCGGCATTCGTGGCGGCCATTGCCTATATGGATCCGGGAAATGTGGCCGCCAACGTGAGTGCGGGCGCAAGTTTTGGGTATTTGTTGGTCTGGGTGCTCGTGATCGCCAACGTGATGGCCATGGTGATCCAGTACCTCTCGGCCAAGCTGGGCATTGTCACGGGGAAATCCCTTCCGGAGGTCGTGGGGGAGTCGCTGCCCCGCAAGGCGCGCCTGGCCTATTGGGTCCAGGCCGAGTTGATGGCGGTGGCCACGGATGTCGCGGAAGTAATCGGTGGAGCGCTTGCCCTGTGGCTGCTGTTCGGGGTTCCCTTGCCGCTGGGTGGTGTGCTTGTCGCGGTGATCTCAATGACCGTGTTGTCCGTTCAGAATCGTCGAGGGCAGCGGGTGTTCGAAACGGTCATCGTGTCCATGCTGGGCATCATCACGGCGGGATTCCTCGCGGGACTGGTGGTGGCGCCGCCCGAGGCGGGGGGAGTTCTGGGCGGGATGGTACCGCGGTTGGAAGGCTCGCAATCCCTGGTGCTGGCGGCGAGCATGTTGGGGGCCACGGTCATGCCCCACGCGATTTATCTCCATTCGGCCCTGTCCCGTGACCGGCACGGAGGAGCTCACGGCGCGCAACACACGCGGTACTTGTTGCGGGCCACCCGAGCGGATGTGGTGATCGCCTTGCTTGTCGCCGGCTCGGTCAACATGGGCATGTTGCTGTTGGCGGCGCGCAATCTCTACGGGGTGGACGGCACCGACACGATCGAGGGCGCCCATGCGGCGATCGCGGAGGCTCTCGGGCCTGTCGTCGGCATAGTTTTCGCGATGGGTTTGTTGGCCTCCGGGCTGGCATCCACGGCGGTGGGTTCCTACGCCGGCGACGTGGTGACGGCGGGTTTACTGCACCGGCGCATTCCGTTGTTCGCTCGGCGGGGCTTCACCATGATTCCGGCGGTGATCCTGCTTGCGGTGGGGGTCGAGCCCACGGCGGCGCTCGTGGGTAGCCAGGTGGTTCTGAGCTTCGGGATCGCGTTCGCGTTGATCCCGCTCGTCTGGTTCACCGGACGACGCCGCCTGCTCGGGCAGTTCTCGAACGGCCCGTTGCTCTCGGGCGTGGGGTGGGCCAGCGCCGGGATCGTGGTGGTGCTCAACGTCGTCTTATTGGGACTCATGGCAATCGATCTGGCCTAGGGGCTAGTAAAACCACATAAACACACATAAGCTCACATCACAGAGCGGGGAGTCATTGTCGCAGGCCCCCAACCGTGAGGTGAAAATGTTCGCTGAGGAACGTCAAGAAGAGATCGCCCGTCTCGTGGCCCAGTCCCGTCGTGTCAACGGAGCGGAGTTGGCCAAACGATTCTCGGTGACCATGGAAACCGTGCGGCGCGATCTTGCGGTGCTCGAAAAGACCGGAAAGTTGCGACGCGTGCACGGGGGTGCCGTGTCCGCGGATCAGTCCACCAGTGGTGAACAGGGGATTGATTCGCGCCAGCGCATTAACGCCGCGGAGAAACGGAGGATCGCGGCGGCCACCCTCGACGTGTTGGACGATTCGGGTGCCGGCGCGGTGGTGCTGGACGCCGGATCCACCGTGGAGATGGTGGCCGACCTCCTGCTGAGCCGGGACAACGGGTTGGCGGGCGGTCAGGAACGGCTGATCATCACCCACGCCTTGCACATCGCGGCCAAGCTCGCTGACACGGACGGTATCGGGTTGGAGCTGGTGGGTGGGCGGATTCGCAAACTGACGTGGGCGGCCACCGGCGCGCGAGCCAGCCAGCACTACGAACAACTGCGCCCGGATATCGCTGTCGTGGGGTGCAACGGTATCCACGCCCAATTCGGACTTTCCACCCCGGACCCCATTGAAGCCGTGGTGAAGACGGCCATCGTGCGGGGCGCTCGACGGGTCGTGGCCGTCTGCGACCACAGCAAACAGGACAGGGAAACCCTCATGAAGTTCTGTTCCCTGCCTGAAATAGACACTCTTATCACCGATCGAGCCCCGGGATTCGAACTCTCCCGCGCGCTCGAAGAAGCCAATGTGGAGGTGATTGTCGCGTGATCATCACCGTGACACTCAACCCGTCAATCGATCGCGCCGTTGAGCTGGACGCGCCGTTGCGGCGCGGTCAGGTGCAACGCGCCGTGGGGACCCGCCAGGATCCCGGAGGCAAGGGGGTGAACATCTCCCGAGCATTGGAGCTCAGCGGGGAACCGACCCTGGCCGTGGTTCCCGGTGACAGCACCGACCCGCTGTTGACCGGGTTGGATCAGGCGGGTGTGCGCTATGAGGCGGTCTCGATAGGCGCGCCGTTGCGGTCCAACATCACCGTGACCGAACCGGACGGCACCACGACCAAGATCAACGAGCCCGGCCCCGAGCTGGATTCCAGCACCGTGGACCGCATCATTGACCAGTTGATCGCCCGCGGTGCCGGAGCCCAGTGGCTGGTACTGGCCGGATCGATCCCGCCCGGACCCGCTCCCAACATCTACGCGGAGATCATCAACCGCGTGCGTGCGGGCCTGGGTAGTGCAGCACCGCGAATCGCAGTGGACACGTCCGGGCGCCCGATGGCCGAAGCGGTGTCCGAAACCGCGGACGCCCTGCCGGACATCGTCAAGCCCAACGGCGAGGAACTGGCTGAACTGCTGGGCCGGACGGACGGTGACGTTCTCGAAGCGGACCCGGCCGCGGCGGCGTCGGCAGCGCACGCCCTGATCGAACGGGGAGTGCGCGCCGTGTTGTGCACCCTGGGGGGCAACGGGGCGGTCCTGGTGACACGGGACGGCGCCTGGCACGCGGTGCACCGACCCGTGGCCGTGAAATCAACGGTGGGTGCGGGAGACAGCGCGCTGACCGGTTACCTCATCGCCCATGTGCGGGGGGAATCGCCGCAGCACTGCCTCCGCCAGGCAGTGGCACACGGATCCGCGGCGGCAGCTCTGCCCGGTACCGAAATGCCATCACTTGAGCACACCACACCGCACGCCGTGACCGTGACGGCCTTGCAACTGACCTAGGGCCGGCCGGCCCGTCCACGCACACCGCGCACACCTCAAGGAGCAGCTATGTCGGATCTCATCAACCCCGGGTTGGTCTTGCTGGACCAAGACCTGGGTAACACCTCGGAAGACGTGATTCGCGTACTCGCGAACACGGTTCACAGCGAAGGCCGGGCCGAGAATGCGGACGCGCTGGCTGCCGATGCCCTGGCACGAGAGGCCAAGAACGCCACCGGCATCCCGGGTGGCATCGGCATTCCGCACTGCCGTTCCGAGGCCGTCACGCAGGCCACCCTGGTCATGGCGCGGCTGCACCCGCCCGTCGACTTCGGCGCCAAGGATGGGCCCGCGGACATCCTGTTCTTCATTGCAGCGCCCGCCGGCGCCGATCAGGCCCACCTGAAACTGCTGTCCAAGTTGGCGCGCTCGCTCATGAAGAAGCCGTTCGTGGCCTCGCTGCGCGAAGCCGAAACGCCCGAGCGCGTGGTCGAGCTCGTGGACGACGCCCTGGGCCTGGGCGCACCCGCCGACGCCGCTCCCACGGCGGACGGTGCAGTGGCGGGTTCCACCGCTGCCGCTACCGCGGTGGCCGGGCCCAACGCCGTAGCGCAGGGCAATGCCTCTCCGGACGCTGCCTCGCGGGGGGCCGGCGCGGGTGGTCCCCGCAGACTCGTGGCGGTCACTGCGTGCCCTACCGGTATCGCTCACACCTACATGGCGGCCGATTCGCTCAAGAACACCGCGGACGAGATGGGTGTGGAGCTGCAGGTCGAGACCCAGGGTTCGGGGGGCGCCGCTCGGTTGGACCCGTCCGTGATCCGCAACGCGGAAGCCGTCATCTTCGCGACCGACGTGGACGTGCGCGAGCGCTCCCGGTTCGCGGGGCTGCCCTACATCGCCTCGGCGGTCAAACGCGGTATCGATGAGCCCCGGGAAATGATTGACGAGGCGTTGGCCGCCGCGGACAATCCCGATGCCAAGCGCGTCAGCGGCGATCAGGCGAGCGCAAGTCAGACCTCGGATGCCGCTGAAGGGTGGGGCACTCGCATCCGTAAGGCCGTGATGACCGGTGTCAGCTACATGATCCCGTTCGTGGCAGCGGGTGGTCTGCTCATGGCCCTCTCGTTCATCATTGGTGACCCCATTGCGGTGGCTCAACAAGCGGACACGATTCTCACGACCTCCTCGCTGGGGAATCTGGGTGACGTCTCGCTGGGGATGTACATTGCGGCGGTGCTGTTCAAGATCGGCAACCTGTCCATGAGTTTGCTGGTCCCGGCACTGGCGGCGTACATCGCCTACGGGCTGGCCGACCGCCCCGGTATCGCTCCGGGCTTCACCGTGGGTCTGGTCGCGAACTTCATGGGCGCCGGTTTCATCGGCGGAATCGCGGGCGGCTTGCTGGCGGGCCTGTGCGCCTACTGGCTCACGTTGCCCAGGTTGCCGCGCTGGCTGGGCTCGCTCATGCCCGTGGTGATCATCCCGCTGTTGGCCACGCTGTTCGCCGGTGGCCTCATGTTCTTCCTCATCGGTGGGCCCATCGCTCTGTTCATGGAGTGGCTGACGTCCCTGCTGACCGGAATGACGGGCGCCTCCGCGATTGCTCTGGGCGCGGTGCTCGGGCTGATGATGTGCTCCGACCTGGGTGGGCCCATCAACAAGGTGGCCTATTCGTTCGCCGCAGCCGGCCTGGGAGCCGCAACCGTTGCCAATACCGCTCCGCAGGAAATCATGGCGACTGTGATGGCGGCGGGCATGGTGCCCCCGTTGGGTCTGGCGCTGGCTTCCACGGTGCTCGGTCGCAAGTACTTCACGGAACAGGAGCGCGAGAACGGCAAGGCCTCGTGGCTGCTGGGAGCGTCCTTCATCTCCGAGGGCGCCATTCCGTTCGCCGCGGCCGATCCGTTGCGTGTCCTGCCCGCATCCATGCTGGGTGGGGTGGTCACCGGCGCGATGACCATGGCCTTCGGGGTGACGTCCGCTGCGCCGCACGGTGGCATCTGGGTCTTCCTGGTCATTGGTAACTTCCTCGGATTCATTGCCGCCATCCTGGTGGGCACCGTGGTCACTGCTGTTACCGTGATCGCGTTCAAGCACATCGGTAACGCGCGCAAGCGCGTTGCCGAGGCCACCGTTTCCGAACCAGCTCCTGTCAACGCATAAAGGTGTGAACGACATGGATTACTCACCGTCCGAAATCAGCACCGCGCAGCTGCGCTACACGGGCGTGGGCGTCAGCCCCGGCCGCGTGATCGCGCCACTGATCCCCATGGCCCCGCCCATCGCGGCGCCCCCGGAGGGAGAGCCGCTCGAGGGAGACCCCGAGAGCGCCGTCGAGCGTCTGAGCCAGGCCGCGGCGTCGGTGAAAACCGAGTTGCAGCAACGCGCCGAGCGGGCCCGTTCCGACGCCGCCGCGGAGGTCCTCAAGGCCACCGCGCTCATGGCGGGGGACAAAGCCCTCATCAAGAACGCCGCGAAGCTGGTGCGCAATCAGTCCCTGAGCCCGGAACGCGCCCTGTGGGACGCCGCATCCGGGTACGCGGACCAGATGCGTGCCATGGGCGGATACATGGCCGAGCGCGCGGCGGACATCGAGGACGTGCGCGCCCGCATCGTGGCCGAACTGCGAGGAATGCCTGCCCCGGGGGTGCCACAACGCACCGAACCTTTCGTACTGGCTGCGGAGGACCTCGCCCCGGCAGACACCGCCGTGCTCGATCCGGAGACGGTGGTCGCACTGGTCACGTCATCGGGCGGACCGCAGTCACACACCGCGATCCTGGCTCGCAACCTGGGCCTGCCCGCCGTGGTCGCGGCCACCGGTGTGACCGACATCGAGCCCGGCACCCCCGTGTTCGTGGACGGATCGGCCGGATCGATCGTGTCCCATCCGGGAACCGAGCACGAGCAAGCGGTCGCCGCGTGGCACAGGGTGTCGGAGCAGTTGGCGAGCTTCGACGGCCACGGCGCGCTCGCGGACGGCACCGACGTCCCGCTGCTCGCCAACGTGGGAACCGCCGACGACGCTCGGGCGGCCGCGGCCGCCGGAGCCCAGGGTGTGGGGTTGTTACGCACCGAGTTCTGTTTCCTGGGCCGGGACGCCGAGCCCACCGTCCAGGAGCAGACCGAGGCCTACGTGGAAATTTTCCGGGCCTTCGGGTCGGCCAAGATCGTGGTGCGCACCTTGGACGCCGGGGCGGACAAGCCCCTGCCGTTCCTCACGGACACCACCGAGCCCAACCCCGCGTTGGGTGTGCGCGGCTACCGCACGGACTGGACCACCCCCGGTGTGCTGGAACGACAGTTGCAAGCCATTGCGGCCGCCGCGCAGCAGACCGAGGCCACCGTGTGGGTCATGGCGCCCATGATTTCCACGGCGGGGGAGTCGGCGCATTTCGCCCAGCTCGTCCACGCGGCGGGGTTGGAGGTCTCCGGTGTGATGGTCGAGACCCCGGCTGCCGCGATCACGGCCGAGCAGATCCTGGACCGGGTGGACTTCGTGTCCCTGGGCACCAATGACCTCACCCAGTACACGATGGCCGCGGACCGCATGCTCGGTTCGTTGGCGGAGCTCAACTCGCCGTGGCAGCCGGCCGTGTTGCGCATGATCGAGCGCACCGCGGCGGGCGCGCGGGCGGCGTCGTCGGAATCGGGTGTCCACAAGAACGTGGGCGTATGCGGTGAAGCCGCCGCGGACCCGGCGCTGGCCGTGGTTCTGGTTGGTCTGGGTGTGGACACCCTGTCCATGAGCCCGCGCTCGCTGGCGGCCGTGGCCGCGGTGCTGGCCCGTGTGGATCTCGAGCGTGCTCGCGTCGTGGCGCACACCGCGTTGCACGCGGCGAGCGCCCGCGAAGCACGCGACGCGGTTCGTGCCCAATTGCCCGTCCTGGAAGAACTGGGACTCTGAGGCAACCATGAGGTGTGCGCGGAGACATCTGCGGACAAACCGAACACAATGAAAACCACGTCTTGCCCGGGGCCTGCCCGGACGAGCGCCGACAATGAGGAGTTGCAATGGCAGAACGCACGGCAACCGTGGCCTCACGAGTGGGGCTGCACGCACGGCCGGCCGCGATTTTCGCGGAGGCCGCCGGTGAGTACGAGAACCTGGAAATCACCATCCGCTCCGAGGGAGAGGACGTCGAGGACGGCATGGACGCCGCTTCGGTGCTGTCCTTGATGTCCCTGGGAGCGTCCCACGGGGACAAGGTGATTCTCGCTGCGGACGGCGACGGCGCCGACGAGGCCCTCGATCACCTGGTCTCCATCATCGAGACCGATCACGATGCGGAATAGTATTTTCGGTCAGTAGATCACCCACGCCGTAACAAGTCGGGCACTGCGCATTGCAGGGCCCGACCTGTCGTGCAGGCGGTCACACCGCCCGCACGGTCCGATTCGGGAGTACGGTGATGCCATGGTGCGAATTCTCATTTTGGCTGCCCTCGTCGTGGCGGTGCTCGTCACCGTGACGGCCGCGGTGTTCGGCCCCTGGGGATGGTGGATCCCCGCCGTGATTTTCATCCTGCTGCTGCTCGTGGGGATCCGTGACGCCACCCAACGGCGGCACGCGATCCTGCGGAATTTTCCGGTGCTTGGGCGTGCGCGGTTCTTCCTGGAGGAGATCCGTCCCGAAATCCAGCAGTACTTCATTGAGCGCAACTGGGACGGCAAACCGTTCAACCGCGATCAGCGCTCGCTGATCTACTCGCGCGCCAAGGGTTTCAAGGGCGACAAGGCCTTCGGCACGGAACTCAATGTCAATCAGCCCGGTTACGAATATTTCGTCCAGTCCATTGCGCCCAAGGCCGCTCCCGAAGTGGAGCACCGCGTGCGCTTGGGTGGTCCGGACTGCACACAGCCCTACGACGCGTCACTGCTCAACATTTCCTCCATGAGCTTCGGATCGCTGTCCAAGAACGCGGTGCTCGCCATGAACAAGGGCGCTGCGCAGGGAGGTTTTGCGCAGGAAACCGGTGAAGGCGGGCTCACCAAGTATCACCTGCAATACGGCGCCGACCTCATCTGGGAATTCGGCTCCGGGTACTTCGGCGCTCGCACCGCGGACGGCCACTTCGACCCGGAGAAGTTCCGGGAGAAGTCCAACACGGAACAGGTCAAGGCCGTTACCATCAAGCTGTCCCAGGGTGCCAAGCCGGGCCTGGGCGGCGTGCTGCCCGGTACCAAGGTCACCGCGGAGATTGCCGAAGCTCGCGGGGTACCCGAGGGGGAGACCTGTATTTCCCCGGCCAGCCACTCCGCCTTCACCACACCCCGTGAGCTGGTGCGCTTCATTGCGCAGCTGCGTGAGCTGTCCAACGGAAAGCCCATCGGCTTCAAGCTGTGCATCGGTTCACGCGTGGAGATCCTGGCCATCTGCAAGGCCATGATCGAGGAGAAGACCACCCCGGACTTCATTATTGTCGATGGTTCCGAGGGCGGCACCGGCGCCGCCCCTCTCGAGTACCAGGATCACGTGGGTACACCGCTGACCGAGGGTGTCATCCTGCTGCACAACGCCCTGGTCGGTTCCGGTCTGCGCGACCGGATCAAGATCGGCGCCGCGGGGAAGGTCATCTCCGGACACGACATTGTGCGTCACATCATTCAGGGCGCGGACTTCTGCATGAGCGCCCGCGCCATGATGATGGCCGTCGGTTGCATCCAGGCTCAGAAATGTCACACGAACAAGTGCCCCGTGGGCGTGGCGACTCAGGATCCGCGGCTGTACCAGGCCTTGGACGTCGATTCCAAGGGTGACCGGGTGGAGCGCTACCACCGCCTGACCGTTGAAGAGACCGGGCAGATCATCGCCACCATGGGCTGTGAGCGCCCGGAGCAGATGACCCGCGAGATGCTGCGCCGTCGGATCACCGCGACGGAGAGCATCTCCTACGAATCGCTGTATCGCTGGCTCGGACGCGGTGAACTGTTCGAGGGCGTGGAAGGTGGCTGGGGCGAGGACTGGGATTACGCCAGCCCGGATCGTTTCACCGCCGGGCATCCGGGCAAATACGTGTACAACGACCGCACCGAATTCACGGGCCGGGGCGAAGCCGCGGCGGGCCGCGATATGGCCATGGCCGGCGCGAACCAGGGTTCCGTCTCGGCCACCGCGCGCGGCCGGGCCGCCGCACCAACGCGGGCGGCGGCTCAGGGCACGGGGCGGAGCAATGCGGGCGCGACCAACCGCCCCGAGGGACAGCCCGGCACGGTGTCCGGTGCCCAGCACACGGTGCAGGACCCCGGTACACGAGAGGACCACGTGGATCCCGGGGACGAGGACAGCGTCAGCCCGGACGTAGACTAGAGTCCTGTCAGCCACTCGGAGGCGGCGTCGCTGACTGCGGCGTCGCCTCCGGTGCTGCGTCATCAGTCACAGAACCAGGATTGAGAGAGCCTTGCGAGAATTCACGGCACGCTTTGCCACCGATGAAGAAATCCGCGGGTGGGACTCCCACGTCACGGCCAATCCCTCCGGCGGCAACTTGTTGCAGTCGCGGGCTTTCGCGGAGGTCAAGAAGGACCACGGGTGGGCGCCGCGCTACGTGGTCTACGAAGCCACGGACGGTTCTCAGCCCAGCTACAATCTGGCCCTCGAGAAGATCGTCCCGGCACTGGGCAAGATCTGGTACATGATCAAGGGCCCGGATGTGGAATCCATTGACGACATGCCCGCAATCGTCGAGGCCAACAAGAAGTTCGTGGCGGGCGCCGCCAAGGGCGTGTTCGCCATCAAGTACGAACCGGAGATCCTGGCCTCCGACTACGCGAGCGGCCTGCTCGCTCGCTGCGGGCTCGTGAAGTCCTTCGAGATCCAGCCCAATGATTCCACCGCGGTCCTTGACACCACCCCGGACGAGAAAGCGCTGCTCAAATCCCTGCACTCGCGTGGGCGTAACGCCGTGCGCCGCGCCACCCGCGAGGGGTGTGAGGTGGAGCGTGTGGAGCTCACCGAAGAGAACATGCGCGCCATGTACGTGCTCATGGACTCCGTGGGTCAGGGACACGCCAAGGTCACGCTGCGTTCCTATGAGTACTACCGCGCGTTCTGGACCAATTTTGCCGAACGGGGCCAGGGGCGGCTGTACTTCACCTACGAGGACAACGAGCCCGCCGTGGGGGCGTACGTGATCGCGTACGGCTCCAAGGGCACGTACAAGGACGGCGGTTCTAAACCGCGCCGCAAGCAGTACGGCGATTCCCACCTGGTGCAATGGCAGGCCGTTCTGGACCTCAAGGACGAGTACGGCATCGAACAGTATGACTTCTGCGGCACCCCGCCCAGCGATCAGCTCAAGAACAAGGATCACCATTACTACGGTCTCGGTCTGTTCAAGACGAGCTTCACCAAGACGGTCGTGGACTACGTAGGAGTGTGGGATCAGCCCCTCAACAAGGCCAAGTATGCGGTGTGGGCCAACATCGGTGAGAAGGTACAGCGACAGCTGTGGGTACGCCGCACCGGGCAGCCGTTCTACTGATCCGGGACCGCTTGAAACTCGTCCGTACACCGTAAGACATCACTAGCAGTACCCGCGGGGTCAGGGAGGTCCAACGACTGTGAGCGTGACCGAACAACTTCGGGAGCTTTCCCATCACGGGTACCCGGCGTCGGGGGCCGCCGCGGGCCTCGATTTCCAGGACGGGGAACCGTTCGGACCCGGTGGTGACACGTCCTTGACCAGTGCGGCACGCCCGGTCACCATGCATGGATTCCCGGCCGCATCGGTCAGACCCACGGAGACCCAGGCCGCCCAGGCGCAAACCCGCGCTCGGCTCGCGACCGAGTTGCAGTCGGCGGTCTCGCCCCACCAATCCACTGCCGCACAGGACGGGGCGATGTCCGCCCATGTCGGTGCGCTGCCGGTCCTCACTCCCAGCCAGATCGAGGCGGACAAGGCCCGGGCGACACCGCGTACGCAAGCTGCCGCCGCCACCAAGCCCGTCACCCAGATTTCTCGCCGTGGGTCCGGGCAAACCACCGCCGTGGAGCGGCCAGAGACATCGGGCGTGCCCCACGAGCCGGCCCCCGCGACCACCACGGTGCTGCGGGGCACCTACCCCTCGACCCGAACACGGGCCGTGCAGTCCTCCAAGGAGAAATTGCGGTCCATCATTCGGGGCGACGCCGCCCCGACCGCACCCATGCGCGTGGTGGACAGACTCACGGCTACGCCGTTCCACAACCTCAGACGGTTCGGGGACAGCAGCGACCGGCAGGCTCGACGCACCTTGAATTTCGCGCTGCGGCTGGCCGAGACCATGTTCCACTACGGTGCCGACGCCCTGGACGTGGAGAACGCGATCATTGCCGTCTGCGCGACCTACGGGGTGGAAAATCTTGAGGTCGACATCACCAACCAGTCGGTGACCATCAACTACGTCGCCGAAATCACCGAGACGGGAAAGCTGACCGCGGACGGTCGCAACACGGGGGGCACGGGACAGGTCGGCGGACCCCGGACCAGCCAGGATGTCCTGGACGACCCCAACACCTACAGTCACACGGTCATGCGTGTGGTGCGTTCGTGGACGGACAACTACGCGGGTCTGGCCAATTCGCACCAACTGGTGACACGCATCATTGAGGGGACCATGCCGCTCAAGGAAGCCGAGCGGCAACTGTCGGACATCAATTCCAAACCCAAGCCGTATCCCAAGTGGACCGTGTGGCTGGCCACCGTGGTCGCGGCCGCTACCATCACCATGGCGATCGGCGGCGGGGCTGCCGGTGCCCTGGTGGCGTCGATTTCCTCGGTGCTCGTTCAAGTGGTGTCCGCGAAACTCGGTGCCTGGCGTATTCCCGAGTTCTTCGCCCTGGCCGCGAACGCATTGATCGTGACGCTGGCGGCCATGGGAATTTCCGCCCTGGGCGTGGATCTGTCACCACCCAGGGTTATCGCGGGCGGCATCATCATGCTGCTGCCCACCACCCGCATGGTCTCGACCATGCAGGACGCCATCAATGGTTTCCCCGTGACCGCGGTGGGCCGCTTGCTGTCCACGTCATTGGCGTTCCTGGGAATTATCGCCGGGATTGCCGTGGGTATCGCGGTGGCCGGCTACCTGGGCGTGCCACGCATCGATGTGTCGCAATCATCGTTCACCTCCCCGGATGCGGTGACCAATACGGTCTTCATGCTCATCTCCACGGCACTGGTTGCCGTGACCATGCAGGCCAAACCACGGCACATCCTCCCGGCGGTTCTTGCCGCCCTGGCAGGGTTGTTGGTGTTTCATGTGGGGGGCGAGTACGGAATGGGCGCGCGTCTGGACACCGGCCTCGGCGCGGTGACCACCGGCTGCGTTGCCGCTTTGCTGGCCGCTCGTTCACGGATTCCGCAGACCATTCTGGCCATCCCCGCGATGACCTACTTGCTGCCGGGGTTGTCCATTTTCCGCGGAATGTACGCAATAACCGTAGAGGCGGACACCGCGGGCACCGGCTTTACCGGGTTGATCAACGCCATGGCATCGATTGTCATGATGGCATCGGGTGTGGTGCTCGGAAACTACCTGATGCGCCCGTTCCTGGAGCGCATGCAGATCTTCTCGCACCGGCGGAACCGGCGCCGCTGAGGGCTAGAGAATCTTCCCCACGGGGAGCTTCTTCTCGGCCTGGAACAGGTCCTCCGTACGGCCCGCGGCCCAGTACCCGGACAGCGATACCTGAGAGCGGTCCAGGTTGCGGCGGTCGAACAACTCCTTGCGAACCTCTTTCATGGCCTCGCGCTCGCCGTGCACGAAGACTTGAACGCCGGACAGGTCCTCGGGCCACGGAGCTGTGGACACGGCCGATACGAGGGCGCGTTCATCCTGCTGATGGCTTGAACGGTAGACCCACTGGATCCCCACGCCCTCCGGCACGCTGATGTCGCTGAGATCGTGGCGGTGCGCGGGATCCTGCACCTCGAGAATCGCCAATCCCTTCGCTGTGTCGGGGAGGGATTCCACATTGGCGAGCACTGCGGGGATCGCAGCCTCGTCCCCGGCCAGCAGCGTCCAGGAGGCATCCGGTTCCGGTACCCATTTTCCACCCGGCCCCACGGCCACGAGCCGGTCGCCGGGCTTGGCCGTTGCGGCCCACGGCCCCGCATGCCCCTCCGTGCCGTGCAGGGCGACGTCGATCCACACGGCGCCGGCGGCGGCGTCGTACCGGCGCAGCGTCATATGCCGGGTGACCGGGAGGTCCTCGGGTGCGGCGCCATCGCGCAGGCTCCAGTAATCGGGGAATTCCCCGGCGGCAATCTCGGCCAGCGTGGCGTCGGAGAAGAACACCAGTTTGACGTACTTCTCCGGGGGAGCGATGTCCTGGTAATCCTCGTGATTGGTGATCCTACACACCACGCGGACCATGCCCGGGGACAACTCCCGGCGCCCGGTCACCTCCAGGTTGAGCTGTGGTTTCCGTGGCTTGCGCGCAGTGGTCTTCTCCATCTTCCCAGCCTAGGTGATCCTATTGGGCGATCGTCCAGTTGACGGGTTGCGCACCCTGCTTCTCGAGAAGCTCGTTGGTTCGGGAAAACGGGCGCGAACCGAAGAATCCCCGCGCCGCGGACAGCGGGGAGGGGTGCACTGATTCGACCGTGGGCGCCCCTGCCAACCACTGTTTGGTGTCGCGGGCGTCGCGGCCCCACAAAATTCCGACCAAGGGGGTTTCTCGTTGGGCCAGGGCCTTGATCGCGCATTCCGTGACGGTTTCCCACCCCTTGCCACGGTGGGATGCGGGAGCACCCTCGCGCACGGTCAGGGCCCTGTTCAAGAGCATGACCCCCTGCTCGGACCACGACGAGAGGTCGCCGTGCTCCGGCGGGGTGATCCCCAGATCGGTGCTCAGCTCCTTGTAAATGTTCTGCAGGGACCTGGGGATGGGACGAACCTGCGGTTGCACCGAGAAGGAGAGCCCCATGGCATGTCCCGGGGTCGGGTACGGATCCTGCCCCACGATCAAGACCTTTACCCGGGACATCGGTTCGTGAAAGGCGCGAAAGATGTTGTCCCCACTCGGGAAGGTGCGATGTCCGGCAGCATGCTCGGCTCGCAGGAATTCCCCCATCTCACGAATGGTGGACTCCACGGGCTGCAACGCCCGGGCCCAGTCATCACTCATGATCTCGTGCAAGGGACGAGGTTCTGACATGAGCTGGTCTCCGATCAAGGGCGGGTGCGGATAACGGGTACGAGATTACCGGTTATGGTGGCTCTCATGGCTGAACCGGACAACGGGCTCAATGCACTGGACCAGGCCATCCTGCAGCTCGAAGCCGAACACTGGAAATATCGGGGGGCCAAAGAGTCGGCCATTCGGCAACGGCTGGGGCTCAGCCCCGTCAATTACTACCAGCGTCTCAACGCGCTGATCGACCGTGACGACGCCGCCCGGTTCGCGCCCATACTCATTTCTCGATTACGCCGGGCCAGGCAGCGTTGACGGGTGGGACAACACCCGCGGCCGTGGGATAGTAGAGGCAAATCGTGGCTGACCGGAAGTATGGACAATGAGTGAATACCCCCGTGACGAATTCGACGACGTTCCCGAGGACGGAATGCGTCAAGGTGCCCACCGGGGTCACAACCCGCGGGCGCGCACCGGTTCCCGTAAAGGATTCCTCGCCATTGTCGGAGCGGGAATTCTGGCGCTCGCCGTCGGAGCGGTCGCGTTCGTGAACGCACCACGCACAGCCCAGGACGGAGTGGAGAACTCTCCTGCGCCCTCGGGCAACATCACGACCAGCACCACCGAACCCACTCCGTCCCAGAGCCCCACGGCGCCACCGGAACAGCCGGCAACACCGGCGGCCCCTGTAGCGCCCGTTGCTCCGAACACCGGGGTCCAGCCCGGTCCGGAACAGCCCGCAGCGCCGGAAGTGCCCGCCGCGCCGCCGGTGTTAGAGGTCCCCGCCGCGCCTCCCGAGGTCCCGTCCCAACCGGATGCTCCCGCGGAACAATTTTTCGTACCGGATACCGGCGACGGCGCGGGGGACGAATCGGGCACGCGGGAAGAACCCGGTTCGACCGGGGACACCGTACCGGGGGCCGGCGCCCAGTCGGGCAACGTCCCGGGTGGGCAAGCCGGGGGTCGTGAGGGCACCGGGCAGGAACCCGCAACGGTGGCGGCAGTTACGCCGAGCAATTGACCGGTGACACCCGCGATTCTTCAGCCTCTGACGAAACCTGAGTTTTCTTGACTCAAGGTGTTTGCACTCTCCGTGGACGAGTGCCAGTATTGACTTAGCACTCAGTTGAGTGGACTGCTAAACCCGGGTCCGGGGGAGGCCCACTCACAAGAATGGGTGAATACCATCCATCACGGTGAGGTGCGTTCACACGGGTGAGGATCCGTGCGAACCATCGTCCGTCGCGGGCATCGTGATGAACAGATTTGTTTGTCAACCGTCCAGGAGGGACGCAACACATGGCAAAGATGATCGCATTTGACGAAGAGGCACGCCGCGGACTGGAGCGGGGTCTGAATACCCTGGCCGACGCCGTCAAGGTGACCCTTGGCCCGCGCGGACGCAACGTTGTTCTGGAGAAGTCCTGGGGCGCTCCCACCATCACCAACGATGGTGTATCGATCGCCAAGGAGATCGAGCTCGAGGATCCGTACGAAAAGATCGGCGCCGAGCTCGTCAAGGAAGTTGCCAAGAAGACCGACGACATCGCCGGCGACGGCACCACCACGGCCACCGTGCTCGCACAGGCCCTGGTCAAGGAAGGCCTGCGCAACGTAGCCGCCGGCGCCGACCCGCTGTCGCTCAAGCGCGGTATCGAGAAGGCCGTTGCCGCCGTGACTGAGGAATTGCTGTCCTCGGCCAAGGAAATCGAGACCGAGGAAGAGATCGCTGCCACCGCGTCGATCTCCGCCGCTGACCCCGAGATCGGCAAGCTCATTGCCGCCGCCATGGAAAAGGTCGGCAAGGAAGGCGTCATCACGGTCGAGGAGTCCAACACCTTTGGGCTGGACCTCGAGCTGACCGAGGGCATGCGCTTCGACAAGGGCTACTTGTCCGGTTACTTCGTGACCGACGCCGACCGCCAGGAAGCGGTCCTCGAAGATCCCTACATCCTGATCGTCAACTCCAAGATCTCCAACGTGAAGGACCTGGTCCCCGTTCTGGAGAAGGTCATGCAGGCTTCCAAGCCGCTGTTGATCATCGCCGAGGACGTCGAGGGCGAGGCCTTGGCCATGCTCGTGCTGAACAAGATGCGCGGTGCCGTGAAGTCTGTGGCCGTCAAGGCCCCCGGCTTCGGTGACCGTCGCAAGGCCCAGCTGGCTGACATCGCCATCCTCACCGGCGGCCAGGTCATCACCGAAGAGGTCGGCCTATCCCTGGAGTCCGCGACCTTGGACCTGCTGGGCACCGCTCGCAAGGTGGTTGTCACCAAGGACGAGACCACCATCGTCGACGGCGCCGGCACCCAGGACGAGATCGAGGGCCGCGTGGCTCAGATCCGCGCCGAGATCGCCAACTCCGATTCGGACTACGACCGCGAGAAGCTGCAGGAGCGCTTGGCCAAGTTGGCCGGCGGTGTGGCAGTCCTCAAGGCTGGTGCCGCTACCGAGGTGGAGCTCAAGGAGCGCAAGCACCGCATCGAGGATGCCGTGCGTAACGCCAAGGCCGCCGTTGAAGAGGGCATCGTCGCCGGTGGTGGCGTGGCGCTCATTCAGGCCGGCCAGAACGCCTTCGACAAGTTGCAGCTGACCGGTGACGAAGCCACCGGTGCAAACATCGTCAAGGTTGCCATCGATGCACCGCTCAAGCAGATTGCCGCGAACGCCGGCATGGAGCCCGGTGTGGTGGCGGACAAGGTGCGCGGTCTGCAGACCGGCCACGGTCTCAACGCCGCAACCGGCGAATACACCGACTTGATGGCCGCGGGCATCAACGACCCGGTCAAGGTGACTCGTTCTGCCCTGCAGAATGCGGCCTCGATTGCCGGTTTGTTCCTCACCACCGAGGCCGTCGTGGCCGACAAGCCCGAGCCCGAGGCTCCCGCCGGCGCCGGTGCGGATCCCATGGGTGGCATGGGCGGCATGATGTAAGCAGTGCCCCCAGGGCACGCTCGATCGCCTCGCGCGGTCCAGCCATGACAAAGCCCCCGGAACGCCGGCTCAATGGCGTTCCGGGGGCTTTGTCATGCGCCTATGATCGAACCTGAACAGGAGGTGCGTCGTGTGGGAATTAGACGATCACGTCTGGGCCCAGGTGAGCGCGGTGTTGCTGGCCTTCGGATTGTGCACCGTCATGGGCACGGAACGGCAGCTCCGGCGCAAATCCGCCGGTATGCGCACGCACGCTCTGGTAGGTTCCGGCTCGGCCATCCTCACTCTTGTGTCCGCCTATGGATTTCAACCCTTGCCGGGTATTGACCAGCTGCCACCGGACCCGTCCCGGATTGCCGCCCAGGTCGTTACGGGTATCGGATTCCTGGGGGCAGGCATCATTTTTCTCCGCAAGGAGGTCGTGCACGGTCTAACCACCGCCGCCAGCGTATGGGTTGCTGCGGCGGTGGGCATCGCATGCGGAGCCGGACTCTTCCCGCTGGCAGTTGTCGGCACGCTGATCCAATTGACCGTGGCGTTACTCCTCACACCGTTATCAGCGTTCCTGCTGAAATTCCCCGGACATCAAACCATAGAGCTGCGTTACGAGGACGGCAAAGGTGTGCTGCGGGCGGTCTTGACGGCCGCCACGGACCTGGACCTGGCGGTCAGGGTGGTGCGAACGGACCGCGTGTACACGCGAGCCGGTGCGGAAGTTGTCATGGTGCTCAAGATGTTGGGGCGCACCGACGCTCACCGTGCCGTGGTGGAGTTCTCGGAGGTCCCCGGCGTCGTATCCGCCGCCGCCATGCCCGAACCGGAAGCGGACGAGTAGCGGGTTACTGCCTGTCGGAGGCGTTTGCGAAGATGATTGCATGACAATTATTGCTGCGGCGGACGGTTCTGCCCTGGGAAATCCCGGCCCCGCCGGATGGGCCTGGTTCATCGACGAGAACACGTGGCGCGCCGGTGGCTGGGACCACGGCACCAACAACATGGGTGAACTCACCGCGGTCTTGAACCTTCTGCAATCAACACGTCACATACCGGACGAGCCCCTCAAGATTCTGTGCGACAGCCAGTACGTCATTAATTCCATCACCAAGTGGATGCCGGGATGGAAGAAGAAGGGCTGGAAGAAAAGGGACGGCAAACCCGTTCTCAACGTGGAGATCATGAAAGCCCTGGATCGTGAACTGGCAGGGCGCACCGTGGACTTCGAGTGGGTCAAGGGTCACGCGGGTCATGAACTCAACGAAGCCGCCGATGAACGCGCCCGGGCCATGGCCTCGGCGTACCAGGCAGGTCACGCGAAACACGAGATGCCGGTGGGCCCCGGATTCGGCGGCGCCTGTGATCCGGTGCCGGAACCACAGCCCGGGGGAACGCAGCAGCCCGAACAGGGGACTCTGCCATCGGCGGAACCCCGCGCTGCGGCGGCCGGGCACGGCGTACGGCCAACCGAACCCGAAGCGGATCCGGATTTATTTTCGGAGCTGTGGGGGCGGGAGGAGGACCCGGTGTTCGAGGGTATCCGCCCGGAGGAACGCATTGCCCGGCAGGCTGATCCGGTGCACCAGGTTCAGGCACTGGAGGCCACGCTGCTGGCCCCGGGCACCCCGGAGGAACGTCGCCTGGAGCTGTTCCACGAGGACTTCGAATACGTTGCCCGGGACGGCTCGGTCGGTGGCGCTCGGGGATTCATTTCGGACCACCGGGGGCCCCGTGAACGCCACGAATCGGATCTGAGCCACAACTGGGCGTTACCACTGGGATCCACGGCCTACCACCTGACGTACCGGCTCACGGACAGCTCCGCCGTGACCCGGCGCAGCTCGCTGTGGCTGCGGGAGGACCACCACAACGAAATGGGGCCGTGGCTGCTGCGCTACCACCAGGTCACCACGGAGAGCTGATACGGCTCAGCCCGCGAACATTCTGGCGTTGGCGGCCTCGGTTTCCGCGTACTGGTTACCGGCTGCGGACAGGGCCTGATTGATCTGCGCCATGGCCTGTTCCATCTGAGCCTGCGCGGCGCGCCATGATCGGAAGGCCTCCTGGAAATTGGCTGATGCAGTGCCGGTCCACGAATTCTGCAGATCGGTGAGGGTCGAGGTCATGCCGTTGACCTCGCCGGTCAAGCGCTCGATGTGCCCCTGCGCTTGTTGGGATTTGGCGGCAATGGTGTCGCTGTCGACCACGAACTGTGCCATGGTTATCTCCTCGCTGTGAGTGTGAACGCCGGAGTAGTCCCGGCTCTGCACAGCGTAGGCAGCGGTTCGGTCATTTTCAGCGCGGGCTCTGGGTCCGGTGGGTTCATCCGACGGTCGGCGGATTGTCCACAGGCTCGCTGTGCGGCACCCGCACGGTGAACGTCGCCCCACCCCCGGGGGTTTCCTCCAACTTGACGGCGCCGTCGTGCTGTTCCACGATCGCCGCCACAATGGACAGGCCCAAACCGGTGCCGCCGGTTTCCCGCGTGCGGGACGAGTCGGCACGGTAGAAGCGCTCGAACACACGATCCGCATCCACACCGTGAATACCGGGACCGTGATCGCGCACCTGCAAAACGGCGGTGGAGGCCCCATCCACGCTCGGCTCCAGCCCCACGGCCAACTCGACGGGGGTTCCTGCGGGGGTGTAACGCAGAGCATTCGTCAGCAGGTTCGCCACCACCTGCCTCAGTTTGGACTCGTCGCCGTACGTCCAGGCCTGCTCCGGGGTGATGTCCTCCAGGCCCACCACCTGCATCACTCGATCGGGCGCCGTGGCGTGGGCGTCCGAGGCGGCGTCGTAGGCGAGGTGCATCAGATCCATGTGCTGCATAGTGGCCGGCCGGCGTTCGTCCAGGCGGGCCAGGGTGAGCAGATCCTCGACCAGCTGGGTCATCCGCTTGGCCTCCGATTCAATCCGGTTCATGGCCTTGCCCACGTCTTCGGGCTGCTGCAGTGCGCCGTGGCGATAGAGCTCCGAGTAGCCGCGGATGGACACCAAAGGTGTGCGGAGTTCGTGAGATGCGTCCGCCACGAATCGGCGCAGTTTGGTCTCCGACCGAGTGCGTGCTTCGAAGGCGTCCTCAATGTGCCCGAGCATGGCGTTGAGTGACATGGACAGTTGTCCAATTTCGGTTTGGGAGTTGTACCCCTCCATACGCTGCGACAAGTCACCTTCGGCAATCCGGGCGGCGGTGGATTCCACTTCTCGCAAGGGCGCGAAAGCCCGGGTCACCAGGACCCAGCCCACGGCCATCGCGGCCAGCAGGGTGGCCAGTCCGAAACTGAAGGTCAGTAACGACACCGCTGAAATTATGGAGTTTGTTCGGTCCAGGGGCTGGGCAACGACCACGGCCATGTCGTAGTGCTGCAGCTTGGCCGGTATGACCCGCCATTTCCGTTCGGGGGCTCCGACCGCGGACACCGTGGTGGGCTCCAGGTTGTGGGACACCACGTAGGACAGATCCATTCCGGTCAGGTCCGGTGCGGGCCGGGTGACGCTGGAGTCCTGGCTGTTCTCCGCAGCCGCGATCACGTTTCCCTGGGCATCCAGCAAATAGCCGGCGTGCGGGACAGGAGTGGCGATGGTCCCCTCGAGCTCGTCCAGCAGCACCGTGGACACCGAGGACACGGACTGCCCCAGTTCTTGATCCGTGTTGTCGACCAGGGCATCGCGCAGCACGGAAATGGCCACCAGCGACGTCACGAGGATGCTGATGGCCAGCAGCAGGCCGGTGAGGACCATCAGCTGCGAGCGCAGTGACGCGGAACGCCACCTGCGGGAAATCCGGGTCAAGGGATCAGTGGCGCTTGTCGGACGAGCGCAACAGGTACCCCACACCACGCTTGGTGTGGATCAACGGCGTCTGCTCGGGGTCGTTGTCGATCTTGCGTCGAAGGTAGGAGATGTACGACTCCACAATGGAGGCATCCCCGTTGAAGTCGTACTCCCACACGTGGTCCAGGATCTGCGCCTTGGACAGCACGCGATTGGGGTTGAGCATCAGGTAGCGCAGGAGCTTGAACTCGGTGGGGGACAGGTCGATCTCGCGATCGCCGCGGAAGACCTCATGGGCGTCGTCGTCGAGCACCAGATCGTCCACGTGCAACCGGGAGTCCTCTTCCTCGATGGGTTGAGTGCGGCGCAGTACGGCGCGGATCCGGGCGACCACCTCGTCGAGGCTGAAGGGCTTGGTCACGTAGTCGTCACCACCCACGGTCAAACCGGTGACCTTGTCATCGGTGTCGTCCTTGGCGGTGAGAAAAAGGATCGGGAAGTGCCGGCCGGCAGCTCGTAGCTTCCGGGTCACGGAGAATCCGTCCATGTCCGGGAGCATGACGTCCAGGACCGCGAGGTCCGGGTTCTCGGCCTCGGCCTTCAGAAGAGCGTCACGCCCGTTGGCGGCGGTCACCACCTCGAAGCCGGCGAAGCGCAGTGATGTCGCCAGCAGCTCAAGGATGTTGGGTTCGTCGTCCACGACGAGCAGTTTGGCCTCAGGAGTCTTATCGTTCACAGGCACCAGTGTCTCGGAGTTACCTGAACGCAGACTGAGGCAATTCCAGAGATTTTCTGTACGGTTTCGACATCGCTCGGGCGGGGTCAGCGGCGGCGTCGCCGCAGCGCGGTCCGGGCCAGCTCGACACACATGAGCATGAAGGCCACGGGGAAGAAGACAGCGGGGAAAATCGTGAAGCCACTCCAGAGGACCTGACCCATGAGTGCGGCTATCAGGACGATCACCAACGACACCGAGCTCAGGGCGGCCAGGACCAGGGCGACCAGTCCCAGTGTGGAGAGGGTACCGACCCGGACCGGTCGGGCGGGGCGGGGGCGTTCCTGGAACGTGGGATCAGACATGATCACCAAGGTACCAATTCCACTCATGCGGTGGATGAACAGCGCATTCGACCATGCCGGGGAGAGGATAGACTCAAGAGTTCTTAGATGACCGTGAATCCCCGCCCACCAGGGCTCGGAGTAAGACAAGAGAAACTGAGGTGATCCGCGTGCCCACGGGCAAAGTCAAGTGGTTCGATTCCGAGAAGGGTTTCGGCTTCCTGGCAACGGATGATGGGCAGGAAGTGTTTTTGCATTCCTCCGCCCTGCCGCAGGGCGTCACCACGGTGAAACCGGGAACCCGTATGGACTTCGGCATAGCGGCCGGTCGCCGTGGCGCGCAGGCGTTGTCCGCCACAATCATCAGCAAGCCGCCCTCCGTGGCTCGCAACACTCGTAAACCGGCCGAGGAAATGGCTGTGTTGACCGAGGATCTGATTCGGCTCCTGGACGGGATGTCCAACGGTCTGCGTAAGGGCCGCTACCCGGACCGCACCCACGGGCGCAAGATCGCCTCCATCCTCCGTACCGTGGCGGATGAGCTCGATGTCTGAGGGGAGCACCAACCAGACGGAAGGTGTTGCCCGGGTCACCGAACAGCCCGCACTCGTGGCGACAGCGCGGCGTCGTACCCCCAAGCAGGACCCCACTCTGGCCCAGGCCGTCGAGACCGCCCGCAAGGCGGTCGTGGAGTCCGCGGGCGAGGAGAACATCGGGGGGCACCTGAGTATCGAGGTCCACGAGGACCGTCTGCTGACTCATCTCTTCGAGTGCACCATGGCCGGGTATCCCGGGTGGACGTGGTTCGCCACGGTGGCCAGGGCACCTCGGACCAAATTGGTGACCGTGTGTGAGGTCGGGTTGTTGGCCGGCGAGAAGTCATTGTTGGCCCCGGACTGGGTTCCGTGGGAGGAGCGTATGCAGGCGGTCAACGATCAGCACGATGCCGAGGGCGAGGAATTCCCGATCGAGTCGTCGTCCGAGAACACCGACGCCACGGAGGACCCGCGTGCCTCCGTGACCGCGGATGAGGACCCCGTTGCGGACGCCCCGTCGGAGCACGCGGAGGACGATCGGGCCCAGCACCGGAACGAGGAATCGTCGTAACACCCCGACCGGCCGTGGATTCAGGCAGCGAGCGACCGTACCCGGAGGAATCTTCGGGTACGGGGATGTTTCGTTCCTTGAAGATCCGTAATTACCGACTATGGTTCACCGGCGCGCTGGTTTCCAATATCGGAACGTGGATGCAGCGCACTGCCCAGTCCTGGCTGGTTTTCGACGAACTCACGGATCATGACGCCACGGCCACGGGTGTGGTCATGGCATTGCAGTTCCTGCCCCAACTGCTGTTGGCTCCGTACGCCGGCGTCACCGCCGACCGGTACGACCGACGCAAGATTCTGCTGGTGACGCAGACCCTCATGGGTCTGCTGGCCGCGGGCCTGGGTCTCTTGGTGTTGTTCGGGGTTGCCGAATTGTTCACCGTGTACGCGTTCGCGTTGGGTCTCGGCATTGTGGCCACCTTCGACGCACCGGTTCGGCAGACGTTCGTCTCGGAAATGGTTCCGGACACCCACCTCTCCAATGCGGTGGCTTTGAACTCCACGTCATTCAACTCCGCCCGGTTGATCGGCCCGGCGGTTGCCGGCGTTCTGGTGGCCGCAATTGGTTCCGGCTGGGTGTTCTTGTTGAACACCGTGACGTTCGCGGCCATGATCGGCGCGATCCTGGCCATAGATGACAACCAATTACGGTTGATGCCCAAGACCAAGCGCGGCCGGGGTCAGATCCGCGAGGGCATGGCGTACGTGGTGCATCGACCGGACCTGGTGGCGGTCATGGCCACCATTTTCATGATCGGCACCTTCGGCATGAACTTCGCGGTCTACCTTGCGGCCATGGCGGGCTCCGAGTTCGGCCGCGGCTCACAGGAATTCGGTGTGCTCAATTCGGTGCTCGCTGTCGGCACCGTCACGGGAGCGCTGCTGGCAGCCAAGCGCGCGCGAGCCCGCTTGCGGTTCCTCTATGCGGGCTGCATGGCATTCGGCCTGTCCACGCTGGGCGCAGCCACGGCTCCCACTCTGCTCATCTTCGCGCTGTGGCTCATCCCGAGTGGTGTTTCGGCCATGACGATCATGACCACGGCCAATGCCTACGTCCAGACGACCACGTCACCGGTGATGCGCGGACGCGTGATGAGCCTCTACATGGCCATCTTCATGGGTGGCACGCCCCTGGGCGCGCCCGCGGTCGGTTGGCTCACGGACACGTTGGGCGCTCGCTGGGGTATGGGATCCGCAGTGGCCGCGGGTGTGAGCGGCGCGCTGATCGGCGCGTGGTTCTTCTGGCGCCTGCGCACGGAACGCACGGAACGGGACAGGACCGCTCGGGGAGGAGCGGCCGGCTGAGCAAGCACTGCCGGGATCGGCAGCGGGCGGCGTCGTGAACCAACGACGCCGCCCGCTGCGGTTTTCCGGGACAGCCGCCCCGTCAGGACAAGGCGTTCTCCAGCGTCCAGTCGATGCACGCGAGCAGGGCTTCGACGTCACCAGCGGGGACCGAAGCGAACGTGGCGATGCGCAATTGGTTGCGCCCCAGTTTCCGGTAGGGGTCCACGTCCACCACGCCGTTGGCACGCAGGACGGACAACACCCGTGCGGTGTCCACGGAGTCGTCGAAATCAATGGTGCAGACCACGGGGGAGCGGTGCGCGGGGTCGGCCACGAACGGTGTGGCGGGCGGGGTTCGCTCGGCCCAGTCGTACACGAGCGAGGATGTCGCCCGGGTGTGGCCGGCCGCCCACTTCATGCCACCGTTGTCGTTGAGCCAACGCACCTGCTGGTCGAGCATGACCAACCCGGCCAGCGCCGGTGTGTTGTAGGTCTGGTTCTTGCGGGCATTCTCCACCGCCGTGGCCAGGGACAATACGTCGGGAATCCAGCGATCGGAGCGGGCGATCTCCGAGATGCGTTCCAGCGCAGCGGGGGACACGGCGGCGAACCAGATACCGCCGTCGGAACCGAAATTTTTCTGCGGGGAGAAGTAGTAGACATCGGTCTGCGATGCGTCCACGTGCATTCCGCCGGCCGCCGACGTCGCGTCGATCACCGTGAGGGCGCCCGCGTCCGTTCCGACCGGGCGGGCCACGTCCATGATCACGCCCGTGGACGTCTCGTTCTGCGGCCACGCGTAGACGTCGATCCCCTCCCGAGGTTCGGGGCCGGTCGGACGGGAACCGGGTTCGGCCCGGAGGATGTCCGAGGGGTCCAAATGCGGTGCTTTGTCGGTAACCTGCGCGAACTTGGAGCCGAACTCACCGAATGACAGGTGCTGTGCGCGGCGTCGAACCAGGCTGAATGCGGCACTGTCCCAGAAGGTGCTCGCGCCTCCCAGGCCGAGGATGATTTCGTAACCGTCGGGAAGATCAAAGAATTCGGCGAGCCCCTCACGAATCCTGCCCACGAGATGACGCACCGGGGCCTGTCGGTGTGATGTGCCCAGCAGGGTTGAGCCCGCACTGATCAGGGCGTCGATTTGGTCGGGGCGCACACGTGAGGGGCCCGCACCAAAACGCCCGTCGGTGGGCAGCAGGGACGCGGGAAGGACAGGCAACTCGGACACGGAGGCTCCTAGCATGATGGATCATTGGGGCTGACTCCATTGTGCCCCCGGTGCTATCGCCGAGGTCGCAGCCCGATGGAGCGGGTCATCCTGTCGGATCGGACCGATATGCTTATCGTGAATCATTCACGAAACCCCTGTGAGAGCGCACCCACTCGACGCGCCCCCAGATTCCTCAAAGGATGGACCATGAGCGGCGATTTAATCGACACCACCGAGATGTACCTGCGCACTGTGCTCGAGCTGGAGGAAGAGGGCATCGTGCCCATGCGTGCGCGCATCGTGGAGCGGCTTGAGCACTCCGGCCCCACGGTGTCGCAAACCGTGTCACGCATGGAGCGGGACGGACTGCTCGAGGTGCTCAAGGACCGCTCTCTGTCGTTGACGGACACCGGGCGGGCCAGGGCCATCGAGGTCATGCGCAAACACCGCTTGGCCGAACGACTCCTGGCGGATGTCGTGGGCCTTGATATGGCCTACGTGCACGAAGAAGCATGCCGGTGGGAGCACGTCATGAGCGAACGAGTGGAGCGGCGACTCATGGCGCTGTTGGACGAACCCCGGTATTCGCCCTACGGGACGCCCATTCCCGGGATGGGTGCCATTGGTGGCCCCCAAGTGGGTGCGGAACGATTCAAGGGGATGAACCTGCTGGATGCCGCGAGTCAGGACCGTGCCGCGACATTCACCGTGCGTCTACTGCCCGAGGTGATCCAGGCCGATCAGGACATGATCGAGACTCTCAGCTCGGCGGGAGTGCTCAATGGCGCCCGGGTCACCGTGGCTCCCTCGGAGTCCGATGCCGAGCGTGTCCTGGTCACGGTCTCCGCCACCGGGCACAGCGTGGAACTGGACCGTGCGAGCGCAAAGGCGATCCGCGTGGACCTCGACCAGGACCGTGTCTGATAACAATTTTCGGGGCGCCCCCCAATGTGTGGATCATCACGATGTGTACTACCTGTGAAACACATCACATACCCAGCAGTAGCCGGTGTTAGTACAGGTCAGCACCGTTTTAATGGGGTCGTTGCACGCGGACTGCACAGCTGAATAAGGCAGCCATTAATTATGTACAACGTCTCAATACCCGCCCACTAATCCACACCTGCGGCCCTTCCGTGACCTGTCGTAATCAAAACGTGACAATTTCGTTATCTGTCATGTACTGTTCTTCTCGTGCCGATCGCTGGTCGGATCGGCGCTCACACGCGTACCGCCTAGTTCTGCCATCGCGTGTGATCCGTACACACATCCGCAAGGCAGAAGCGGGGGAACCACCTTCGGGCCCATCACGTTTCACGGGTCCTTGGGGTTAAGTCGCACCGACGCCACAAGCAGACGTGCGGCCGGATGACTCCCATCCGAACCCGACAGCTCACCTCGTAGGCGCAGGGAGGAAAACCGACATGATTTTCGTTAAGAAGAACTCTGCTCGTCACCGCGCCGAGTCCGCATCGCACGCGGTCCGCAACACCTCCATCGCAGCTGCTGCTGCCGGTGTCGCAGTGGCAGGCATCGTGGCTCCGGCTCAGGCCAGCAGCGACCTCATTGATTTGGGTGGCACCACCTCTTACGGTACCCAGTCCGAGTCCTCCTGGGACTCCGCGGCCGGTAACAGCTACTCCTGGACCTCTGAAGCAACTGCCTCCGTGCAGACTCCGGCCGTCTCCGCCGACAGCGGCGTGGCGCAGGCTTCCAGCAACACCCAGCAGGACTCGGGCGTTTCCACCCAGTCCAATTCTTCCGCCAGCGGCATGGCCGGCACCGCCTACCAGGGCCTGGGTGGCGCCTACGTCCTGGGCGGCACGGATTTCAAGAGCTGGGACTGCTCCGGCTTCACCCAGTGGGTTTACGCGCAGAACGGCATCGACCTGCCGCGCGTGAGCTGGGCTCAGATCGCCGCAGGCACCCCCACGTCCAACCCCCAGCCGGGCGATCTGGTTTCCCAGAACGGCGGCGGCCACGTTGGTATCTACATCGGCAATGGCCAGATGATCTCCGCGCTGAACCCCTCGCAGGGCACCGCAGTGCACTCCGTGAACGCCATGCAGCTGGACGGTTACTACACCTTCCGCTGATCCGCATGAGCTGGGCGGCGGCCCCGTTCCCGCCCAGCTTCTGCGTGTCTTGACGGGTACGTGATGTAGCACTACACCGTCAGTCGGGTCCCTCGATGGACCCCCCGTTATCTGATCTCCGGCACGTTGTGCCTCCCCGTCCGAATTCTTGACCGATGGGCTCGCGATTTAGTGCGCCCATCGTCAGCACACACCCGTGCCCGGACGGTCCTCGAACGCGTAAGGAACCCTGACGTATGTCGCCCGAAACGAACACCCAGACTCGCGCCGGCCTCTTCGCCGGCAAGGCCCGCACCGTGGCCGCCGTTGCCGCATTCTCCGGTTTGGCCCTGGCCACCACCGTGTCCGTGCAGGCAACTCAGAACGCATCCGAGCAGAGCCCCGCGGCCGTTGTGGCCGAGGCTCCCGCCGCGGAGCAGACCGTGACTGCAGAGCCGGCCGCCAAGTCCGACTCCTCCAAGGCAGAGAAGGCCGAGAAGAAGGAAGAGAAGGCAGCACCCAAGGCTGAGGTTGCCCCCGCAGCTCCCGCCGCTGTGCAGGCTGTGCCCGCTGCGGACGTTGCCCCGGCCGCCGAGGCACCCAAGGCCGAGGCTGCCCCGGCTGCTCAGGCTCCCGCCGCCGAAGCCGCTTCCCTCAATGTTGCTCCCGCTTCCGAGAACGTGACCCCGATCGCCCCGGCTGCACCCGCTGCCGAGGCTCCCGCTGCTCAGGGTCGCCATGCCGCTCCGGCCACCGCCGAGACCCAGGCTCGTGAAGCCGCCGCCGCTCAGGATGCCGGTGTCGCTTACGAGGCCCCCGCCGCTCCCGCTGTGACCCCCGCGTCCAACAACACCGCCGCTCCGGCTGCAAAGGCCCCTGAGGCTCCGGCTGCATCGGCTGAGAAGTCCACGACCGTTGCCCCGCAGTCCTCGAACACTGCGTCCAGCTCCAAGGGCCAGGCCATTCTGGGCGCCGCTGAAGCTCAGATCGGTGTCACCCAGGACTGCACCATGCTGGTGACCAACTCCCTGAAGGCTGTTGGCATCAACCACCACGGCTGGCCCGAGAGCTACAAGTCGTTGGGCACCCAGGTCTCTGCTGCTGAGGCCAAGGCCGGCGACATCGCCTACTACGCCAACGGCGGCGCCGGTGCCGCACACGTGGCCATTTACGCCGGCAACGGCCAGGCCATCCACGGTGGTTGGAACGGCAACCAGACCGTGAAGCAGACCGTCAACGTGGGCTCCGGCCCCGAATTCATCCGCGTGAGCTGAGTAGGAACACTCACTTTTCCGCGGTAGGTTCCCGTTCCTGGCGGGGCCACGCATCGAGTCGGGACCGGTTGTGTACCCGGCCCCGGTGAGAGACAGCAAGAACACACGAACCCCGCCGACCACGGGGTTCGTGTGTTTTTTGCGTTGTACGTGCGAGGTCGTCACGGGCAACCCCCACGCGGCACTCAGCGATTCCGCCTAAAATAGGACTCATGCCCACCGATTACTCGAGCGCCGCCCGCACGCCTCTGGACCAGGAATTCACGTATCTCGCCATCGGCATGGTGGCCGGTGCGGTCCCCGGCATCATTGTGGGGTTCATCGTGGCCGCCTTTGTGGGCCACGCCGCCATGTGGCTGTCGGTGTTCGGCGGCGTGGGCATTGTCGTGGGCCTGGTGGCCGCCACACTTCTTTTCCGACGACGCCGTGCCAAGGCCGCCTCGCAGGCACCGCACTCAGGTCCGGGCGAGGGCCTTCAACGCTGAGATCTCCCGACGCACATTGATTCGTGCCCGTTCCTCCCACAGCACGGAGCCCCGTTCGGTGTGGAACAGAGCGGGTTTGTCCAGTAGTCGGGACAGGATTTCCACTCGAGCCGGCGCGAAATCCCGATCGGGGACGTGCCGGTATTCGTCACGTACCTCACGCGCGTACTCCTGATACGTCGCGTCGTCCGTTCCCAGGATCGACAGATCCGCGTCCACCAACACCTGCGCATCGGCGTCGTCCGCGTCCGGCGTGTGATCGAGTGTGGCGAGGACCAGTCGGGCCACGCGATCGCATGCGCTGCGGCTGTAGCCGGCCATCTTGAGCCGGTTCCGGGCCAGGTCCGCCGACTGCCGTTCGTCCGTGCCGGCCCGGCCCTGATGAACGGCGTCGTGAAACCACGCCGCGGCCACGAGTTCGGGGTGTTCACGTGCCGTGACGAGAGCGTCGATGGCTTCGAGCACTCGTAGTAGATGACTGAGATCGTGGTAACTGCGGTGCGGTTCGCTCCAGCGTTCCACGAGTTCTTCACCGAGCCACGCCATGGCGGGGAACGTGCTGTTCCAGCGCTGCCGGAGCGTGGAGGCCAACCGTTTGGGACGGCGTCGTGCGGGCACCCGCATACCGCTGGCCACAAGGATTTTGACCAGCTCTTTACCGTCCACCGGGACCGCCCCGGCACCCACGGCATCCGCGTGGCGGTGCGCCGGGACGTCGTAGTGGTCCAGGTCGAAGGCGCGCGGGGAGATGCCCAGGGCCGCCGCGAAGGCGTGCAGCTCGGCAACGGAGGTGTCGGAGACGAGATGCGAGAAGACTGTGCCGTGCGCGGGCCATCTGGGCGGGTCGATAAACAAGGTCATGGGTCCATTGTGGGGGTTCCAACTCGCGGCCGGCGCTCACGCGGCATAAACTAAGTTCTCGTTGCCCTCGTAGCTCAGGGGATAGAGCACGGCTCTCCTAAAGCCGGTGTCGTTGGTTCGAATCCAATCGAGGGCACGAAAAAGTCCCGCCGGATCCGGTGGGACTTTTGCGTCTTCGGGATCAGTCGCGCGGTCGTTGGCCGGGCAGCTTGCCCTCGGCGAAGTCATTGAGTTTACGACGCACGATCATGACGTTGACGATCAGCGCCACGACGACCACCGCCGCCAACAGTGCCCAGCGGGCCATCACGAGCCCCGACGCTGCGGCCACCAGCGAGGCGTCCTCGGGAGTCGCCACGGCGGCCTCCAAGGTGCGGTTGCCCACCACGAAGACCACTGCGTAGGCCAACGCCACCAGCCAGAACGACCATTTGAGCGCCCTCTCGGGGGTGTTCAAGCCGAAGAACAACACCATGCCCAGGGCGAAGAGCAGTGGGGCGAACAATCCGGTGGTCGCGTGAACGCCGGTGTAATCGGCCAGCCCGGTTTCTCCCAGGGCCCGCGAGAACTGCGTCATGTACTGCTGGTCCACTCCGTTCAACTGCATTTCGGGGACCGGCATGCCGCCCGCAGCAGCGGCGCTGAAGCCCGGGAGGACCACAAAGGTGTAATACGCCCAGATTGCAATACCGATGATCAGGGCCGCCCCGACCACGATGGCCGCGGACGAAGCCTTCCCCGGCTCGGCTCTGAGTGCGCCATTGGGCATTTCATGCACGTGCTGCCCGCGACGAGCGGGCCGGGCCGCCCGCGGATCAGCACCCCCGGGAGTGTCACTCGATGCCCCGTACTTCTTGGCCTTTTGTGAATTGGTCATGCCCATGCCGTTCATTATCCCCGTTGTGCGTGCGCGACGGCGGTTCACCGCTGTCGAGGACATGCAGAGACCGTGGGAGTAGGCTTTGTGAGTACGGGTACACACCGGGCAACGGCCGGTGGGAGAAGGTGCCCTGCGGGCACCGCGGAAGGATGGTGACGGTTGTGGAACTTTCCATTGGCCTACCGGACGGGTTGCTCATGCGCGTGCAGCAAGGGACATCCCTCACACTGTACGAAGCCGATCACGCCACGGTTCGGCGGAGCATTGATTGCTCCTGCCTGGACGGAGCCGAGATCGTCGATATCGTGTGGTCCCACAAGCTGTCCGCGGTCATTGCGGCTGTTCCCCTCCGGCACCAGTTGTTCCGTTGGGACGCGTACACCGACACCCTCCAGGAATACGCCGGAACCGGGGAGAAGGGTCGCCGGGACGGTCGCATTGCACAGGCCAAATTCGCTTCCACGGTGTCCATCACCGAATCCGGCGACGGTCGATTGTGGTTCGTCGACAAGGATTCGTCCTCGTTGCGCTACATCGAGATCGACACCGACCGACCCGACGGAGGGCCACAGGTGGTCACGGTGATCGGACGGCACGGCGCCGGGTATCAGGACGGCCCGGCGGACGAGGCCCAGTTGAACCATCCGGAAGATCTGCAAGTCCTCTACGACGGTTCGATCGTGGTGGCGGACACCGGCAATCATGCCATCCGTCACCTGGACATCCACGAAATGGAAGTCTTCACCACCTACGGTGGACCTGACCAGGACCCCGACGAGTTCGACGAGGACGACTTCCAGTTGGAGGCCCCGGTGCGGGTGACCGTGGCCGATTCACAATTGTGGGTTGATGACGCCAATGGGCGGCACATGTTGGAGCCCAAGTACGTGTGAGATAACACCTCTACTTAATGGGTGTCCGACGGCCTGGATACACTGAGCCCATCATGGATTACCTCGCAGACAACCCCTTGCTCTCAGCCGCTTCCGTGCGTTCGGACACCACGCCCGTCAAACCCGCTCACGCGGGTGCTTCCACCGAGCAACTGGTGGCGGGATTGAACGAACCGCAGCGCGCAGCAGTGGTACACGCGGGCTCCCCGTTGTTGATCGTGGCGGGTGCGGGATCGGGGAAGACACGAGTTCTCACGCATCGGCTCGCGTATCTTCTGGCGTCCGGGCGCGCGAATCGCGGGGAAATCCTGGCCATCACATTCACCAACAAAGCCGCGGCCGAAATGCGGGAGCGCATTGCGGATCTCGTGGGGGACTCGGCCCGTTCCATGTGGATCTCCACGTTCCACTCCCTGTGCGTACGGATTCTGCGCCGCGAGGCCAAGACGCTGGGCCTCACCGCCAATTTTTCGATTTACGACGCCGCCGATTCCTTACGTTTGATCACCCAGGTGGCCAAGCAGCACGAATTGGACCCCAAACGATTTGCTCCCAAGGCCATTCAGCACAAGATTTCCGCTCTCAAGAACGAGCTCGTGGACGATGAATCGTTTCTCGCCCGCGCCAACAGCACCGACCCGTTCGAGATGGCAGTGGCCGAGGTGTACCGGGGCTACACGCAGCGGTTGCGCGCCGCCAACGCCCTGGACTTCGACGATCTCATCGGGGAAACGGTGCATATGTTCCGCGCATTCCCGCAGGTTCTCGACTACTATCGGCGCCGCTTCAAGCACATCCTGGTGGACGAGTACCAGGACACCAACCATGCCCAGTACGCCCTGGTGCGGGAACTCGTGGGAGGCACCTCCGAGACGTACCGTGATGAGACCGGCCTACCCCCGGCGGAGCTGACGGTCGTGGGCGATTCGGATCAGTCCATTTATGCGTTCCGCGGCGCAGACATTCGCAATATCACCGATTTCGAGCGCGATTTCCCATCCGCCCGCACCATTCTTCTGGAGCAGAATTACCGCTCCACTCAGAACATCCTCTCGGCGGCCAACTCCGTGATCTCGCAGAATTCGGGTCGTCGGGACAAAAAACTTTGGACGGCCGAGGGCAGCGGAGCGCCCATCATCGGTTACGCCGCGGAGAACGAACACGAAGAAGCCCGGTTCATTGCAGAGGAGATCGACCGGCTGCAGGATGATCACGGAGTCCGCCCCGGTGACGTGGCGGTCTTTTACCGCACCAATGCGCAGTCACGCTCCCTCGAAGAAATCCTCATGCGCGTGGGGCTGCCCTACAAGGTGGTTGGCGGCACACGCTTCTACGAGCGCAAGGAAATCAAGGACGTCATCTCGTACTTGCGGGCCATTGCGAATCCCGCGGACGACATCAACGTCCGGAGGGTGATCAACGAGCCCAAGCGGGGTATCGGTGACCGCGCACAGGGCGCGATTGCAGTCCTCGCGGACCGCGAGGGGATCAGCTTCAGCCAGGCCATGCATCGCCTGGACGAGGCCCCCGGGCTGGCCAAGCGCTCCGCCAATGCCGTGGAGAAGTTCGTGCAGCTCATGGACGACCTCGCGGAGCTGTCCCGCACCTCCTCGGTGACCACCGTGGTCGAGGCAGTCCTGGAACAATCCGGGTACTTGGAGTCGTTGCGCTCTTCCAACGACCCCCAGGACGAGTCCCGCGTGGAGAACCTGGCCGAACTCGTGGCCGTGGTCCGCGAGTTCGAGAGGGACAACCCCGATGCGGGGCTGGGGCAGTTCCTGGAACACGTGGCTCTCGTGGCGGATGCGGATCAGATTCCGCAGCAGCCGGAACCCGCGGACGGCGCGGTCAGCGCTCAGCAGATCGCCAAGGAAGTGGCGGAGGCCCGGTCACAGGGTGTGGTGACCCTGATGACACTGCACACCGCCAAGGGGTTGGAGTTCCCGGTCGTGTTCCTCACCGGCATGGAGCACGGCATCTTCCCGCATCAACGCAGTTTCCTGGACCCCTCCAGCATGGAGGAAGAACGCCGCCTGGCGTACGTGGGCATCACCCGTGCCCGGCAGCGGTTGTACCTCACGCGCGCGGAATCCCGATCCATGTGGGGTCAATCCCAGTTCAACCCGCCCAGTCCGTTCCTCGAGGAGATCCCCGCCGACCTACTGGACTGGAAGCGAGAGGGCTCCGCCTCCGGGAGCATGGGTTGGGGGTCGCCCATTCACGCGGGCGGTGATCGCCGCGACGCCATGCGGGGTTCGTCCTGGGCCGCGGGTGCCGGGTCGGGGGCGTCGTTCTCCAGGCTCGCCGCGGCGTCGGCGGGGCGGGTGCAACCGCGCAAGGAGATTCCCGCGCTGTCCGTGGGGGACAGCGTGGAACACACGGCGTTCGGTAGAGGTTCCGTGATCTCACTCGAAGGCTCGGGGGACAAGACGGTGGCCAAGGTGCGCTTCGGCTCGGAGGAGAAGCGGTTACTCCTGCGCTATGCCCCCATCAAAAAGGTCGAGTGAGCGAACCTAAAGAAACAGGAAAACCAGCGCAATGAACACCGCGGTGATGCGTAGCGACTCTCCATTAAGCACATGCATGATTCCCAGCAGCACCGTACTGACCGTGCTGGCCAGGGCCACGGCCGGCCCGGCCGCGAGGAACATGACGGCGCCCAGCACGGCTCCCGCCACCAGTCCACCCCAGGGAACGTGACGTGCGGCGGGGAACGTGAGGCGCAACAGCAAGGCCCGGTGGGCATAGGCCAGCAGACTTGCAACCAGACAGGCCCGGCCCACGTGATAAACCAGCCAGGCGAGCATGGGCAGCCACGCGATCGGCCCGTGCATGCTGTAGAGCTCGAAGTAAACGCGGACCGGGGTCATGCTCCAAGAATCCGCTATGGACACCGGCAGCACGATGGCGGCGAGCACGGCGACCACGAAGCAGACAAAGATGCTGGACCATCTCCGGTGGCCCAGAACGGTGGTGAACCGTGAGGGCAGTGGATCCACCCCGCGTCTGCGTGACCAACCGACCAATGACCGCGCCAGAACGAACCACGCCAGGCCCAGTCCCACCCAGAACAGCATTTGCCATCCCAGCGGATAATAGGCGTCAATGTCGCCGGTGACGGTCAGCACCGACCCGTCGACCACGAGTTCGAGTCCCAGCGCCACGAAGGACAGGGTGGCCAGGGCGGTCATGAACCCCCGGTCGGCAGGGCGGGCATCCCATACATCCGCACGTTCCACGCTACGCATGGAGACCAGTCAATCAGCCGCAGGGGCGGAATCCACGAATTGCGGCACCCCCGCAGCTTTGCATCTACTGAAGTGTGACGCGAGCTATCGAATACATGGACTAAAATCACCCTGAGGGCACTATGGCCGCGCGCATGTGCGGCCAATCCCGATTTATCAGGTCGATCCGCTGAAGCATCGAGCTTGGGCGGACCGACACAACACCTCGACGCAAAGGACACTTATCCGTGGACCTGTTTGAGTACCAGGCACGCGACCTGTTCGAAAAGCACGGTGTCCCCGTGCTGGCCGGCATTGTCGCCACCACCCCCGAAGAAGCCAAGGCAGCAGCAGAGAAGATCGGCGGCGTGACCGTCGTCAAGGCGCAGGTCAAGGTAGGCGGTCGCGGCAAGGCCGGCGGTGTGAAGGTCGCCAAGACCGCCGATGAGGCCTACCAGTACGCCCAGGACATCCTTGGCATGGACATCAAGGGTCACACCGTCCACCGCGTCATGATCGCCGAAGGTGCAGACATTGCCGAGGAGTACTACTTCTCGGTGCTGCTGGACCGCGCCAACCGCTCCTACCTCGCCATGTGCTCCGTCGAGGGCGGCATGGAGATCGAGCAGTTGGCCGTTGAGCGCCCCGAGGCCCTGGCCCGCGTGGACGTGAACCCGGCGGAAGGCATCACCGAGGCCAAGGCCCGCGAGATCGTGGAGCAGGCCAAGTTCGATTCCGAGACCGCGGAGAAGATCGTTCCCGTTCTCGTGAAGCTGGGCGAGGTCTACACCAAGGAAGACGCCACCCTGGTGGAGGTCAACCCGCTGGTCAAGACGGGTAACGGTGAAGTCCTGGCTTTGGACGGCAAGGTCTCCCTGGATGACAACGCCGAGTTCCGTCACGAGGACCACGCCGGCCTGGCCGACAAGTCCTCGGCCGACCCCCTGGAGGAGAAGGCCAAGGAGAACGACCTCAACTACGTGAAGCTCGACGGCGAAGTGGGCATCATCGGCAACGGTGCCGGTCTCGTGATGTCCACGCTGGACGTCGTGGCCTACGCCGGTGAGAAACGCGGCAATGTGAAGCCCGCCAACTTCTTGGACATCGGTGGTGGCGCCTCCGCGGAGGTCATGGCCGCCGGCCTGGACGTCATCCTCAACGACCCGCAGGTCAAGTCCGTGTTCGTCAACGTGTTCGGCGGCATCACCGCGTGTGACGCGGTGGCCAACGGCATCGTGAAGGCCCTGGAAATCCTGGGTGATTCCGCCACCAAGCCCATCGTGGTTCGTCTGGACGGTAATAATGTCGACGAGGGCCGCCAGATCCTCGCCGACGCCAATCACCCGCTGGTCACCTCCGCGGAGACCATGGACTCCGGCGCCGACAAGGCCGCCGAGTTGGCCAACTCCGCCAAGTAATCGCCCACGCGCAGAGCTATCAGGAAGAAGATATGTCGATCTTTTTGAACAAGGACTCCAAGGTCATCGTTCAGGGCATCACCGGCGGCGAAGGCACCAAGCACACCGCCCGTATGCTCGCAGCCGGCACCCAGGTGCTCGGCGGTGTCAACGCCCGCAAGGCCGGCACCACGGTGAACCACAAGGACAAGGACGGTCAGGACGTCGAGCTGCCCGTGTTCGGTTCCGTCACCGAAGCGGTGTCCGAGACCGGCGCGAACGCGTCCATCGTGTTCGTGCCGCCGGCCTTCTGCAAGGACGCCGTGATCGAGGCCATTGACGCCGAGGTTCCGCTCATCGTTGTCATCACCGAAGGCATCCCGGTTCAGGACTCCGCGGAGTTCTGGGCACACGCCAAGGCGAACACCGGCGCGGACGGTAAGCCCAAGTCCCGAATCATCGGCCCCAACTGCCCCGGTATCATCTCCCCCGAGGAGTCCCTGCTGGGCATTACTCCGGCAAACATCACCGGCAAGGGCAAGCTGGGTCTGGTCTCCAAGTCCGGCACCCTGACCTACCAGATGATGTACGAATTGCGTGATCTGGGTTTCACCTCCGCCATCGGTATCGGCGGGGACCCGGTCATCGGCACCACGCACATCGACGCTCTGGAGGCCTTCGAGGCTGATCCGGAGACCGAGGCCATCGTGATGATCGGTGAGATCGGCGGCGATGCGGAGGAACGCGCCGCTGACTTCATCAAGGCCAACGTGACCAAGCCGGTCGTCGGCTACGTTGCGGGCTTCACCGCTCCCGAGGGCAAGACCATGGGCCATGCGGGTGCCATTGTCTCGGGCTCCTCGGGAACCGCTGAGGCCAAGAAGGAAGCCCTTGAGGCCGCCGGCGTGAAGGTGGGCAAGACGCCCTCCGAAACGGCACAGCTCATGCGCGAGATCTTCGAAGGCAAGTAAGCAGCGCCCGGCCGGTTGATCCGGCCCGCAACACGCCGACGCCGCTCGCCCACTTCGGTGGGGGAGCGGCGTCGGCGTTTGTGCGGCACGTCGTGGGGGCGCTGTCAGGCGAGCACGATGGTGCGGTTACCCGAAATCACCACGCGGCCCTCCGCGTGCCATTTGACGGCGCGGGACAGCGCCTGGGTCTCGGCGTCGGAACCGGCCGCCACCAGATCGCTGGGAGTGTGGGCGTGATCCACGGGGATCACGCGCTGGACGATGATGGGTCCCTCGTCCAGGTCCGACGTGACGTAGTGGGCCGTGGCTCCCACCATTTTCACGCCGCGATCGTAGGCCTGGTGATAGGGTTTCGCGCCCTTGAACGAGGGTAGGAACGAGTGGTGGATATTGATGCACTTGCCGGACAGGGCACGGGTGAGATCGTCGGAGAGAATTTGCATGTACCGGGCGAGCACCACGAGTTCGGTGTCGTAGTGCTCTACCAGTTCGAGCAGTTCCGCCTCCGCCGTGGGCTTGGAATCCTTGGTCACGGGAATGTGATGGAACGGAATGCCGTAGAAGTCCACGAGCGGCTGAAGGTCGGTGTGGTTGGACACGACCGCGACGATCTCAATGGGCAGCGAGTTGACCCGCTGGCGGTGCAGCAGGTCCGTGAGACAGTGCGAAATCTTGGAGACCATGATCAGCACGCGAGTCTTCTTGCGGGCGTTGACCAGACGAAAGCGCATGCGGTGCTGGTCGGCCACCGGTTGGAAACCTTCGATGAGGGACTCCGTGGTGACGGCACCGGGGTTGCTCATGGTGTGGCACCGGATGAAGAACTCGCTGTTGTGGCGGTCGGAGAAATGCTTCACGTCGAAAATGTCGCACCCCTGGTTGGTGAGATTCGAAGCCACCGCGCTGACCAGACCGTAGGCCTCGGGACAGTGGACGGTGAGAATGTGCTCATCGGGCGTGGACAGCGGGGCGAACATCAGTGGGAATCTCCTAGGACAACAACGGGAACGGCGCGTGCGAGGGGCGTAGCTGATCCTAGCGGGGCGGTGAACCCGTGAGCCACGTGGGCAAGGCCCAGGGGCGATGATCTTCTTCCGCGCGATGCGGCGGGGATCCTGAGTGAGATGGTAAAGCGTTTACAACCGGTGGCCGCGGGAGCGGACGGTAGGAGCCCGTCCGGCGCGGGGAGAGGTGCGCCTCTGTGAGAGAACCAGCGGCCACCGGCAGGCGTAAACGCCTCAACGGGATGAAGCCGTGGGCTGAGCGGCTATCAACGCCGGGCATCAGCCACAAAGCACCCCCCAGTGCGAGTGTGGTGATTTATCCCGTGCGAAGTCTCCCGTTGTGGTGGTTTCGAGAACCACACCATAAAGAATATCGGAAATATGGGGTGTCCAGTGACCTTCCGATGAATCTGTGGAGACTTCGTAAGCGCTACGCCCCACCGATGGATACTTTGGAATGTATCTATTACTAATACGTAACTAGAGGCGGGCTAGGCGTTATGTCATCACGAACCCGGCGTTAGGGGAGTTTCCCCTCGCCAGAGCATGAGTAGTCATAATCTGTGGGTAGAGTTTGTGGCCCAAAGTGGGGACAACTCATGACGGGTCATTTTCGTATCGCGACCGTGTCGGGAACCCATCTTTTCCTGCTCCGGCACCATCTGAACACTTTACTCCGGTGCTCCTTATGCGACGGTTGTGTTAAAGGCCAGGCCCAACACATAGGTCGCAATGGCCGCGCCGTAGCCGATGGCCAGCTGGCGCAGTCCGCGCTTCAACGGGGACGCACCCGAGAGCAGGCCAACGCAACCGCCGGTGACGATCAAGGCGAGACCCACCAGGAGCATGCCGACGATCAGCGCCGGGCCGCCACCCAGCCCGAAGAAGTAGGGGAGGAGGGGGACGATGGCGCCGGAGGCGAAGAAGCAGAAGCTGGACGCCGCGGCCCCCAGGTCGGTTCCGAGTGCCTGGTTGTCCTCGGCCTCCCTCGGGTCCTCCTGTTCCGGCCGGCCCGGGTTCAGCGCCGCTCGGGCCTTGGCGTCCTGGAAGGACAGGGAGGGGTCGCAATCGCAGTCGAAATGGCCCATGCGTTCCGCAGCGCGGTGTTCCGCGGCTTCCTCGGACATGCCCCTGGCTCGATAGATCAAGGTCAATTCATTGGCGTTCAGGTCGAGCTCGGGGGCCACGCTGAGTGTCACTTGGGTGGGGCGGGAGGCGTCCAGTAGTTCGCGCTGTGAGCGCACGGAAACGAACTCCCCTGCACCCATCGACAGCGCGCCCGCCAAGAGACCGGCAATTCCCGAGACCATGACGATCGAGCTGGAAACCCCCGTGGCGCCGATTCCCATGATGAGCGCAAGATTGGAGACCAGGCCGTCATTGGCGCCGAACACTGCCGCGCGAAAATTGCCCGACAGTCTCGTGCGGCCGTCCGTGGCGAGGGCACGGATGATTTCCTCGTGGATGGCTTCGTCGGCGGCCATCGCCTCCGTCGCGTCCGGATCTTCACGGTACGGGGAGCGAGATTCCGCTCGCTGCAGGAGCGCCAGCACGAAGACTGTGCCGAAATGCTTGGCCAGGAACATGAGCGCCCTGGAGCGCAGGGAAGGACGCCCCCGTTTTTCCCCGTGCGGGCCCAAGAGCCGGCGCCAGTGTTCCGCGTGCCGGTCCTCTGCAACGGCAACCTGGTGCAGAATCTCGCCCTGTTGAGCCGGGGCCCGATCGGCGAGGTGCTGGTAAATCGCGGCCTCCGCGAGTTCGTCGGCCAAATACCGGCGCCACCGGCGGATCTGGGTCGAGGTGGGTTCGATGGACGCCGTGTGATCGGAATGGGGTGATTCAAAAAATCCCATGAGGCCAGAGTGTACGCCGCGCCCCGGATTCGGGATTTCGGACCCCCGAATCACCGGAATGTAGGCGACCGGGGTCGGTCCCACCCATTACCCGGTGCTGCCCGGACCGTCCGGTCAGCGGGATCGCCGTCGCAGGATGGCGAAGGCTACTACGCCCACCAGAATTCCCCAGAAGGCCGAGACGATGCCGAAAGGCTGGATGCCCGACACGGTCACGACCAGCGTGATCAGTGCGGCCTCAATGACGGCCGGCTGGTAATTGCCTTGGTGCATGGAGTCGAACATTGACCCCTGCAGCGCGCCAAGCAGGGCCACGCCGGCCAGTGCAGAGATCATGCCCGGCGGGATGGCCGAGAACAAGGTGACGATGGTGGAGGCGAAAGCGCCGAACACGATATAGAAGCCACCGCACGCGATGCCGGCGATATAACGACGTCGGTGTTCAGGGTGCGCTTCGGGGCTCGTGGCGATGCCCGCGGTCACGGCGGCCAAATTCAAGGCATGGGAGCCGAAGGGGGCGAAAAGGATCGAGGAAATTCCGCTTGCGCCCAACAGGGCACGGTCATGGGGCGGAAAGTTCGCCGTTTTCATCATGGCCAACCCGGGGGCATTCTGACCGGCGGCGGTCACGATGAGGAGCGGTACGGAGATGCCGGCGATGGCGGCCCAGGAGAACGTGGGCAGGGTCAGAACCGGGACGGTCAAGCCGAAGTCCGGGGAGACGGACGTGATGGCTCCCGATATCCAGGCCACCGCTATCCCCGAGGCCATGGCCACGAACACCGCGTAGCGGGGGATGAAACGCTTTCCCATGAGGTAGCCGATCACCAGGGCGCCCGCGGGAGCGGGATTTTCGACCACGGACGGGGCAACTTGGATGGAAAAGGGCAAGAGCACGCCCGCGAGAACGGCAGCCGTGATGGGTTTGGGGATCGCGTTCAGAATCTTGCCGAACAATCCCGTGACGCCCAGCAGTAGACCCAACACCGCCGTGACGATGTACGCACCAATGGCGTCCGAGAAGGTGTAATTGCCCAGAGAAGTGATCAGCAGTGCCGCCCCGGGGATCGACCACGCAACCATGACGGGTTGCCGGAACCACCAGCTGCACAGTACGCAGGTGATCCCCGAACCCACGGAAATGGCCCACACCCACGATGCCGTCTGTGCGGAGCTCAATTCGGCGGCCCGGGCTGCTTCCAGGACCACGAGCAGAGGACCGGCGTAGGAGACAACCACGGCAACGAATCCCGCGAGAGTTGCCGACAGTGACCAGTCCTTGCGCAATGACGGTCTGGGGCTGCATTGACGTGGCTGCGCTTGCGTGCTCATGGTTCTCCCGGTGGTAGGGAAATGCGTGGGGCTCAGCCCACCCTATGGGGAAACTCACACCGGGGGAAATATGAATGGGGCACTATTTTATCCGACTCAAATATCAGTGTTCGTGGGGCACTGCTCACGGTCGATGACCGTCAGAGTTCCGGTGTGTCCTTCCGGGACCGGAAAACTACCGGTGCCCCAGTGGAAGGCATAGGGATTGTTGCACGACCGGCCGTAACGCAGGGCGGTGAGAACCCGGTGAGCGGCCTCCGCGGGCGGGTGCGGACCCGAGGTCCACGGTTGATCTGAGCCCAACGGCTGACGCCAGCTGGCCGCTTCGAAGAACTCGGTGCGATGAGGCCATGCCTCGGGCGGCAGCTGACGGGCCGAGCTGACAGCGCACTCCGCACCACCGGGGCCCGTGCGAACCCACGCGGCGGGCGTGTCGGAAGCTGCGGGAGCGTCGTCGTACTCAATGACCAAGAAGTCATTCCACAGGAGATCTGCTATGGCCACGGTGAAAAGATTTTCCAGTTTTCCCCACTCGGTGGCCGGAGGGCAGGTCTCCGTGACCTCGACCACTCCGATACCGGCCCGTTCAAGTCTGTGACGAGCCCCGGGGACGGGTGTCTCCGGGTTGACGGTGGGGGGCATGAGTTTCACTCCGAACGCGAGAAAACTGCGGCTGATCAGGGGGAACAATCGAGGAGGACTGCTCGCAGCAATGGGTGCCGCTGTTATTCACGGTAGCTACCCGCGCGGGGCTGGTCGACACCCCGCGCGATTATGACTCACCGTTGAACGGCGGTTCAGGGGGAGAGGAGCGTACGGATGTCATTGGCCGTGATGGCGGAGGAGAAGGCGCGCTCGTCGTCGAGGACCGCGGCGAAGAGATCGGCCTTGCGCTGCTTCAGTTCCATGACCTTCTCCTCAATGGTGTTCTCCGCAACCATGCGGTACACCATGACCTTTATGGTCTGGCCGATGCGGTGGGTCCGGTCCACGGCCTGGTTCTCCGTGGCGGGGTTCCACCACGGATCCAGGAGGTAGCAATAGTCGGCTTCGGTCAGGTTGATACCGAAACCGCCGGCCTTCAAGCTCACCAGGAACACGGGTGCCCTGCCGCTGCGGAACTTCTCGAGCGCGCCGGCCCGGTCCCTGGTGGAGCCATCCAGGTAGCTGTACGGAATCTTGGCTTCGTCGAGCCGGGCGGCCACCAGCTTGAGGAAACTCGTGAACTGGCTGAATACCAGGGGGCGGTGGCCCTCCGCGACGATCTGGGGCAATTGTTCGAACAATGCATCCAACTTGGACGAGGACGCCGTGGACTCCGGGTCCACCAAGGCGGGATCCAGGGCCAACATGCGCAGTGTGGTCAACGACTGGAAGATCGTGAAGCGATTGCGATCAAAATTCTGCAGCAACCCCAAGATCTTGGCCCGTTCCCGCTGCAACCGTCGGTCATAGGCGGTGCGATGAGCCTGATTCAACCCCACGTGCTGCGTGTGCTCCAGTTTCGGGGGCAGTTGCAGGTCGACGTCGCCCTTGGTGCGGCGCAGCATGAACGGGCGGATCCGCGTGCGCAACCGCGCCAACACGTCCGGGTCCTGAGCTCGTTCAATCGGAGTCTGGTAGAGCTCGGTGAACTTCTTCTTGGACGGGAACAACCCGGGGGCCGTCAACGAGAACAGCGACCACAACTCGGAGAGGTTGTTCTCCATGGGTGTGCCGGTGATGGCGAGTTTGAACCGGGACGAGAGATCCTTCACGGCACGATAGGCCTTGGTGCGCGGATTCTTAACGAACTGGGCCTCGTCCATGATCACCCCGGCCCACGGCAGGGACTGGTAGAGATCAGCCTCCAAACGCAGCAGCGTGTAGGAAGTGAGCACCACGTGCGCCCCGCGAGCGGTCTCCGGCAAATGCTGGCGCGTGGAGTTCATGGTTTCAATGGTCAACGACGGCGCGAAGCGCTTGAGCTCGGCCGTCCAGTTGGCGACCACTGACGTGGGCGCCACCACCAGGAACGGTGGCAGGTCCGGGTCCGCATCGCGTGCACGGAGAATCGCGGCAATCGTCTGCACGGTCTTACCCAGTCCCATGTCATCGGCCAGGATGCCGCCCAAGGAGTGGTCCCACAGAAAACTCAGCCAGCGGTAGCCCTCGTACTGGTAGGGGCGAAGGTTCGCCTGGAGGGACTCCGGTTCTGCGGGGGCCGGAATCTCCTGGAGGTTGGCCAGCGCCCGGACACCGTTGCGCCACTGTTCGGCCTGGTGGGTGTCCGTGGCGATGTCCTCGAATTGCTCCCACAACCCGGCCTGGTACCGGTTGAGGGACAGGGGCGCACTCTTGTCCTCCTGTAGTGAGCGAGCCTCGGCGATCAACTGCTTCAGCCGGAGGAATTCGGGGCGGTCCAAGGGGAAATAGGAACCGTCCGGCATGAGCAAGACGTCCTGACCGACGTCCAGGGCTTGGAAAATGTCCGAGAACGGTACGTAGTGCTCGCCCACCCTGATGGTGACACCCAGCCCGAACCAATCCCGATGTTCGGTGGGCGCCGTGGACACAGTGATCTCGGGGGCGCGGGTGACTTCTCGATACGCGGGGATGCCACCGGTTTCCTCGATGCGCAGATCCGGGACCTTTCGCAACAGGGGCAACCACACCCGGATGAACCGGAGGGCGTCGGATGCGGCGTAGGAACTGCGCTTGAAGTCCAGTTCCGGAATCCTGCGGTGCACCGCCTGCACCACGGAGGACTCCCATCTGGACTCCCGGTTCACCGGCTCATCGGCCAGTGGATTCAAGGGCCGGAACGGCAGGCGGATGCGTTCGCGGCCCTTTTGGTACTCCCATTCCCACTCCACCCGTTCCGTAAGGTCGTCATGGTGGACCGTGAGCACCATTTCCGGATCCGCCACCTGGGGCAGCTCCAAGGAACCGTCCGTGGCGGTGATGTCCATGCTTTGATGCAGGCGCGGGAAATACCGTTCGAAGAACTCGTCCACGCCGTCACGGGGAATGGTGAGTTCTTCCGCCCGGTCCAGGAATGAGCGCTGCTGTTGATTCAACCGCGTGGCCAACGGGACCAGGTGCAATGGGAACTGGTTGAGATCATCGGCCAATTCCAGCTCACGTGGCTGAGCCTCGGGGAAGAACAGGCCGTGGCCCGGTTGCCCGATGATCCTGGTCCAGTGAAGTGGGATCTCGCTGTCGGCCATGACCAGGTGCGGGTACAGCTTGAGAGCCCCGTTCTCATCCGAACTGACACTGACCTCGAATCTGCCGGCCGGCCCCACGGCAACCCGCTGACCTGTGCCCTGCGAGACCAAAGGAATGCCCAGCACCTCGGCGCGGTTCAGGATGGGCCACAGCAGGGGAGAGGTGTAGCGCTCCATGTGGAGCTGGTGCCGGTCCACGGCGTACGAACCCCGGTGGGATTCGGACAGCGCTCTCAGCTCCTCGAACCAATCCAACTGATCCTCGGTGAGCCGCCCGGAGCGGGCATGATTGGCCAAATTGCCCCAGTCGATGCCGGTATGGATCCAGCCGGAGCGTTGGCCGCGAAGCACCGGGCGTGCCGTCAATGTGACCGGTACGGCGTTGTGGTCCTGCTGCCAAGCGCGGGGGCCGCGATGCTGCACCCGGGACAGGTTCAATTCCAAGGCGACCAGTGGGCCGTGTTCGGGGTCCGTCACCACCCGATCGTGATCGGAACCGGGGACGATGCGGGACAGTTCACTGCGCCAGTCGGTTGTGAGCCCAGTGGGCCGAGCGCTCGCGAAACGTACGTCACCATCCATGCCAATTACCGTACCGCCCTCCGGGGACACGCACAGGGCGCGCGCGGTGATGGCGGCTGTCACACCGGCGTCTCGAGGCGGCGTCGGAAACCTATAATCATGGTGAACTGGATTTATTGTCACCGCGCCACTGGGCGCAGACGGAGGATTCGTGGCAGACGCCGCCGGGCTCCACACGGGAGACCACGCCATTGCATCGGGACCCCAAGAAGTTGAGTATTTACGCTGGAACGACGCTGTGGCCAGGGCTTTCTGTGGCACGCAGGCATCCGGTGAACTGGTCCACCTGGACCTGGACGACAAAACCCTCGAGAAGATCGGGGCGGAATTCGGTTTGGACGGGCCGTCCGCTTTGCGGGCCATGGCCGATTCCGTGACGCCGTTGTTGGTGGCGGACGGATCTCGCCGTTCGATGTTCGACGCCTTCAACAAGCTGACGGAAGCCTGGTACCGGGCTTCCAGGCGTCAGCTCAACGACCTCAACAGGATCGGGCCGCCGCCCGTGGTGGCATTGTTGGCCCTGTTCTCCCTGGCCGGGCGGCACATGTCCGCGCTCGCGGCCCGCACGGGAAACAAATCCGTGTCGGCGTTCTACCTACCGTTGGCGATTTTACTGCAAGCCGGTCAGGACAACGCCAAGGCCCTGGAGACGGCCGTGCGCAAGGACTCCGAGATGTACTGGGACGCCCTGCGATACTGGTTGGAACTCTTCGACGGGCAGTTCGGCCTGCCCTCCGCCCACGCGGTGAACCATCGGCCCGTGGGCCTGGCGCTGTCCCAGACAATGTTCGGGGAGGCCGAGCTGCGGCAGCTGCACCGCATGTTCGAGGACCTCGAGCTGACCACGGCCCAGGGAATGAGCGCCCAGGAACTGGGAATCTACGTGGATTTCTGGCTCGACATCGCGGACACGGACGTTTCCAAGGGCATGCGTCGCATCTGGTCCAACCCGCTCACTCGCGACGCCGGCCTCCAGGTCGCGTTGGCTCAGCTGGGCGCGTGGGAATCCTCCCGCGACGACGACGCCGCCGCGGCGGTTGCCACGGAGCGACGAGCTTCGCGACACCTGGGCCCCCGCAGTGTCAGCCTGTCCATGACTGACGGAACCGATTACGTGGGCAACCCGATCTTCGAGCTCGGATTCGTGGTGCCCAAGCGGATGATTTCCGGGCGTGAAGTGGAATTGGCCACCGAGGCCGGGCCGCGCACCATGTTCTTGTCCTACATCGGTGACGCGTACTTGGGGATCTCCGCCTACAACTCGCGTATGTCCAACGAGACGTTATTGTCCGGTGAACTCACGCTCAGCAACGGTGACACCGCCATCACCCGGAACCCGCGGCCGGTCGTGGTGTTCGCCAAGGACGCCTACTCGGACACGTTCATCTCGGTGGATCACATCCCTGCCGCGTGGCCGTCACGGATCTTGGTGCAGAACAAACCAGAATGGGTCGAGCAGATCACCGCCATCCTTGATGACTCGGCCTCACCGGACTACCGCATTGTGGGCCCGGGGGAGAACGGACTGCCCGAGGACTGGGTGCTGTTCGACGATGTCCAGGTGCTGCGCGCCGGTGACCCGATGCTCACTGCCAACGACAACTTCGCCGGGCTGGTGCCCCGCCTGGTGCCGGCCGTCACGCTGTCCGGTGGCCTGCGCATCCCGGGAGATGTGAGACGATTCTCGGCGTTGCGGCCACCGCAGATCACGGTCACCTCGGACTCCGATGATCCGCTGTCGCTGGAATGCGAATGGCGGAACCCGCACTCGTTCAAGCTGATGTCCACCAAACTGTCGGCCCCTCGAGTGCCACCTTTCCAGGTGAGCTTGGAGGGCTCGGACCTGATCCGGGACAACAAGACGCTCAAGCCCAGCGACTACACGCTGGTGCTCAAGGCTGGGCGCACCGTCAAACAGCGCCTGGAATTCCGCGTCCGTGACAGCTCCTTCTACATCACTCAGCGCTCGCTGGGCTACGAGGGTGAAATGGTGCACGTGGCGCAGGAGCCGTTGTGGCCCGTCACCTCGACCACCCTGGACGAGCTGCCGGATGAATACGTGCAGGGTTCCTTTGACAACATGGACTCGGTGGAACTGGCGCCGGACGCACCGCACGTGACGGTCCCCGGGATCGCGGGCTGGCATTCGGCCGAGGGTCTGATGCACCCCGAGCGCAGCAATGAACTTCCCGCACCCGAGGGGCCATCGTGCCTGAGCACCGGCAAGCACAAGGTGATCCTGCCGCCCATGGACCCCAAGGCCAAGGCGCCGTGGATCTTCGGACGCTGCCGCCGTTGCGGGCTCACCAAGCGCTACCCCGGGCGGCTCACCAAGCTGTCCGCGGTCGGTCAGACCGGTTCGGTGGAGTCCTTGCAGTTCATCGGTCCCGACTACGGCGACTATCCCGGGTCCTGGGCACCGTTAAAGGACGCGCTGACGTTTTTGGGTGGCGGCAAACGGGGGAGCCTGTCGATCGTCGCCCGCCAGGCCGAGGATTCCGAACGCTTCGAAGAATGGTTCGTGGGGCATTTACAGGCCCTGGGTTTCCTGGAAGTCATTCGCGACGGCAGCTGGACCGTACGTCGCTGGCAGGTGTGCTCACCCGCGCTGACACAGTTGGTGGATGGTTCCGTGTTGCTCACCGGCGGCTGGCGTGCGGAGCAGGAGGAAACGGTGACGGGCATCGCGGAATCGCTGGGCGCGGAGGTCGTGGTGCTCTCGCCCGAGGACCACGCAACCACGCTGTTGCAGGACGTGGACCTGGATGCTCTGCGTGACGAGCTTCCCCATGGCGCGTGCGATGTGGTTTACGAGGCGGGACCCGTCATGCTCGACACATTGCCACCCCTGTCTTCGGTCGTGGAATCGTTGCCGCTGATCGAGATGCAGTACAACGGCGTGGCCGAGCACTTCGTTCCCGAAGACGCCACATGGGAGGCCACGGAGGACCGTAACCAGGCGGGGCTGTTCCGCATCAATCACCACCATCGCACCCGTTACGCGTTCCGCACCGAGGCCGACGTCGCTTCGGGCCACGCCCGCCCGGTGTCCTCCGCACTGGGTAAGCACCTGGCCGCTCGGGACAACGGGGCACCGTTGGTCAGTTACGATTCGGAGCTGCAGTTGGTGTCCGTGCCGATCGGCGCGGAGTTGCCGGGGCTTTACGGCCGGGCCGCGGTGCTGTGTTCCGGTCTGCTGCCGACCAAGGTGGACGAGGACTTCTCCTTGAACTACGGGGACATCTCCGAGGAGTTCGCGAGCGCATTGGTGGCCAAACTGCTGGCCTGAGAATCGTTGATCATGATTCGCCCGCGCACTAGGCACGGTGTGAATACACGACTGAGGCCCCGCACCATCCAATGGTGCGGGGCCTCAGCACGTTCGGTCCCGATCAGGCGCTGAGCGCCACCGGTTTCGGTTCCAATTTGTAGAACGGAACACCGCCGGAAACGTTGGACGCTCCGGGAACCAGGAGCTGACGGTACTTCTCGCACCACTGGGCGCGGCCGCGATTGTGGGCGGTTGCGTGAACCAGGGCGCGAACGTTGCCGCTCAGGTATTCATGAACGTCCCCATTGGAGTCCGTGAGACGCACCACGTGGTGGTCGGGGTCGATGTCGACGGTGACGTCAACCCATTGTTCTCGAGAGGACTCGGTCGTTGCGCGTAGTTGTTGAATGTTCTTCATCAGTGTTGTGCTTTCATACAGAAAGGCTCTTGCTGCGCACGCGGTTGCGCCACAGCCGCTTCGTCATCCAAACCACCCCTGAACCGAGGGTTGGCGCGCGCCGGGTTGGAGCCCAACGGGCGCGCGGTGTTAACACCGCGCGCCAGAGCGCATCTCGTGAAGCTGGATTCGAGCGTAGCGGGTCGACGGCGTGGTAAACCAGGGAATGTCACATAACGTCACCAAAAGTTAACCAACGAATCGTTTGTGCACCACGGATCACGGCGATGTTGTGGACAACCTGCGCGCGCGCGAGGCAATGGTTCGTGCCCGTGCATAGTGATCCATGAGCTGATCACACACGGCGGTCCACGTGCGGGTCTGCACGGAGTCGTACGCGGTGCGGGAGAAGGCGGCGCGTTTAGCGTTGTCACCCACGAGATCCACCACGCGAGCGCGGAGCATCTCGGTGTCGCCGGGCTTGTACAGCCAACCGTTGCGGGATGAATCGACAAGGTCCACGGGCCCTCCTCGACCCACCGCCACCACGGGAACCGCGCTGGCCATGGCTTCCTGGATCGTCTGGCAGAAGGTCTCGTGTTCACCGGAGTGGACGAACACGTCCAGGGAGGCCATGGCGGTGGCCAGTGCGTCACCGTCCAGGAAGCCCGCGAAGTACGCGTTGGGAAGCATGAGGCGCAACATCTCCTTCTCCGGTCCCGACCCGATGATCACCAACCGGGTGTCGGGCAGCGAGTCCAGCACCACGAGGTCCTGAACCTGCTTCTCGGGTGCCAGACGACCCACGTAGCCCACGAGCTTGCGCCCGCCGCCCACGCGTTCGCGCCAGTCCTGATCGCGGCGGGCGGGATCGAACCGGCGAGTGTCCACCCCGCGCCGCCACATGCGCACGCGCTGCACACCGTGGGCATGCAGCTGCGAAATGGCGGCCGTTGACGGTGCCAGGGTCACGGTCGAGGAATTATGCATGTTTCGCACATGGCTCCACAACACGTTTTCCAGAACGGGCGCGCCGTACCGCGCCGCGTATCCGGGGATGTCCGTCTGGTACACGGCGGCGCACGGTAATCCCAGGTTCTTGGCGGCTTGAATGGCCTGCCACCCCAGGACGAAGGGTGAGGCAACGTGAACGACGTCCGGTTGGAAACGGGTCAGGATTCGTTGCATGCGGGCCACAGTGCAGCTGGCCACCCGCACGTCCGGGTATCCGGCAAGCGGAATGGATGCAATGCGTTGGACCCTGACACCGTCGAGGGTGGCCACGGAACCCAACGTGCTGAACTTGTCGTAGGACGGGGCAATGACCATGGCTTCGTGGCCTTGCGCCCGAAGGTAGTCCAGGACTCGCACCACGGAATGCGTTACGCCGTTGACGTGGGGGAGGAATTGTTCGGCAACCACTGCGATTTTCACGGTTAACACGATGGCCCGGTCGGGTCACCGGACGTCCAAGCCCCGGTGACCTGTCGGTGAAGTCTGGGCCAACTCCGGTGGGGACGTGGAAAGATGGGGGGCGATGAACTTCCCCACCTTTTCCAGCACCCTGTCCGGGGTTCGCGAGCGGTCGCAGCGCCGTCGAAACAATGACCCCGGAGATTCACCCGCCGCACCGCCCTCGCCCGGTTCTCCCCGGGGCGGCCGTGAGGGCGGATTCCCCATGCCCCTGTGGTTGCAAGGAGTGGTTGAACTCATTGCCGTGGCGGCCGTGAGCTTGTTACTCACCGGGCTGGTGATGGCAGCGGTGTGGCTGGCCGGCGGGTTCGATTCGTTAGGTGTGTTGGGCGGACTTCAGCTTGCGGGTCAGGTGTGGCTGGTGGCGCACTGTACGCCGTTGACCATGGCGGCGATCCAGGGCATCGACCTGTCCTCCGGGGGTGGAACTCTCACCCTGGTCCCCCTGGGCCTCACCCTCATACCGTTCGCCCTGTCGGTCATCGCGGGGAGGAGGATTGCGCGCGCGTGCTGGCGCGGTCAGTTCCTCATCCCCTTCTGTGCCGGCATGGTCAGCTACGCGCTGATCGGAGCGCTCGTGGCGCTCGTGAGTAGCACCGAGTACGTCTCGGTCAGCGTGCCGGCCGGTGCGGTGTTCCCCTTGATTCCCGCGGGCCTGGGGACTTTGGTTGGGGGGTGGAGCGTATCGCGCTCATTGGCCGCGATCCTGGGTGCCGACGCCGCATCGTGGATCCAGCGCACCAGCCAGTACTCCAGGTGGGCGGGTTCCTACCTCTGGGCCGTGGTACGCGCGGGGTTCTTGTCCGCCGTGGCCATGATCGCCGCGGGTGCGTTGGTCACCGCGGTGACGCTGGTGTGGAATTGGGACCGGATCATTGCCGTGTACCAGCGGTTGGGCACGGGCGCCGCCGGTGACACCGCCCTCACGGCGCTGCAGTTCGGCTATCTGCCCAACATGATCGTGTGGTCCGCCGCGTGGATCAGCGGGGCCGGATTCTCGGTCGGGGAGGGCGCACTCACTTCGCCATTCGAGACGTCACTGGGTGCGTTGCCGCAGTTCCCGCCGTTTGCGGCCCTCCCGGAGGGGGGTCCGTGGGTTTATGCCCCCGCCGTGGTGGTGCTACCGGTGCTGGCCGGAGTGCTCGCGGGCTGGTGGTTCCTGCGCGAGGGCGAGAATCACCTGGACGACTGGATGGCCATCAGGTTGCCCATGCGGTGGTTCACGTTCATCGTCTCGACCGTGCTGACCGTCGCGTTCATCGCCGCGATCGGCGCGGGTCTCGTGGCCTTGCTCGCCTGGTTGTCCCAGGGATCGCTGGGCATGGGGAGGCTCACGGACATCGGGCCCAATGCGTGGCACGTGTTCCTGTGGGCCGGCGCCGAAATCACCGCGGGCGGCGTGATCGGATACATCCTGGGCCCGTGGCTCGAACGCGAGGGCTATCGAAAGAATCCGTGGAACAGTTCCCTGGAGGAGCCGCCCCGGGGCAATTCTGATCCCGAAGACCAGCAGCGCCACGGTGCAGAAGCCTCCGCGGCCGCCCGGGCCGCCAAGGTAGAAGCCAAACAGGCCAAGAAGGCGCAAGCCCGGCAGAAGCGAGCGGCCAGGAAATCAGTACGGCGAAAGGCCGCACGGCTAGCGGTGCCCGAGGCGGACGCGCGGCCGGATGACCGCCAACCGCAGCAGACCGAGACTCCGGCACCGGTCCGGCCCCGGGGCGATGAGACCGGGACCGGAACTGGATCGAGCGGCGTCGGCGGCGATCGGAACCGCGTTCCGTGGAATGCGAACGGGTCGACAGCGGTGACCCCTCAGGGGGCGGGTGAAGCGGACTCAACCGTGGCGGACGGCGCCGGCGTGGCCGTGTTCGACGGAACGTGGGCGGATTCCGGGGATTCTGCCGATGCGGGAGACTCCGACGCGGCGGGCGCCCCCGACGTAGTGGGCGACCCCGACGGCGCGGGCTCCGGCGATGATTCCCCCGGACCGGTCTCGAGCTCCGAGCCGGAGAGGTAGTTCCAAATATTGTCCGTGAGCTGGCGTTGACAGTGACTGGTGGAGGACAGCGTGAGGGCGGAGGAGGCGCACTCCTGGTAGACCTGCGAGGCCGGCCAGACGGCCAACCGTGCCCCACCACCAAAGGCATTGAACCCGCCCCACACAATGGCCAGGACGGCCAGGAACGTGAGGAGCATGCGGGGCTGCACCGTGCGGGACGTGCTCAGCACCACGATGCCCAGGACCACGCTGGCCAGTGCCATGACCACGCCCACGGCCGTGGACCACACGAGACCGGTCACCAGGGCGGAGGACAGCAGGGCGAGACCCGCTGCCACACCGGCAAGCCTCAAACGGGAGGACGCGCGTGCTGTGTCTGGGCCGTCGGAATCCTGCATGATCTCCACTGTAGGGCAGCGGCAGGGTCCGGGTTGACCGCAGAAAATCGCTAGCATGATCGGTATGCGACTCGTGGTCATGGTTTCCGGTTCCGGTACGAATTTGCAGGCAATCATTGATGCGCTGCACAAAGGCCACGTGGACGTGGACATTGTCGCGGTCGGCGCGGACAAACCGTGCGCAGGTTTGGAACGCGCGGAGGCCGCCGGGATCGACACGTTTTTGGTGCCGCTGGCGAATTACCCGGAGCGGGAGCAGTGGAACCGGAGCCTGGAACGCGCCATCGCCAACTACAACCCGGACCGCGTTGTGTTCGCCGGGTTCATGCGTATCGTGGACGCTCAATTGGTAGCGCGTTTCGCCGGCAGGATCATCAACACGCACCCCTCGCTGCTGCCCTCGTTCCCGGGCGCGCACGCCGTGCGGGACGCCTTGAACTTCGGTGTCAAGGTCACCGGCGCCTCCGTGCACGAGGTCGTGGCAGACGTGGATGCCGGCCCGATCCTGGCCCAGGTGGCCGTGCCGGTGACCCCGGAGGATACCGAGGAAACCCTGCACGAACGCATCAAATCCGCCGAACGCGGTCTCCTCGTCAATGCCCTGGCGACACTGAGCCGCGAGGTTAACTTTGATTCACCGGGGAAAGAGCAGTCGTAGACTTTCCTGTGCCACCGGCACCATCCCTACCTCTCCTGGAGTTTTTGTGAATTCGATTCAGCTGGACCGTGTACCCCTCAAGCGCGCCTTGATCTCCGTGTATGACAAGACCGGCCTGGAGGAGCTGGCGCGCGGCCTGCACGAGGCCGGAGTAAGTATCGTCTCGACCGGCTCCACGGCGCAGCGGATCTCCCAGGCTGGCGTGCCCGTCACCGAGGTTTCCGAGGTCACCGGGTTCCAGGAATGCCTGGACGGCCGCGTCAAGACCCTGCACCCGCGGGTACATGCCGGGATCTTGGCCGATCGCCGCAAGCAGGAGCACATCGACCAATTGGCGGAACTCGAGATCGAGCCCTTCGACCTGGTGGTCGTGAACCTCTACCCGTTCGTCGACACCGTGCGTTCGGGCGCCGCTCAGGACGACGTGGTCGAGCAGATCGACATCGGTGGCCCGTCCATGGTGCGTGCCGCCGCCAAGAACCACGCGGCCGTATCCGTGGTGGTGGACCCCGCTAGCTACCCGGGCGTGGTCGATGCCGCCCGGGGAGGCGGTTACGATTTCACCGCTCGCCGCAAGTTGGCCGCGACCGCGTTCGCGCACACGGCCGCCTATGACACCGCCGTGGCCACGTGGACCGCCCAGCAGTTCGACACCGACACGGAGGCGAACTTCTGGCCGCCCTACGCCGGTCTCGCGTTCCAGCGCGCCGCGTCCCTGCGCTACGGCGAGAATCCCCACCAGAAGGCCGCGCTCTACGTGGACGACGCCGCCTCGCCGGGCATTGCCCAGGCCGAGCAGCTGCACGGCAAGGCCATGTCCTACAACAACTTTGTGGACGCCGACGCCGCACTGCGCGCCGCCTACGACTATGACCAGCCGGCCGTTGCCGTGGTCAAGCACAACAACCCGTGTGGTGTGGCCGTGGCATCAGCGGGTGCCACGGACCCCATAGCCGATGCCCACCGCAAGGCTCACGCGTGCGACCCCCTGTCCGCCTACGGTGGTGTGGTAGCCGCGAACCGCACCGTGACGGCTGACATGGCCGAAACGCTCAAGGGCATCTTCACGGAGGTCGTCGTGGCGCCAAGTTTCGAACCCGCCGCTCTGGAGATCCTGCAGGCCAAGAAGAACATCCGCTTGCTCGAGCTGCCGGAAGGTTTCGGGCGTGATCCGCTGGAGTACCGCGCCGTGTCCGGGGGAGCCCTGTTCCAACAGGCCGATCGCTTGGACGCCCCCGGTGACGATCCCGCCAACTGGACCCTGGCCGCCGGTGAACCCGCCGACGAGCAGACCCTGGCCGACCTCGACTTCGCGTGGCGCTCGCTGCGCGCGGTGAAGTCCAACGCCATTCTGCTGGCCGATCACGGGGCGTCCGTGGGCATCGGCATGGGCCAGGTCAACCGCGTGGACTCCTGCAAACTGGCCGTCGAACGCGCCAACGCACTCGCCGAGGACGGCTCCCAGCGGGCCCGCGGCGCCGTGGCGGCGTCGGACGCGTTCTTCCCGTTCGCGGACGGCCTGCAGGTGTTGTTGGACGCCGGTGTGCGCGCCGTGGTCCAGCCGGGCGGTTCCATCCGCGACGAAGAGGTTGTCGCGGCTGCACAGGCGGCCGGTGTGACCATGTACTTCACCGGGGCACGTCACTTCTTCCACTGAGCCACGGTTTTTCAGCTGGGCAGTTGCCTCGCCCGAGCGCGTCGGAACCCCGGTGCTCCCGGTGCGCGGGTTATTGCTGGCCGTTGATTGCGCGGTGCTCCCGGGACAGCTCAATGTAGTGTTCGGCGTTCTCACGCACGGCCGAGCGCTCCTCGGCCGTGAGTTCCCGGCGGACCTTCCCGGGAACACCGGCAACCAATGAACCCGGGGGCACCCGCGCACCTTCGAGCACCACGGCCCCGGCGGCAATGAGACTGCCGGTGCCGATCACCGCGCCGTTGAGCACCGTGGCGTTCATCCCCACGAGTACTTCGTCCTCCAGAGTGCACCCGTGGACCACGGCGCCGTGGCCAACGCTGACGCGCTCGCCAATGATGCAGGGATGACCGGGGTCGGAATGGACGGACACGTTGTCCTGGAGATTTGAATCCGCACCCAGGCGCAAGGGCGAACGGTCGCCGCGCACCACGGCACCGTAGAACACACCGGCGCCCTCGCCGATCTCCACGTCGCCGATCAGGGTGGCGTTGGGCGCAATGAATGCGGTCCGGGCGATCTGCGGTTCATGGCCGTTGTAGGGGAGAAGGACGTGCGGTACCGCACCGGCGGGTTCACTGTGTGTCATGGACCATATTTTATCCGCCGTCGTACCGGATCAGAGGTTGTCGTCACCGCCCGACACGGACTGGCGGCGGAGCCGGGCCAGGGCCTTTTCGGGTCGCCGGGAGGCGCGGTGTTTCAAGGACACGGAAATCTTCTGACCGCCCTTGAGCACGTACTCCGCGCCGTTGACGTGAATGGTGACGGGGTCCGCCTTTGACGAGGTGCCCTCCAGCTCCAGGATGTCCTGATCGATGGAGACTTCAATGACCTGACCGCGGTAGAGCACCGTGAAGTCCACCGCCTGCAGTTCCCGAGGCAGCGTGGGGCGGAACTCCAACCAGTCCCCGCGCACGCGCAGCCCCGCGTAGGCGCGGGTGATCACATCCACGGAACCCGCCATGGCACCCAAGTGAATGCCCTCGCCGGTGGTACCGCCCTGGGTGTCGTCCAGGTCGACCATGAGCGCATCCTGGAACGAGCCCCAGGAACGATCCGGGTCCAGCCACGCCAGAACCGCGGCATTGACCACGCGGGACAAGGACGAGCCGTTGGAGGACCGGGCAATGTAGTGATCGACCGTGCGCTGAACGGTGTCATGATCAATCGTGTACCCCATGCGCGCAAGCTCTTCCACGACACCCTCGGGGCCGAGCAGGTACACCAACATGATGGTGTCCGCCTGCTTGGTCAGCTTGTAGTTGTTGGTGAGGTCGCCCTCGTTCTCCAACAGCAGGTCCAGCCGGCCGATGTTGTGGTACTTGGTGCGGTAGAAATCCCAGTCCAGCTCGGCCAAGCCGTCATAGCCTTCGAACTGTGAAATCGTGCCGTCGGAATTGAACGGCACGTACATGTTTTTCGCCATGTTCAACCAGGTCTGCACCTCCTGGCCGGAGATCTCGAAGCGGGATTCGAGCTCCTCACGCTGATGCTCGACCATGTCGTGGAAGATGTGGGCCGAGTGCCGGAACAACCACGAGGCCAACACGTTGGTGTAGGCGTTATCCTTGAGGCCGCCGCCGTGCTGACCGGCGGGACCGTCGTGGTATTCGTCCGGACCCATCACACCGGCAATGTGGTACTTGCCATCGTGGGAGTCATACTCGGCCAGGGAAGCGAACAAGCGGGTGATCCCAATGATCAATTCGGATCCGTGGCCGGAGAGCCAGTCGATGTCACCGGTGGACTCGTAGTACACCCACGCGTTGTACGCGATGGCCAGGCCAACGTGGAACTGACGCCAGGAGTTGTCCGGTAGCCAACGGCGGGAGTGGTGGTTGTAGAGCTCCGGCGGGGTTTCCTCCCGGCCGTCCGAACCGGACTGCCACGGGAACGCCGTGCCGTACAAACCGAGCTCCTGTGCGCGGTGGCGTGCCATGGCCAGTCGCCGCCACCGGTAGGACAACAGTGACCGGGTCACGTGGGGGTGACGCATGTTCACCACGGGAAGGATGAACAGCTCGTCCCAGAAGATGTGGCCGCGGTAACCCTCACCATGCAGGCCGCGAGCCGGAACGCCCGCGTCGCGCAACGACAGATGGGGGGCTAAGGTCTGGGCGGTATGGAACAGGTGGGCGCGCACGGCCAGCTGGGTGCCGCGGGATTCGGGCGTGTCCTCGGCGGCGTCCAGGGTGACCTCGTAGCGGTCCCACAACCGGGCCCATTCGATTTCATGCGATGCCAGCAGTTTGCGCACACCGAAGGGGTTGCGGTCCAGCTCGGACAGCGCGCCTCCGCGGGGGGAGCTGATGGCGGCGTCGCGGCTGGTCACCACGGCCGTGGTGCTGTCGATGATCACGGGCTGGTCCGCGGTGACCTGGAGGAGGTGGCGCCGGAATTCAATGCCACCGGGCCTCATCTCGCGGCGTTCACTGCTCGGGACGTCGCTGTCGATCCGGGTGCGCTGGGCCATCGCAATCTCGATCTTCGACTGGGTCGTGCGCACCAGGGAGAGTAACGTTTCGTGCTCGTCCGGCAGGGTGGTGGATTCGAGCAACATCAGGTGGTGGGCGTTGAGTTCCTTGTACTCGGCCACGCCACTGTTGGTCACCGTGGGATCGATACCGGTTCGCACGTGGAGTCGGCCGGAGAAATTCCGGGGGATCAGCGTGGTTTCCTGGGCACCCAGGTGGCGGTAGCGCAGGGACACAAGTCGTCGTTGCACCACGTCCAGGCTGCGAGTCGTGCCGTCGGGGCTGGGCTCGTGATCACTGAGCGTCAGTGTGCGGGTCAAGAGGCCGCGCCTCAGGTCGAGGGCCACGTGTTCCTTGGACGGTCGCATACCGCCCTCGGACCACCACTCACCCTCCGCGAAACGCAGGTCCAGGTGCAACCAGTTGGGGGTGTTGACCATGGACTCGTGTTCCGCGTCACGGCCGTTGAGGTTGCTCTGCACCCGATTGAACACACCGGCCAGGTAGGTCCCGGGGTAGTGAACGTCGTTCGCGGGGAATTCACTGGCGGCCCCGCGGACACCCATGTAGCCGTTGGCCAGGGTCAACAGGGCTTCACGACGGGGCTCGTTCGCGGGATCGAAGCCCTCGAACGCGAGGGTCCAGGGATCATCGCGCAGCGCACCGAGGTCGAGTTCACCGACATCGTTGAGGACCACGTGGGCGCCTGCGCGGTAGAGCCGATCGCGGGCGCTGTCACGGTTGATGCCCACGACCAGTCCGAAGCCACCGGCCACACCGGCCTGTACTCCGGCCACGGCGTCCTCGATGACCACGGAGTTCTCCGCCGGGACATTCAACAGACGGGCGCATTCCAGGAACGTGTCGGGCGCCGGTTTTCCGGGCAGGTCCTGCTGGGCGGCCATGTTGCCGTCCACGATCTCGTCGAAGATCTCCGACAGGCCCGCCGCGGCGAGGACCACCCCGCTGTTGCGGCTGGCGGTGACCAGACCCACGGGAACCCCGGCGCTCTGCAATCGTTCGATGAGCTTCACGGTGCGCGGGAACACCCGCACACCGTGCTCCTTGAGCTCGGCGTGGAAGAAACCGTCCTTGGTGGCGGCTTGCCCCTGCACGGTCCAGTCGCCGGCTCGAGGTTCCTCGTCATTGCGGGCCTCGGGCAGCATGGCACCGCGGGCCGCGAGCAGCGCGCGAACGCCGTCCTCGCGGCGTCGTCCGTCCACGTAGGTACGGTATTCCCCCAGGACGTCGAAGGCGGAGCGGTCGATCTGAGCACCCGGTTCCGCCGGTTGGAGCCGATCATCCATCAAAATGGCGTCGAAGAGTTGCTGCCAGGCGCGGGCGTGCACGCTGGCCGTGTCCGTAACCACACCGTCCATGTCGAAGATGACGGCCGAGTAGCGGGTCCGCAGCACATCCACCGGGGCCGAAGGAGCGTGCTCCTTCGCGACCCGGGGCATGGAAGCGGTGAACGGGGCGGTGGGCAGAACGTTCACAGCGCAGTGTCTCCTTGGGCGGATCAGAGGTGATCCGAACTGATGAGGTGGGGGTCAGCAACGCGTTAAGGAAACACTCGTCACGGTTGGATGAAAAGTAGCCCGCAAACAGTGTGCTCCTCACGTCGGCGTGCTAGGCATTCGCTTAAGTCTACGAGCATCACGCGTGCCGTACCAGTGCGTAGAACGTGGTTTCTTACACACATGGGTACCGCACTCAATGCGAACGAACCTCGGCGCTATGCTGGACGCGACCCCTCCCACGCCAAAAGAAGGTGGAGCATGACGGAATCCTTGGGACAGTCAGTCACCAATCAGCCACTGTCGGAGGTGGACCCGGACGTATCACGGGCCATCGAGCAAGAATTGGGGCGGCAACGCTCCACGTTGGAAATGATCGCCTCCGAGAATTTCGCGCCGCGCGCGGTCCTCGAAGCCCAGGGCTCCGTGCTCACCAACAAGTACGCCGAGGGTTATCCGGGCCGGCGCTACTACGGCGGCTGTGAATTCGTGGACGTGGTGGAGAACCTCGCTCGCGATCGCGCCACCCAGTTGTTCGGCGCCGAGCACGCCAACGTGCAGCCGCACTCGGGTGCCCAGGCCAACACCGCCGTGATGGCTGCGCTCATGCAGCCCGGCGACACCTTGATGGGACTGTCCCTGGCACACGGTGGTCACCTGACCCACGGGATGAAGATCAACGTGTCCGGCAAGCTCTACAACATTGCCGCGTACGAGGTGGATCCGGACAGCTACCGCATCGACATGGACAAGGTGCGCGAAACCGCACTTCAGGCCCGCCCCAAGGTCATCGTGGCCGGCTGGTCCGCGTACTCGCGCCAGTTGGACTTCGAGGCCTTCCGTGCCATCGCGGACGAGGTTGACGCCAAGCTGTGGGTCGACATGGCACACTTTGCCGGTTTGGTGGCGGCGGGACTGCATCCCAACCCCGTGCCCCACGCGCACGTGACCACCTCCACCGTTCACAAGACCCTGGCGGGCCCCCGTTCCGGAGTGATCCTGTCCACCGAAGAGTTCAAGAAGAAAATCGACTCCGCCGTGTTCCCGGGCCAGCAGGGCGGGCCGCTCATGCACGCGATCGCCGGCAAGGCCGTGGCGTTCAAGATCGCCGCGAGCGAGGACTTCGCCGAGCGCCAGCGCCGCACCATCGAGGGCGCCCAGATCCTGGCCGAGCGCCTGAACGCCTCCGATGTCGCCGAGCACGGGGTGTCCGTGCTGACCGGCGGCACCGACGTGCACCTGGTCATCGTGGATCTGCGCAACTCCGAGTTGGACGGTAAGCAGGCCGAGGACCTGTTGCACCAGGCCGGCATCACCGTGAACCGCAACGCCGTTCCGTGGGACCCCCGCCCGCCCATGACCACGTCGGGTCTGCGCATCGGCACCCCCGCACTGGCCACGCGCGGATTCGGTGCCCGGGAATTCGAGGAGGTCGCGGACATCATCGCGAGTGCCCTCAAGCCCGGTGCGGACATCGACGCGCTGCGCGCCCGCGTGGATGCGCTGGCCGAACAGTTCCCGCTATACCCCGGCCTCGAGGAATGGTGAGTGTGACCGCACAGATCCTGGATGGGCGGGCCACCGCCACCGCCATCAAGTCCGAACTCGCCGAGCGCGTGAAGGTGCTGACCGACAAGGGACGCGTCCCGGGGTTGGCCACCGTGCTGGTCGGTGACGACCCGGCGTCGCACTCCTACGTGGCGGGCAAGCATCGCGACTGCGAGCAGGTGGGGATTTCCTCGATCCGCAAGGAACTGCCCGCGGACGTCTCGCAGGCCGACCTCGAGAAGGTCATTGACGAACTGAACGAGGACCCCGCGTGCACCGGGTACATCGTGCAGTTGCCGCTGCCGGATCACATCGACACGAACGCGATTCTCGAACGCGTTGATCCGGCCAAGGACGCGGACGGGCTCCACCCCACCAACCTGGGACGTCTGGTGCTCAACGTCAAGGAGCCCATGACCTCACCCTTGCCGTGCACGCCCGCCGGTATTGTCGAACTGCTCGAACGTCACGGCGTGGCGCTCGAGGGCAAGCACGTGGTGGTCGTGGGGCGCGGTGTGACCGTGGGTCGCCCGATCGGCCTGCTCCTGACCCGCCGTGAGATCAACGCGACGGTCACGCTGGCGCATACCGGAACACAGAACCTGGGTGAGCTGTTGGCCCAGGCGGACGTGGTGGTGGCCGCCGCGGGTCGCCCGCACATGATCCGGGCCGAGCAGATCAAGGACGGCGCGGTGCTCCTGGACGTGGGGGTATCGCGCATCGAGGACCCCGATACCGGTAAGAAGAAACTGACCGGTGACATTGCTCCCGCCGCTGCGGAGAAGGCCTCGTGGCTTTCCCCCAACCCCGGGGGAGTGGGGCCGATGACTCGCGCCATGCTGCTGGTCAACGTGGTCGAGTCCTGCGAACGGGCCGAGGGCATCCTCACGTAGCGAAAAGCCGCCCACACCCACCGACGACGCGCCGCCCACCCGGGCAGCGCGGCGTCGGTCTTTCCGGCCCTGCTGTTCGGCGGGGATCTGCTGGCGGGGGTCGGTGGGTGAGACGGACGGGTACGCCCGAACGTTCGATTCGTGCGCGGGAGTGGTCTTTGAGACAATATGGCTCATGCAGCCGATTGGATCTTCACAAGCTCAGTTCACGGTGGACCCACAGACCGCCAAGCGCACTCGCGGTGCTTTCTGGGGCACCATCATCGGACTGGCTGTCTTGGTGATCATCTTCGCGGTGGCGTTGCTGCAGGCGGCGAACACCAACTCGGTGCTCGGGTGGATCCTGGCGGGTATCGCCCTGGGATGGCTCATGCTGGCGGTGTGGGCGCTGTCCATGGTCCGTAAGGCGGCCCGGTACGGCCGTGACCAGGTCAAGCAGGTGCAAGAACAATTCGAAGCCCAACACGGCCGGGCGCCGGTGGCCGGTGGTCACGCCGGTTCGGGGCAGTCACTGCGCGACCAAAAACTCGCCCACGGCATGCAGGTCATCCTGGTGCAGTCCAAAGTGGTCAAGGAACAACTGGCTCAGACCGACCCGGATGCGGAGACGGTGCGCCGGGCCCTGGAAACCATCGACATGACCGCGGCCAACGGGCTCAGCAGCCTCAAGGAATCATCCACGCCGGTCGACGGTACCGTGATCGACTGAACCACCACTTCCACTTTTCTCCCGGCGAGTCTTCCCACGCCGAGTTCTTCCACAGCGAGGTACTGATCTTTCATGGCTGATTCCGCGTCCACGATCCGCATTGCCACCGTCAACGTCAATGGCATCCGCGCGGCCTACCGCCGCGGCATGGCCGACTGGTTGCAAGGACGCGCCGTGGACCTGCTGTGCTTACAGGAGGTCCGCGCCCCGGACAAGATCACCCGTGAGCTGCTCGATGAAGACGTCTGGCACATCCACCACGCGGAGGCGTCCGCCAAGGGCCGCGCCGGAGTGGCCATTGCCACGCGTCGCGAGGCCTTCGACGGTTGCCTGCTGCCCGTGGCCACACGCGGCGCGATCGGGGACGAGTATTTCGCCGAGTCCGGTCGCTGGATCGAGAATGACATCACGCTGCCCAACGGCGACACCCTGACCTTGGTCTCCGCTTACGTGCACTCCGGGGAGGTGGACACTCCGCGCCAGGTGGACAAGTACAAGTTCCTGGACCTCATGCTGGAGCGGCTCCCGGCGCTGGCGAACCACAGCGACCACGCGCTGATCGTGGGCGACCTCAACGTGGGTCACACGGAGTTGGACATCAAGAATTGGAAGGGCAACGTCAAGAACGCTGGCTTCCTCCCCGAGGAACGCGTCTACTTCGATCGTTTCTTCGGCGACCTCGGGTACGTGGACGTGGCTCGCTGCCTGGCCGGTCAGGTGCCCGGCCCGTACACATGGTGGTCCTACCGGGGCAAGGCTTTCGACACGGATGCCGGTTGGCGCATCGACTACCACATGGCCACCCCGACGCTCGCGGCCCGGGCGCAGTCGGCCACGGTGGACCGCGCCGCCAGCTACGACACACGGTTCTCGGACCACGCGCCGCTCGTGGTCGACTACGCCTTCGACTGATTCGACATTCCCCGGCGACCGTGCCGCTCGGTGACCCCGGCCGCGAAGCCGGCCGAGCGGCGCGGTCATCCGTGACACACAATGATTCGCACTAGGTGAAAGAAGCAGCACTCGTGAACGAGCAGACCACCCCCGTATCGACCAAGCCCCGCGTGGTGTCCGGCGTGCAGCCCTCGGCGGACTCCCTGCACCTGGGCAACTACGTGGGGGCGTTGCGCAACTGGGTGTCCATGCAGGACGACAACGATTGCGTGTTCTTCGTGGCGGATCTGCACTCGATCACCGCGGGGCAGGACCCGGCCAGCATGGCCGAGCGCACCCGGGTGACCGCCGCGCAGTACATTGCGGCCGGTATCGACCCCGAACGCTCCACTCTGCTGATCCAGTCCCAGGTTCCCGAGCACACCCAGCTCGCGTGGGTGCTCAACTGCATCACCGGTTACGGCGAGGCCGCCCGCATGACCCAGTTCAAGGACAAGTCCTCGAAGCAGGGCGCGGACAACACCACGGTGGGCCTGTTCACCTACCCGGTTCTGATGGCCGCGGATATTTTGATCTACCAGGCGAACCAGGTTCCCGTGGGTGAGGATCAGCGCCAGCACCTGGAGCTGACTCGTAACTTGGCGCAGCGCTTCAACGCGCGTTTCGGGGACACGTTCGTGGTGCCCGACGCCAAGATCTTGGCCAATTCGGCCAAGGTGTACGACCTGCAGAACCCCACGGCCAAGATGTCCAAGTCGGCCGCATCCGAGAACGGCTTGATCCGGCTGCTCGACCCGGCCAAGAAGAATGCCAAGAAGATCAAATCGGCCGTGACCGACGACGGCAACGTGATCCGCTTCGACCGCGCGGCGCAACCGGGTATCGCCAACCTGCTGACCATTTACTCGTCGCTGACCGGCGAGCCGATCGAGTCCCTCGTGGAACAGTACGACGGCAAGATGTACGGCCACCTGAAGGTTGGTCTGGCGGAGGTCGTCACCGACACGCTGGACCCCATTCAGCAGCGCGCCCAGCAGCTGCTGGACGACCCGGCCGAGCTGGATCGGCTGCTGGCACGCGGCGCGCAGAAGGCGCGGGAGCTGACGTCCGAAACCATCAAGGCGGCCTACGACCGCATGGGCTTCCTCCCGGGTGTGCGATCGCAAGGTGGCCTCGACTAGGCTGAAACTCGCGTGAGGCGAGGAGGCCCAGTGAAAAACCAGCACAGTTCACCCACGGTCAAGCCGGGACAGGTCTACGCGGGTGTGGTCATCGAGTTGCCCGAACCCATGGGCAAGGAGCTCCAGGATTGGCGTGCTTCGTTCGGTGATCCCGTGGCCGGCAGCGTGCCCGCGCACATCACGCTCATGATTGCGGCGCGGGAAGACCGCTGGGACGAGCTGGTGGCCCATGTACGGGCCGTGGTCAAGGGATGGAAGCCCTTTCACGTGGAGATCAACGGCACCGGGACCTTCCGGCCGGTGACTCCCGTGGTGTTCCTGCGCATCGACAAGGGCTACGAGGACTGTGTGGCCCTGCACAGCCGCCTCAACCGAGCCGAACTGGTTTCCGCCTCGCCGTTCGATTTCCATCCGCACGTGACCCTTGCCCAGGCCGTCCCGGACGAGCATCTGGACCGCGCCCAGCAGATGCTGCGAACCTACCGGGCCTCGTTCCTGGTGGACCACATCGATCTTTACGAGGGTGACGAGAACGGCCAGTGGCACGTGCGTGAGCGCATAGCATTCGTCGGCGATGAGCGCCCCTGACAACGCCCCGCCGCCGGTGGTCCCAGCGATCACCGACCGGCGTGCACTGACCGCGGAATACCGGAGGCTCGCTCGGCTCCGGAAGCAACTCGCTAGTGAAGGCGCTCCGTTCGGTAAGCGGTTGGGCGCATTCCTGGGATGGGCGTTCGCGCGGCTCATGACCCTTTTTCCCGCGCGCATCATCACGCACTACATGTTTCACGGTGGCCCGCTCATGGCCGCGGGCCTGGCCTACCAGCTGCTGTTCGCCTCCACGGCCCTTCTGGTGATCGGGTTCTCACTGCTGGGCATGATCCTGGGATCCGACTCGACCCTGCAACAATCGCTCGTCCAGGGCATTGGGCAGGCGGTCCCCGGCCTGCTGGACGTGGGCGACGGCCGCGGGGGAGTGATCCCGTTGGCGCTGTTGGAAAACACGGCGCCGTTCACCGTGGCCTCCGGTATTGCTTCGGGTGTCCTGGTATTCACCGCGTGGCGGTGGATCGCCGGGATCCGCCTGGCCACGCGGCGCATGTTCGAGTTGCCCCCGGCGCCGGGCATGCCCATTGCGGCCGTGCCGCGGGATCTGGCGTGGCTCGCCGTCATCGGGCTGCTCCTGCTGTCCTCCGCCGCCATCAGCGTGTTCGCCTCGGGCGCCGTGGAGACGGTCATGCGCTGGCTCGAGGACAGCGGATGGATCGAACCGCAAGCGTGGCTGGACGGCGGACTCAACGTGCTGCTCGCCGTCGGTGTGGGTTTCGTGGTGGATCTGCTCATGAGCTTCGCGCTGGTCCGTGGGGTTTCGCAGCTCAAGCTGCACCGCAAGGCCATGGTGGTCACGGTTCTCGTGGGTGCGATCGGTTCTCAGGTGCTGCGCTTCGCGGGCGGGGAGATCATTGCGCGCACCACGAACAATCCATATCTCTTCTCCTTCGCGGTGCTGGTCGGTGTGCTCTTGTGGTTCAACCTCTACGGTCAAATTCTGCTGCTCGCCGCGGCCTCGGGTGCCGTGGTGCAGGCCGACATCCGAGGTGCACGAGCGCAACCCGAACGGGAGACGCGCGCGGTGACCGTAGTGGCGGCGTCGTCCCTGCCGACCGCATCGCGCGGACTGGAACCCTATGGGTCGGCGACGCCCTCCGGTGACTCTGCCGAGGACCGAGGACAACCCGCGGGACGGGACGGCAGCACCGCGAGCCGCCCTGATTCGTAGCTGTCATCGGCCCCGGGGCACTCTCCGAACGGGAACCCGCAGACAAAGGCGGCCCGGATCCGACTGGATCCGGGCCGCCTTTGCACGTCTTGCTTACAGGGCGCTGGCGAAGACCGCCTTCTTGACCTCGGCAATGGCCTTGGTCACCTGAATGCCGCGCGGGCACGCCTCGGTGCAGTTGAAGGTGGTGCGGCAACGCCACACACCCTCCTTGTCGTTGAGGATTTCCAGACGCATGTCGCCGGCCTGGTCACGCGAATCGAAAATGAAGCGGTGAGCGTTCACGATCGCTGCGGGGCCGAAGTACTGGCCGTCGGTCCAGAAGATCGGGCAGGACGAGGTGCACGCCGCGCACAAGATGCACTTGGTCGTGTCATCGAAACGCTCGCGGTCCTCCTGGGACTGGTAACGCTCGTACGTTGGTTCGTGGTCGTCGTTCACCAGGAACGGCATGATCTCACGGTAGGACTGGAAGAAGGGTTCCATGTCCACGATGAGGTCCTTCTCGCACGGAAGACCCTTGATGGGCTCAACCAGGATCGGCTTGTCCAGATCCAGGTCCTTCAACAAGGTCTTGCAGGCAAGGCGGTTGCGGCCGTTGATGCGCATGGCATCGGAACCGCACACGCCGTGAGCGCATGAACGGCGGAAGGACAGCGAACCGTCCAGCTCCCACTTGACCTTGTGCAGGGCATCCAACACGCGGTCGGTGCCGTACATGGTCAGCGGCCATTCGTCCCAGCGGGCATCCTCGCTGAATTCGGGGTCGTAGCGACGCACCCGGAGGGTGATGTCATAGGTGGGGATCTCTTCAGCGGATGAATCCTGCTGAACGTCCTGGTTCTCGTTCTCGGTTACTGCAGTGGACATTAGTACTTACGCTCCATCGGCTCGTAACGGGTAAAGATCACGGGCTTGGTCTCCTGACGGATACCGGCCGTGGGCGAGGACGGGTCTTCGTAAACCATGGAGTGAACCATGAAGTTCTCGTCGTCACGGTCCGGGAAGTCCTCGCGGAAGTGACCGCCACGTGATTCCTGACGGTGCAGGGCAGCAACGGCCATGACCTTGGCCAACTGCAGCAAGAAGCCCAGCTCCACGGCTTCCAGAAGGTCCAGGTTGAAACGCTTGCCCTGGTCCTGGATTGAGATGTTGGCGTAGCGCTCCTCCAACGCGGCAATGTCCGACAGGCACTGCTCGATGGTGTCAGCGGTACGGAACACCTGCATGTTCAGGTCCATGGTGTCCTGCAGATCCTTGCGGATGGCACCGACCTTCTCGCTGCCTTGTCCGCTGCGCGCGTTGTTCAACAGAGCCTCGGTGCGCTCGGTGGCGCCCTCGGGGATCGGCAGGAACTCCGCGTCACGGGCGTACTCCGCGGCGTAGATACCGGAACGCTTACCGAACACGTTGATGTCCAGCAGTGAGTTGGTGCCCAGGCGGTTGGAGCCGTGCACGGACACGCAGGCGACCTCGCCGGCCGCGTAGAGGCCGGGAACGGTGGTCTCGGAGTCCTGGAACACCTCGCCCTTGATGTCCGTGGGAATACCGCCCATGCAGTAGTGCGCGGTGGGGAACACGGGAACGGGCTCGGTGTAGGGCTCCACACCCAGGTACGTACGAGCGAACTCGGTGATGTCCGGGAGCTTGGCGTCAATGTGAGCCGGCTCCAGGTGGGTGAGGTCCAACAGGACATAGTCCTTATGGGGGCCGCAGCCGCGACCCTCGCGAACCTCGTTGGCCATGGATCGGGCCACGATGTCACGGGGTGCGAGGTCCTTGATGGTGGGGGCGTAACGCTCCATGAAGCGTTCACCCTCCGAGTTACGCAGAATGCCGCCCTCACCGCGGGCCGCCTCGGACACCAGGATGCCCAGACCGGCCAAGCCGGTCGGGTGGAACTGGACGAACTCCATGTCCTCCAGCGGCAGACCGGCGCGGAACGCGATGGCCATGCCGTCACCGGTCAGGGTGTGGGCGTTGGACGTGGTCTTGAAGACCTTTCCGGCACCGCCGGATGCGAAGATCACGGACTTGGCCTGGAACACGTGCAGTTCGCCGGTGGCCAGGTCGTAGGAGACAACACCGGCGGGGCGGCGCCCCTCGGGGGTGTCCACCATGATGAGGTCGAGTACGTAGTACTCGTTGTAGAACTCGACATTGTGCTTGATGCAGTTCTGGTACAGCGTCTGCAAAATCATGTGACCGGTACGGTCAGCGGCGTAGCACGCGCGGCGAACGGGGTTCTTACCGTGGTCGCGGGTGTGGCCACCGAAGCGACGCTGGTCGATCTTGCCCTCGGGGGTGCGGTTGAACGGCAAGCCCATCTTCTCGAGGTCGAGAACTGCGTCGATGGCCTCCTTGGCCATGACCTCAGCGGCGTCCTGATCGACCAAGTAGTCGCCACCCTTAACGGTGTCGAACGTGTGCCATTCCCAGTTGTCTTCTTCGACGTTGGCCAGCGCCGCGCACATGCCACCCTGGGCTGCGCCGGTGTGTGACCGGGTGGGGTAGAGCTTGGTCAGTACGGCAGTGCGGGCGCGCTGGCCGGATTCAATGGCTGCGCGCATGCCGGCGCCGCCGGCGCCGACGATAACCACATCGTACTTGTGAACCTGCATACCAGATGCTCTTTCTACGTTGATGAATGAGGTGAGTGAACGTGCCCGTTTCAGGCAATCAATGAATCAAGCGGCGAAGCCAAGAGGCTCCGCCGCCCGAGTCATCACGCGGCGGGGCAGAAGGAAGCCAACAGCTCCGGATGGGCACTGGCCGGGCAGGGGTCGAAGGTGAAGATCACCAGGGTGCCCAGGAAGATCACGAAGCCAGAGGAAATGAACAGCAAAACCTTCAGCCAGAAACGGGTGCCACTACGCTCGGCGTAATCGTCAATGATGGTGCGGATACCGTTGGTGCCGTGGAGCATGGCCAGCCAGAGCATGACCAGGTCCCAGACCTGCCAGAACGGGTTGGCCCACTTACCACCCACGAAACCGAAGTCGATGGCGTGCACGCCGTCGCCGACCATCAGGTTCACGAACAGGTGACCGAACACCAGGACGACCAGCACCAGGCCGGACAAGCGCATGAACAGCCAGGCGAGCATCTCGAAATTGCTGCGGGAGGCACCGGAACGGTTGTACTTGACACCGTTCACCTCGAGGTCCCGGCTACGGGGGACCTGAATCTTGGTCTTGAGGGGTGTGCTCACGGAATCAGCCTCCGAATACGATCGACAGGTGGCGGACGAGGAACGGAATCATGACGATGACCCACAGGGCGATGACGCCCCAGAGCAGGCCCTTTTGATTCTTGGTGCCGCCCTTCCAGAAGTCGATCAAAATGATCCGCAGGCCGTTGAAGGCGTGATAAACGATGGCCGCTACGAGCCCCGCTTCGCCGAGGCCCATGATGGGGTTCTTGTAAGTTGCCATCACCGCGTTGTAGGCCTCGGGGGATACCCGGACCAACGCGGTGTCAAGGACGTGGACCAACAAGAAGAAGAAGATGGCCACGCCGGTAATGCGGTGAGCTACCCAAGACCACATGCCGTACTGGCCGCGGTAAAGGGTGCCCCTGGTTGAGTTCGCCACGGAATAACCTCCCTGTGTCGCTCGTCGTCGTGCGCACTGGTTGCAGAAAAAAACGGGATTCGCGCTGCTACACGGCTAAAGCGGAGCCCTGGCTGGCTCTGTCATGGATGATGCGCTATTTCAGTTCAAAGATACCAGCCTGCAGAGCAGTTCCTGACAACGTGTCGCTATCTGTATCGAGCGAGAAATCCGCGCAATTACGCCATGAATGTGTGCCTAAATTGGGCGTTACGACTGGTTCGGGTGGTCCCCGCCACACCGTGGATCATGGAGGGGTGAGGGCGGTTGTCCGCGAGCGCGCCGGGGGAGCCGTAAACTGACGCTCGTGACTTCTCCATTGCACCGTTTCCATCCGTTCATCCCCGCCGGTGGAGTGGGGTCGCGATTGTGGCCGCTCTCACGGGCGGATGCGCCCAAGTTCCTTCTGGATCTCACCGGTTCCGGGTCCTCCTTGTTACGGGCGACCTATGACCGGCTGGCATGCTTGTCCGCCGGGCCCGTGATGGTCGTGACCGGGCGAAGCCACGCCTGCGCCGTGCAAGAACAACTGCCCGAGCTCACCGAGGATGACCTGGTGCTCGAACCGTCTCCCAAGGACTCGGCAGCGGCCATCGGCCTGGCGTGCACGCTGATCGCGCGCCGCGATCCTGACGCCATCATTGGTTCGTTCGCAGCGGATCACGTGGTGGAGCCGGCTGAGATCTTCCAGGAGGTCGTGCGGGAGGCCGTGGAGGCCGCGGCGACCGGCCGCATCGTGACCATTGGCATCACGCCGTCATCGCCGGCCACCGGTTTCGGCTATATCAAGGCGGGGGAGTCCCTTGGTCTGGAAAGAGCACCGCACGCGCTCACCGTGGAGCAGTTCGTGGAGAAACCGGACAAAGAGACGGCGCGGCAGTACGTGGCCAGCGGTAACTACACGTGGAACGCGGGCATGTTCGTGGCCCCGGTCGGGCTCATGCTGGAATACCTCAGGCGCAGTGAACCGGAACTCGCGGACGGGTTGGCCGTCATTGCCGATGCCTGGGATACGGACCGCCGCGACGCCGTGGTGGATGAGGTGTGGCCCACCCTGACCAAAACGGCCATTGACTACGCGGTGGCCGAACCCGCCGCGGCCACCGGCGACGTCGCCATGGTGCCGGGGGATTTCACGTGGGAGGACGTCGGGGACTTCGCGGCGATCAATAGACTGAACCAAGTGGACCCGGGCGGCGATTCCGACGTCGCGATCCTGGGCAAGAACAACCGGGTGCTCTCCGATGAGTCCTCGGGCATCGTGGTTTCGGACACCGGCCGTTTGATTGCGTTGATCGGTGTGCAGGACATCGTGGTGGTGGACACCCCCGACGCCCTCCTGGTCACGACCGCCGAACACGCCCAGCGCGTCAAGGACGCGGTGAACTCGCTCAAGAAGAATGGCGACACGGACGTTCTGTAGTGCGTGACGCAGTGGTCGGCGCCGCTCTGCCCGGATCGGGCCGTGCAGCGGTACGCTGAAACCCATGTTGGATCTTCCGCTGCCGTCCGCAGATGACATTGGGCTCCCCCCGGCCATTGGGCCGCTGCTCTCGCATTACCTCCCGGGGTTGATTGCGTTCCGGCGCGATATCCACAAGCATCCCGAGCTGTCCTACGAGGAGTACCGGACCACGGATCGCATCGTCACGGCACTGGAGGCAGTGGGGTTGAACCCGGTGCGGTTCTCGGCCACCGGTTGTTATGTGGACGTGGGGCGTGGCCCGGTGATGGTGGGGTTGCGCGCGGACATCGATGCGCTCCCGATTCAGGAGGCCACTGGGCTCTCGTACGCATCCGTCAACGACGGCGTCATGCACGCGTGCGGCCACGATCTGCACACGACGATCATGGTGGGCGTGGCCCAGGTGCTGTCGGATCTTCACCGTTCCTCCCCCTTTGCCGGGACCGTGCGCGTGGTGTTCCAACCCGCGGAGGAAAAGCTCCCCGGCGGTGCGTTGACCATCATTGACCAAAATGTGCTGGACGGGGTGCCGCGGATGTTTGCGCTGCACTGCGAACCCAAGGTTGACGTGGGTCACGTCGGCACGCGCATCGGTGCCATCACCTCGGCCTCGGACACCGTGCGGATCGAGCTCTCCGGCCGCGGTGGTCACACGTCGCGCCCGCACCTGACCGAGGATCTCGTGTACGCGATGAGTCAGATCGCGGTGAATGTGCCTGCCGTGCTGTCGCGGCGGATAGACGTTCGCTCGGGCGTGGCCGTGGTGTGGGGCCAGTTCCACGCGGGCGTGGCCCCCAATGCGATCCCGGTGTCCGGTTTCATGGCCGGGACCATGCGCTGCCTGGATGCCGAGGCCTGGCACCAGGCGGGTGGCCTGCTGGACGAAGTGGTGGAACAGGTGGCCGCCCCGTACGGGGTGATGGTGGAGCTCGAACACGTCCGCGGTGTGCCCCCGGTGGTCAACGGGGAAACGGAAACCACGTTGCTGGAAATCGCCGCCCGGGCGGAGCTCGGTGAGGACAGCGTGATGCTCGTGGACCAGTCCATGGGCGGCGAGGACTTCGCGTGGTTCCTGCAGCACGTCCCCGGGGCCATGATGCGCCTGGGCACGCGAGCTCCGGGCGGGCCCACCTATGATTTGCACCAATCCGATTACGCTCCGCAGGAAGAGGCCATCAGCTGCGGAGTTCAAGTGATGGCCTCCACCGCGTTGCGTGCGATTCGACTGCGCGTGCGAGAACTCCACGACACAGCGAACTCGGCTCCTGTCGAGTGATCCCGTGGCTACACTGAGACTCTCTAAAGTTTCCGGGGAGTAACTTGTGTGGCCTCCCCAGCCAGAGAACCCCTTCTCTCGTACCACCGGAGGACAATGATGACCCCTCGTTACTCGCGCGCATTGAGCGCCATAGCACTGACCGGCGCGGCCGGACTGGTTCTAGCCGGCTGCGGTGCCGCACCCGAAGAATCCAGCGGCGGAGAGTCCGAAGCCCAGGATTTCAAGGGCTGCATCGTGTCCGACGACGGTGGCTTCCAGGACCGTTCGTTCAACCAGGCGTCCTACGAGGGCCTCAAGGCTGTCGAGGAGAAGCGTCAGATCCAGGTGAAAGAGGCCGAGTCCCAGGCTGAAACCGAATTCGAACCGAATTTGAACTCCATGGCACAGGAGGGTTGTGACCTCACCGTGTCCGTGGGCTTCCTGCTGGCCGACACCACCAAGAAGGTGGCCGAGGCGAACCCCGACAAGCACTTTGCCATCGTGGATGACCAGTCGATCAAGGCCGACAACGTCAAGCCCATCGTCTACAACACGGCCGAGGCCGCATTCCTGGCCGGTTATCTGGCCGCGGGTGCTTCCGAGACCGGCAAGGTCGCGACCTACGGCGGCATGGACATCCCCACCGTGACCGTGTTCATGGACGGCTTCGCGGACGGGGTGGACTACTACAACGAGCAGAAGAACGCGGATGTTGAGGTGCTGGGCTGGGACAAGGAGTCTCAGAACGGAACGTTCTTGACCTCGTTCCAGGATTCCTCACGCGCCAAAACCGTCACCCAGAACCTCATTGGCGACGGCGCGGACGTGGTGCTTCCGGTAGCGGGTCAGGCTGCCCAGGGCACCGTGGACGCCGTGACCGAGGCCAACAACGGGGGCGACAACGTGCGTCTGATCTGGCCCGACACCGACGGTTACGAGACCCTGGACACCGGCAAGGAATACGTCCTCACCTCCGTGCTCAAGGAAATGTCCACCTCCGTGGAGGACGTGGTCGACCAGGCGGTCGACGGCGACTTCGACAGCGGTCTGTACGTGGGCACCCTGGCCAATGAGGGTGTGGGCCTGGCCCCGTACCACGATCAGCAGGACTCGGTGAATGAAGAGCTCGACAAGGAAGTCCAGCAGCTGAAGCAGGACATCATTGACGGCAAGGTCAAGGTCGAATCCGAGAACGCGCCCAAGGCGTAAGTAGGCACCGCCCCCGGGTAGGAGTGAATCTGTGAAGTTAGAGCTGCGTGACATCACCAAGAAATTCGGCGGTTTCACGGCCAACCAAAGTGTGAATCTAACGGTTGAGCCGCACCAGATCCACTGCCTGCTCGGGGAGAACGGTGCGGGCAAGTCCACCCTCATGAACGTGCTGTACGGGTTGTACGAACCAACCTCCGGCAGCATCGAGATCGACGGTGAACCCGTGTCGTTCTCCGGCCCCGGTGATGCCATGGCCGCCGGGATTGGCATGGTGCACCAGCACTTCATGCTCGTACCGGTGTTCACCGTGGCCGAGAACGTGGCACTCGGCCACGAGGCCACCAGGGGCGTAGGACTGGATCTGAACTCCACTCGCCGCAAGATCCGCGAGATTTCCGAAAGATACGGGTTCCAGGTGGACCCGGACGCCATTGTCGAGGATCTCCCCGTGGGTGTGCAGCAGCGCGTGGAGATCATCAAGGCCCTCGTGCGCGACGCGGAGGTGCTCATTCTCGACGAGCCCACCGCCGTGCTCACACCCAAGGAAACCGACGAGCTGCTCAACATCATGCGGCAGCTGCGCGAGAACGGCACCTCCATCGTGTTCATTTCCCACAAGCTGCGCGAGGTCAAAGCCGTCTCGGACGTGATCACCGTGATCCGCCGCGGCAAGGTCGAGGGACAAGTGGGTCCCGAGACGTCCACCGACGAACTCGCGGCGCTGATGGTCGGGAGAGACGTGTCCCTGACCGTGGACAAGGAACCCGCCCACGCCATCGGCTCCGCCCTCGAGGTCACCGACCTGACCGTGGTGGGGGAGAACGGTGTGGTGCTGGTCGACAACGTGTCCTTCACCGTGGCGCCGGGGGAGATCCTGGCCGTGGCGGGTGTGCAGGGCAACGGCCAGACGGAGTTGACCGAGGCCCTCGTGGGGTTGGCCGATCACGTGTCCGGTTCCATCACACTCGAGGGCCAGGAGCTGGCCGGGCGCGGAGTGCGCGAGGTGTTGTCCTCCGGCGTGGGATTCGTACCCGAAGACCGCTCGACGGAGGGGCTCGTGGGCCCGTTCACCGTCTCCGAGAACCTCATCCTTGACCGCTATCAGGATCGTGAATTCACCGCGGGGCCGTCGCTGAAGCTCGGTGCCATGCGTGAGAATGCGCAGCAGGCCGTGGCCAGCTACGACATCCGCACCGGTTCCGTGGACGCACCGGTGGCCACACTGTCCGGCGGTAACCAGCAGAAAGTGGTGCTCGCACGCGAGCTCTCCCGCCCCCTGAAATTGTTCGTCGCCTCCCAACCCACGCGCGGTGTGGACGTGGGATCCATTGAATTCATCCACAAACGCATCGTGGCCGAACGCGACAAGGGCGTGCCCGTGATCATCGTGTCCACCGAACTGGATGAGGTCTACGCGCTCGCGGACCGGATAGCGGTGTTCTTCCACGGGAGACTGATGGGAATCGTCCCCCCGGACACGCCCAGGGAGACACTCGGGCGCTTGATGGCCGGTGAGACGGCCGAGGAGGTCCTGCCTCCCGCGCCCTGGGACGACAGTCAAGACCATCACCAACACGAGGGGACGCACACGGCATGAGTGTTACGACCACCTCCCCGGAATCGAATCAGGTTTCGGCGCCCTCGCCGGTCGAACTGACCCCGGACGACTACCGCCGTTCGCTGCTGGGCTCCACACTGCAGTCGGTGTTGGCGGTGCTGGTTGCCCTGTTCCTGGGTGGACTGTTGATCGCGGCCACCGACGAAACGGTGCGCGAATCCGCGGGTTACTTCTTCGCACGGCCCGGGGACACGTTCACAGCCATGTGGGATGCGGCCTCCAGCGCGTACATCGCCATGTTCCACGGCGCCGTGTACAACCCTGATGGCAGCGGACTGGCCGGCAAGTTGTACCCGCTGACCGAAACGCTGACCGTGGCCACCCCGTTGATCCTCGCCGGCCTCGGCGTTGCCCTGGCCTTCCGCACGGGCCTGTTCAACATCGGTGCACAGGGCCAGATCCTGATCGGCGCGACCCTGGCCGGTTACGTGGGCTTCGCGTGGCAGCTGCCCGTGGGCGTGCATCTGCTGGTGGTTGTGGTGGCCGGTGCGCTGGGAGGTGCCATCTGGGGCGGCGTCGTGGGTCTGATCAAGGCGCGAACCGGCGCGCACGAGGTCATCCTGACCATCATGCTCAATTACATCGCGATCAACCTGGTGTCCTGGTTGTTGACCCTGTCCACGTTCCAGCGTGAGGGATCCTCCAATCCCATCAGCCCGCCCATTGCCGAGACCGCGATGTTCCCCAAATTGCTCGGGGACGGTTTCCGTCTGCACTGGGGTTTCGTGGTGGCGGTGGTGGCGACCGTGGCCGTCGCGTGGCTGTTGAACCGTTCGACCATTGGTTTTGAGCTGCGAGCCGTGGGCGCCAACCCGCGGGCCGCACGCACCGCCGGTATCTCGGTGACCAAGGGCTTCGTGGTGGTCATGTTGATCGCCGGCATGCTGGCCGGTCTGGCCGGCACCGCGCAGATCGCGGGAACGGAACACTCGCTCACGGTGGGTGTTGCGGCGTCCTTCGGATTCGACGCCATCACCGTGGCGCTGCTGGGCCGGTCCAAGCCGTGGGGGACTTTCTTCGCGGGCATCCTGTACGGTGCGTTCCGCGCCGGGGGCGTGACCATGCAAACGTCCACCGGAACCAACATCGACATCGTCCTGGTCGTGCAGTCCCTGATCGTGCTGTTCGTGGCACTGCCGCCGCTGCTGAAACTCAAGTCCCGTCGCAAGGAGGTGGCAGCGTGAGCACCGCAATCTCGGCACCCGAGTCCTCGGACGCACCCCGGGAAGAACTGTCCACCGCGGCCGCGAACCGCACCGTGGGTGTTCGCACGTTCCGACCCGCCATCGGCCTGGCCATCCTGGCGCTGGTGGCGCTGGTCCTCTTCGCCCTCAACGCTGCCGGCGGGTCCGTGGAGTTCCGACTCTCGGACCCCGGCGACGCCCTTGAACTGCCCCACCTGTCCGTACCGATCACCCCGTACGGGTGGCTGGTCACCATTGCCCTTGCCGCGCTCGCGGTGTTCGCCGCGATCCGCGCCCGCAGCCTGCCTCGCTGGGCCCTGATCCTGGCCGGGTTCTTCTTCGTCACGGGTTTCCTGGTGTGGATCGTGGGAACCGCGCAGACCCCCAGCATCTCGCTGACCGCCCTGCTCGCCGGTTCCGTCGCCCTGGCCACGCCGTTGATCTTCGGTTCCCTGGGCGGTCTGTTGTGTGAACGCTCCGGCGTGGTGAACATTGCGATCGAGGCGCAGCTGCTGTTCGGCGCGTTCTCCGCGGCCGTGGCCGCAACGCTGGCCAACAACGTGTGGGTGGGCCTGCTCGCCGCCGTGATCGGCTCCATGCTGGTGTCCCTGATACTCGCGATCTTCTCGATCAAGTACCGCGTGAACCAGGTGATCGTGGGCGTGGTGCTCAACGTCCTGGTGTCCGGTCTCACGGGCTTCCTCTTCGCGACCGTCCTGCAGCCCAACGCCGCGGATTACAACTCCCCGGCCCGGTTGCCCCACGTCACCATTCCGGTGCTGTCCGAAATTCCGGTGATCGGCCCGGTCTTCTTCGACCAGTCCATCATCGGGTACATCATGTACGTGACCGTGGGGGTCGTCTGGTACGCCCTGTACCGCACCCGCTGGGGCCTGCGAACACGCGCCGTGGGCGAGCACCCCAAGGCCGCCGACACCCTGGGCGTGTCCGTCAACGCACTGCGCGTACGCAACGTGCTCATGGGTGGTGCGGTGGCCGGCCTGGGTGGGGCGTTCTACACGCTGGTCTCGGTCTCGGCGTTCACTCGCGACATGACCTCGGGCGCGGGCTACATTGCGCTGGCTGCACTGATCTTCGGCCGGTGGAACCCGGTGGGCGCCCTGTTCGCTTCGTTGTTGTTCGGTTTCGCATCCAACCTGGAATCGATCCTGTCCTTCTTGGGTACGTCCGTCCCCAGCCAGTTCCTGGCCATGCTGCCCTACATCGTGACCATCCTGGCCGTCGCCGGCCTGGTCGGAGCCTCCCGGGGTCCCGCCGCGTCCGGCGAGCCCTACATGAAGGAGTGACCATGATCGACGACGCCGCCTGGCGCAGCCTGCAGCAGGCCGCCACCGACGCCTTGCAGCACGCGTACACGCCCTATTCGAACTATCCCGTGGGTGCCGCGGCTCTCGTGGACGACGGCCGCGTGGTCACCGGGGCCAACATCGAGAACGCCTCCTACGGAGTCACCCTCTGCGCGGAATGCTCGTTGGTCTCGGCCCTGTACATGTCCGGGGGCGGCAAGCTCGCGGCGTTCGTGTGCGTGGACGGCAACGGAGACGTGTTGATGCCGTGCGGCCGGTGCCGTCAGCTGCTGTATGAACACCGTGCGCCCGACATGGAATTGCTGACCGTGAGCGGCGTGCGCAGCATGGACCAGGTGCTTCCGGACGCGTTCGGACCACAGAACCTGGCATGAGGTTTCGACCTCCCCGTGACGGGCGAACCCCGGGTCATCACCGATGAGCCGGGGTCTGTGCGTCAGATCGACTTGGTTGCAGGCGCCGCCGGGACCTGTATTCCCACTCGGTGCTCAACACGCAGCCCTATACTTTGGCAAAACAGTACGCGACGGTCCGGAAGGAAACTACACGTGGGTTTGAGAGATTTGTTCCGCAGTAAAAGCACCACCTCCAGCACTCCGCAGCCATCACCCGGAGCGCCCGCCAACGACCCCCGCACGCAGGAACAGGATTCTCGGGCGCAGGGGATCCAGAACCAGGGGATTCAGAACGCGGGCCATTCGGGACAGGACGCCCCGATGGGCACCGCCCCGCGGGGAGAGGCCACTCAGGACGCGGACGGTGTTACCGCCGCCGACCGTGCCGATGATCGCCCCGCCCAGGACGCCTCGGAGCAGCAACTGCCGGAATCCGGCCCGCTACGGAACCTCGTGGACATCGTGTTGTCCCGGGGCGCGGACCGCGCGCGATTGACGCTCGTCCAATCGGGCAACGTGATGACCCATCAGACGCGCCAGGCACACGGTGATGCCCAGGACGAGGTGGAGAACGGCACGGTGGACCAGGGATCCCCGCTGTTCGACGACGTCGCCGATCTGTACACCCAGGCCATGAACACCCCGGCGGGTCCATGGCGTCAATTGGATCTGACCGTGACCCCTGAGCAGAACGGTCAACGCCTGGTGACGGTCGACTATGCGTTCCCGAGCGGGCAGTCCCGCAAGGAGAGTTACGTGCAGGGCCGTGCACTGTCCGGTGACGATGCTCGCCGGGACGGCCACGGCTCCGAGCAACTCCGCCCCGCCGGAACCGAGACCTCCGTCCCGGACCATGGAGCCCACGACGAGCGCCGGGAAAATGACATCGAGTCCGTGCGCGTGGTGGACGGTTCGGACAGCTCCCCGGTGGCCGATGGTCAGATCGTGACCAAGGCCGACCCCGAACCCATCGTGGTGGCAGCCGATGACCAGGCGGCCCACGACCAGGCCCACCGCCAGGATCCTTCCCCGCAAGACTCGGTCGAGGCACATGAGCCCGCCGAGAACCGCCCCGCGCAGGAGTTCCAGAGCGCCGATTCGGACGCCGCCCAGGGTCAACGTGCCGATCGTGTCGCGCAGGATTCCGTCCTGGACACCCGGGCAACCGAGGCCCACGCCGGGCACGATGCGCCCCGTGATGAGCGCACCGACCTGCCGGAGCACCTCGATGAGTCCGAGTTCGGCGGTCTTGCCGAGCCCGAATCCCCGGTGGCACCCAGCGGCGCCGGAGCAGCGGCACTCGCCGCGGACGACGATCCCGCCGATGCACCGCAGGTTGCACAGACCACCGACGTGGCGCCGTCCTACACCGCGCCGAGCGAGCAGCCCAGCGGCGACTCGCTGGCCACCGGCAACCTGGTGTTGACCCTGGCGGACATCCAGTCGCGCCTGAGTGAGGCGCAGCGTCATCTCTTCGGTGACGGCGGCACGGCACGCGAGGTGTCCACCGTGCTGATCCGCGTGCGCGCCCTAGGTACCTACTACGACGCCCTGACCCATGTTCGCCTGAACGGGTTCTGGGATCAGCGCGGCACGTTCGACCTGGTTCCGGAAAACCTGTTGAAGGTCCAGGAACTCAAGGACGACTCCTACGTGGAGGGCTCGGGCGCACCACTGGCCATGATGTTCCGCTTCCGCCCGGGCGTGCCCCCCGAGGTGTCCTTCGACTACTCGGACGAGGAGGCCTTCGTGCGCTACGAACAGCGCCTGCCGGGTCAGAACTACCTGGAGGAACTGCGCATGTTCCCGCGCACCGGCTCCAACATCCCCCAGCACATGAATGACGCACTGCAGGATTGGAACTACTGATTCATGAGGCAAGCAACACCCACCGAGGGCTCCGTCCGTGCCATGGACGGGGCCCTCGGGCCTATTCCGGCGGTGTGCCTCCACGATCACCTGGACGGTGCGCTGCGCCCGGCCACCATCGTGGCGCTCGCTCAGGACGTGGGCCATCAACTGCCCACCACGGATCCCGTGGCCTTGGGGCAATGGTTCGTGGATAACGCGAACTCCGGCAGCCTGGAGCGGTACCTGACTACGTTCGCGCACACCACGGGCGTGACACAGACCGCGACCGCCCTGGAACGGGTGGCCGAGGAATACGTGCTCGACGCCGCGGCGGACGGGTTGCTCCACACCGAGGTGCGCTGGGCCCCCGAGCAACACGTGACCGAGGGACTCACGCTCGAGCGGGCCGTTGACGCCGTGCAGAAGGGCCTGGCCCGCGGGGTAGCCGCGGTCAAGGCCTCGGGCGGCCATATTTCCGCGGTCCAGATCCTGTGCGCCATGCGGCACCTGGACAACTCCCGCGAGATCGCCCAGTTGGTGCTCGATCGGGTCCGCGCGGCGGCCGGTACGACGCCGCCCGGTGATGTCGCCGGCGAACCCCAACCCGGTTCCGTGGTGGCCTTCGACCTGGCCGGTCCCGAGAAGGGGTTCCCCGTATCGGATCACCGGGAAGCGCTGGACCTGTTGGCGCAGAACCTGGTTCCCGTGACCCTGCACGCGGGTGAGGCGGACGGCCCGGAATCCATTCGTGACGCGCTGCTGGCCGGACGCGCCCTGCGCATCGGGCACGGTGTCCGATTGCTCGAGAACGACCCCGACGCCACCGGGGAGCTGTCCCGTTGGGTGCGCGACCGCCGCATTGCCCTGGAAGTGTGCCCGTGTTCCAACCTGCAGACCGGTGCTGTCAGCCACTGGGGTGATTCCCTCAGGGATCACCCGATCACGCAGCTGCATCGCTCGGGGTTCACGGTCACGCTGTCCCCGGACAACCGGTTGATGAGCGCCACCTCCGTGTCCCACGAGATGTCCCTGCTCATCTCCGAAGCGGGATGGTCCAGCCGGGATCTCACGGAGATCCAGCTCAACGCGGCGCGCGCGGCGTTCGTGCCCCGCGCGTATCAGGAGTGGTTGTGCGAACGGATCAAGGAGGCCTCCGCGTGAGTTCCCGCGATGTCACACCGGCCGTCCCCGAAGGCACGGGGGAACGGTTCGAAGAACTCGTGCGCGTGATGAACCGCTTGCGTTCCCCCGGCGGTTGCGAGTGGGACGGCGCCCAGACCCACGCCTCGCTGCTGCGCTACCTGGTCGAGGAGGCCTACGAGGTGGTCGAGGCGGTCGAATCCCCGAACAACACGGGGGACGCGCGCGCCGGTAACCGGTCGGAACTCGTAGAAGAACTCGGCGACATCCTGCTGCAGGTCGTGTTTCACGCGCGCATCGGGCAGGAACACGCGGCTGGTGATGCCTTCGACATCACCGACATCATGGCCGCGGTGACCGACAAACTGGTCCGCAGGCACCCGCTGGTCTTCGGTGACCAGCCCGCACAGGACGGGGTCCCCGACGTGGACACGACCCTCGCCGGGGATCCCCCTGGCCCCGCACGGGCCACCCAGGAGGAGCTCTCTGCACGGTGGGATGCCGTCAAGCGCTCCGAGAAGCCCCACCGCACCAACGTGTTCGACGGGATGCCTCCCGCGCTGCCCGCGCTCGCACTCGCCGAGAAGGCCCTCTCGAAGGCGCGTCGCCACGGCGTGGAAAATACGCCGGGTCCGACCGGGACCCAGGACACCGCGGCTTTGGAACGTGCCGAGGCCGAATTCGGTGACCGGCTGCTGGAACAGGTGCGAGCGGCGTCGGCGGTGGGACTGGATTCCGAACGTGCCCTGCGAGGCGCCGTGCGGCGTTACATCGCGATGAATAACCGGCCGATTTAACCGGGAACCGGCCGGGATCGGTAGGCTGACGTGAGGGCACCGCCCGATAGGTCAACGACCAGCAAGGAGATTATCCATGGCAATGATCATTGCTTTGCAAGCCCGTCAGATTCTGGACTCGCGTGGTAACCCCACGGTAGAGGTGGAAGCACTGCTCGAAGACGGTAGCTTTGGCCGCGCAGCAGTTCCCTCGGGAGCTTCCACGGGCGAGTTCGAAGCAGCCGAACGCCGCGACGGAGACAAGAAAGTCTACCTGGGTAAGGGCGTGCTGGACGCCGTCAACGCCGTGGACGAGGACCTGGAAGAGGCCATTGTGGGCCTGGACGCCTCCGATCAGCGCGCCGTGGACCAGGCCATGCTGGACCTGGACGGCACCGACAACAAGTCCAAGCTGGGCGCCAACGCCATCCTGGGTGCGTCCATGGCCGTGGCCCGCGCCGCCGCCAGCTCCGCGGACCTGCCGCTCTACAAGTACCTGGGCGGCCCCAACGCACACGTGCTGCCCGTTCCGATGATGAACATCCTCAACGGCGGCTCCCACGCGGATTCCAACGTGGACATTCAGGAGTTCATGATTGCCCCGATCGGCGCTCCCACGTTCGCGGAGGCCCTGCGCTGGGGCGTAGAAGTTTATCACAGCCTCAAGTCCGTTCTCAAGGATCGCGGCCTGTCCACCGGCCTGGGTGACGAGGGTGGTTTCGCACCCAACCTCAAGTCCAACGCCGAAGCCCTGGACCTGATCCTGGACGCCATCAAGAAGGCCGGTTACAAGGCCGGCACCGACATCGCCTTGGCTTTGGACGTGGCCTCCTCAGAATTTTTCGAGAAGGGCAAATACTCCTTCGAGGGCAAGAAGCGCTCCGCCAAGGACATGTCCGACTACTACGCGGACCTGGTCAAGAAGTACCCGCTGGTCTCCATCGAGGACCCGCTGGACGAGGACGACTGGGAGGGCTGGGCCACCCTGACCCGTGCCATTGGTGGGCAGGTGCAGTTGGTCGGTGATGACTTGTTCGTGACCAACCCGGAGCGGCTGGCTCGCGGCATCGAGGGTGACGTGGCCAACGCGTTGCTCGTGAAGGTCAACCAAATCGGCTCCCTCACCGAGACTTTCGACGCCATGGAACTGGCGCAGCGCAACGGCTACCGCTGCATGGTCTCGCACCGTTCCGGTGAAACCGAGGACACCACCATTGCGGACATCGCCGTGGCCGTGAATGCCGGTCAGATCAAGACCGGTGCCCCGGCTCGTTCCGAGCGCGTGGCCAAGTACAACCAGCTGCTGCGCATCGAGGAGGAACTCGGCGACGCCGCCCGCTACGCCGGCGCTTCCGCATTCCCGCGATTCTCGGCCAAGTAAGACCCTTCACCCATACTCTCGGGTGAATGACCGCCCGGTCCCTCTCGCGGGGGACCGGGCGGTCGCATGCGAGGACCGGTGAGTTTTCGCCGCTAGAATGACCGGCAGGATTAATGAGGAGCGCGTCTCACACAAGAGCGCGCCGCGCAGTGCGGGAGGTGTGCATGGTCGGCCCCAGGCCCAGGATTCCCCGGTTCTCCGGGAAGCGGCAGGGCGCGAACGGGAAGCCTTCGGCGGCCGAGGGCCGTGGCGAGAGTCAATCCGTCGACGCGGGGGAGAGCGCGCCCGCTTCTCACGCCCGTTACTCCGGCGGCGGATCGTCCACGGTCACCGCACCCACTCCCGCGCATTCCTTCAACGGCAGACTCATTGCTCTGATCGTGGTGGCCACCCTGATCCTGTTCCTGGCCGCGCCCACCGCCAAGATCTTCTTCGACCAGCGCGCCCAAATCACAGCGCTCGAAGAATCCATTGCGGCCAAGGAACAGGAGCAGCAGCAGCTCAAGCTGCAAGAGGAACGCTGGGGTGACGACGCGTACGTGGAGCAGCAGGCTCGAGAGCGCATGTTCTACGTGATGCCCGGTGAACGCGCCTACCTGGTACTCGGCGCCGAAGAAACGGGCCGCCAAGCAGCGGAGTCTTCCGCTGAGCAGGTCGAAGCGGGCAAACCCGCGTGGGCGGACGGACTGTGGCAGTCCGTGGTGGATTCGGCGTTCCCCCCGAGCGAGCCTGAAATCGCCCCGGTGGAGCCGGAACAGTAACCGCCTATTTCCGCAGCAAATCCACCACACAATAGTCCTCTCCATGAATGAACTGGCCCAGCAGTGCGCCGGAAAGTAGTACGCAAGTGACTGAAACACAGCCGACCCCTGCCCCCGCAGTGACCCAGCAGGATCTCACGGTGGTGGCACACCAGCTCGGTCGCCCCGCGCGAGACGTGGTGGAAATTGCGGCCCGTTGCGTGTGCGGTAATCCCCTGGTGGTTGCCACCGCACCGCGATTGGCCAATGGCACGCCCTTCCCCACCGTCTTCTACCTGACGCACCCGGTCATTACGTCCGCGGTGTCCCGGCTCGAGGCCGAGGGCAGCATGTACGGCATGTCGGACAGGATCACCGAAGATGCGCAGTTGGCGGAGCAGTACCGGGCGGCCCACGAGCATTACCTGGGGGAGCGGCGTCGGATTGGCGAGAAAGCCGGAGTCGGTGAGGTCTCCGAGATCGAGGGAATTTCCGCCGGAGGCATGCCCACGCGCGTGAAATGTCTGCACGTACTGGCGGGCCACAGCCTGGCCGCCGGACCGGGCGTGAACCCGCTGGGCGACGAGACACTGGAGCTCATCGCGGACACCTGGACCGCGGACCGCTGCGCGTGCGACCCCCGGTGGCGCACCGCGGACTGAGCGGGTGCACCGCTCAGGGCGGGGGCGTCAGTCACGCCGCCGCAGGGCACCTGTCCTCGCCGTCATGGCGGCGGCCAGAACGCGGGTAAAGTGGGATCGCGCTGAATTGGCGCACTCCCCATAGAGCCAAGGATCCATCACCCATGCGCGTTGCTGCCATCGACTGCGGGACCAACTCCATCCGCCTCCTGATTGCGGATGTCAAGGACGAGAACGGACACCCCGAACTCATCGACATCGTGCGTGAAATGCGCGTGGTTCGCCTGGGCCAGGGCGTGGACTCCACGGGCTGGCTCGCCGAGGCCGCGCTGGATCGGACGTTCGCCGCCGCCGAGGAGTACGCCCGCCTCATCAAGAAGCACAAGGTGGACGAGATCCGTTTCGTGGCAACGTCAGCCACACGCGATGCCGGCAACCGCCAGGTGTTCGTGGACGGCATCAGGCAACGCTTGGGTGTGGTGCCGGAGGTCGTGACAGGTGAGGAAGAAGCGGCCCTGTCCTTCCGCGGTGCCGCCAACGCGACCGGTCCTCTGACGCCCGAGGACCGCGTGCTCGTGGTCGATCTGGGCGGCGGATCCACCGAGTGTGTGCTGGGCACGGTGGACGGTGTGACCGCGGCCAAGAGCGTGGACGTGGGGTGCGTGCGCATGACCGAACGGTATCTGGGCTCCAATCCACCCACCGATGAACAGCAGCGCCAGGTGCTGCAGGACGTGGACGAGGCCATGGACTCCGTGGCCCGGATCGTTCCGTTGTTCCAAACCACCCACCTGGTTGGTGTCGCAGGGACGGTCACCACGGTGACGGCTCGCGCCATGAATCTGGAGAGCTACGATCCTGACGCAATACACGGATCGACCATGCCCGTGGACTCGATCACCCAGGCTTGTAAGGACCTCACTGCCATGACCAAACAGGAACGGGCCCAACTGGCGTACATGCACCAGGGTCGCGTGGACGTGATCGGTGGCGGCGCCCTGGTATGGCGGCGTGTCATCGAACGGGTCGTCTCCGCGACACAGGGGCGAGTGCAATCGGTTACGGCCAGCGAGCACGATATTTTAGACGGAATTGGTCTGTCCCTGGTGCGCTGACTCCTCCGAGGTTTGAACACCCAACGGCCGGGGCCGGCTCCATCAATGCGTTCCTATTCGAGTTGAGGTTAGTCATGTCGGTTCGCGCCACACGCCGCCGCGTTCTCTCGGGTGCGGCCGCTGCCGCCGTGGTCCTGTCCTTCGCCGCAGCCCCCGCGGTGGCCATGCCCGACAACGAGCAGCAACCCGCAGCCCCCGCGCCGTCGATCCCTCTGGAGAGTCCGGTGGCACCGCCGCCCACGGACGGCAAGGTACCCGTGGCCGTGGACGCGATCCGCGAGCGAGAGTATTGGCTCGACGAATACGGGGTGCGCGATGCCTGGAAGGAGTCCACCGGCAAGGGCGTGAAAATCGCCGTGATCGACACCGGCGTGGACGCAACCCACCAGGATCTCAGCGACGCCGTTGTGGACGGTACGGACGTGTCCGGCATGGGCGACGGCAAAGGACACCGCGGCCTGGGCTCGGAACCCGAACACGGCACCCTGGTTTCGTCATTGGCCGCCGGACGGGGCCATGGCGAGGACAATCCGGACGGCCCCGGGAAACAGAGCGGAGTGATCGGTGTGGCTCCGGAAGCGGAGATCCTGCCCGTGTCCCTGTGGCTCGGCAACGAGGAGCCCGGTGTGAAGGATGTCAACGAGCAGATTCCGAACGCCGTTCGCTGGGCCGTGGACAACGGGGCGGACGTCATCAACATGTCCGTGGGTTCGGATTCCCCCGAATGGCCACAGTCCTGGGATTCCGCGTTCGCCTACGCGGAGGAGAAGGATGTCCTGGTCGTGGCGGCCTCGGGCAACCGTGGTTCCGGGCTCAACCAGGTGGGGGCCCCGGCCACTATTCCCGGTGTCCTCACGGTGGGTGGCGTGAACCGCGCGGGCCAGGCGAGCTGGGACTCATCGTCCCAGGGAATCTCGATCGCGGTTGCGGGACCCAGCGAGGACATGGTGGGCGCTATGCCGGATGGCGGGTACGCCGAATGGTCCGGCACTTCAGCGACCGTGCCCCTGGTCTCCGGAACGGCCGCGTTGATCAAGTCCAAGAACCCGGACCTGAGCGTTGCGCAGATTGCCAACCAGATCATCCGCACCGCCCACGATGCCGGTGGGAAAGGCCAGGATCCGTTCTACGGATACGGGATCCTGGATGTGAAGGCCGCCGTAGCGCAGGACGTACCGGACGTCGACAAGAATCCGCTGGGCAGCATGAAGCACTGGATGAGCGTGCACCGGCCGGCACCGGCCACGGCCAGCGAGACGGCGTCGTCGCCGGGGGCCACCGAAACCCCTCACACCGAGCAGGTCACGGAGGAAGCCACCCCGCCGGTGGCGCAAGCCCCGCTCAATGAAACGGGCGCCCTGCCCGTGGTGATCCTGGCCGGTTTCGGACTGGTGGTCGCCGGGCTGACGGTCGCGGCGGTCCTCCACATCCGTTCGGTAAACCGCTGAGACGAACATTTCACGATCAGCGCACCCGGCCCCGGCCTTTCAAAGCGGGAATTAGGTCGGCGATGAGTAGACTTTCAGATATGGCTTTCAATCAATTGGCTAAGGACCGTCCGCGTCTTCTGATCGTCGGCGGCGGATACGTTGGTTTCACGCTCGCGCAACGGCTACAAACTCGCATCAAGGAATCGGGTGGCGTCGTGACGGTTGTCGACCCCAACCCGTACATGACCTACTTGCCGTTCCTGCCCGAGGTTGCCGCCGGCAACATCGAGGCACGCAGCGCCATTGTTCCGCACCGTCAGCACCTCAAGGACTGCGAACTCATCGGTGGCCGCGTGGAGAGCATCGACCACGCCAACCACACGGTCAGTATTCGCGGTATCGATCAGGGACCCAACTTCGATCTGCCCTATGACGAGATCGTCATTTCCGGTGGCTCCATGACCCGCACGTTCCCCATCGAGGGCCTGGCGGACAGCGCCATTGGTCTGAAGACCATTGAAGAGGCCGTCTCACTGCGCAACTGGGTTCTGGAGCGCATTGAAATCGCATCCCTGACTGACGATGAGCACGAAAAGCGTAAGGCTCTGACGTTCGTCGTGGTCGGCGGAGGGTACGCCGGCACCGAGGGTCTCGCAGAGCTCGAGGACATGGCACGCACCGCCGTGGAGCGCAATGACCGACTCAAGGTCTCCGATCTTCGTTTCGTCCTGGTCGAGGCCATGGACCGCATCATGCCCGAGGTGTCCAAGGAACGCGCCGAGCAGGTCGTGGCGCAGTTGCGGTCCCGCGGTATCGAGGTGCTGCTCAACACCTCCTTGAGTTCCGCCAAGGATCAGCTCGTCAAGCTGATCAACATGAAGGACAAGTCCCCGGCGGGCGAGATGTACACCGACACCCTGGTGTGGACCGCGGGTGTTCAGGCCTCGCCGTTCGTGAAGAACAGCGACCTGCCCGTGGACGAACGCGGTCGAGTGCGGGCCGGCGCAGACCTGCGTGTGACCGGTGACGACGGGCCGATCGAGGGAGCCTGGGCTGCCGGAGACATCGCGGCCGTTCCGGATCTCACCGGCACCGGGCCGGGTGGCTTCTGTGTTCCCAACGCTCAGCACGCCGTGCGCCAAGCCAAGACCATGGCCAAGAACATCATTGCCGCGCGCGAGGGCAAAGCGCTCGAAGATTATTACCACGAGAACTTGGGCGCCGTGGCCGGCTTGGGCCTGTACAAGGGCGTGGCCAACGTCCGCGGTGTCGAGTTCAGTGGTTTGCCCGCCTGGGCGGCTCACCGCCTCTACCACGGTTACGCAATCCCCACGATCGAACGCAAGGTGCGCATTTTCAGCGAGTGGGGCATCAATATGCTCTTCGGGCGCGACACCACCGGTATGCGCCACGTGCGCGACCCGCGCCGGTCGTTCAAGATCGCCGCGGGTGACGATGTGGATAAGGTCAAGGCAAGGCTGTAACCTACAGTTACTCGCGAAGCTACCGGTTCAGCTCCCTTCACGGGGAATGAACCGGTAGCTTTTGCGCGGCCCCCATAGCCCAATTGGCAGAGGCAGCGGACTTAAAATCCGCGCAGTGTGGGTTCGAGTCCCACTGGGGGCACCATATCCGCCTTTCCCGGTGAGGGATCCGGCCTACCGGTTTCCGCCCGTGACATCTGAGGCTGAGGTTCGCGACCAATGACATTTAAGGCGCCGGTCCGCGGTATCGACCCAGATTCCACTGCGATCCGGATCCCCAGATGTTCAGCTGTACGAACGGCAACCTCAATGGTTCGCCGGCGAGGTACCACGACAGGTCTCGCGCGGCCTACCCGCCCTTCTTCTCCACGAACCGATCCACGCGCTGCGCGGTGTCCGGGTGTCCGGACAGTTCCGCGATGCTCACGGATTCACGGCGTAAGTGTTCCTCGTACCCGTCCAGCGCGGCAGCCCGCAGCAATTTCTTGGTCGGCCCATAGGTCTGTACCGCTCCGCCCAGGAAACGGTCCTCGACCTCGGTGAGACGTTGCCCGAACGACGCCGCCTCGGTCACCTCGTTCGCGATGGCCCAGTCCACGGCGTCGGCGCCGCTCAACACTCGACCGTTCAGCGCCAGATCAATGGCACGCTGATGACCCACCGCGCGGGGGAGCAGGTAGGCGACGCCGGTGTCCGGTGAGAGCCCCATGGTGGAGTACGCCGCCAGCATGCTCGACCGATCGGAGGCCAGCACCCAGTCGGAGTTCAACACCAACCCGAACCCGGCGCCGGCCGCCGTGCCGTTGACGCCCGCAAGGATGAGCAGGCGCGAACGCACCATGGCCAACGCGACGTCGTGGGCGGCGTCGGCGAGGGAGCGCAGGAAGGCGGGGCGATCGGCGGGCTCATGGGAGGCCATGCTCGTCACGTCCCCGCCGGCGCAGAAGAACCGGCCCTCGCCCGTGAGGGTGAACACGTGGACGTCCGGGTCGGGCTCGGCGTCGCACAGGGCGGCCAACACCTCCCGTGCCATCTCGAGAGTGAGGGCATTACCGTCCGCGGGCCGGTTCAGGATGAGCCGAACCACGCCGGGGCGACGTTCGATCCGGACGGCTGAGAGTGTCGTAGCTGTGGTCACGGTGCTCCGTTGGTAGTGGTCAGGCGAAGGCGCTGATGCCGGTGAGATCACGGCCCAGGATCAAGGCCTGGACGGACTCGGTGCCCTCGTAGGTGTGCAGAGCTTCCACGTCCGTCATGTGCCGGATCACGTGATTCTCCAACAGGATCCCATTGCCACCCAGCATGTCCCGCGCGGTGGCGGCAATCCGGCGGGCCCCACGGGTGTTGTGATACTTGAGCATCGAGGCCTGAGCGGGCCGCATGGTGCCCGCTGCCTGAAGGCGCGTCACGGCCACGCACTGCAACTGCATGTTGGTCAGTTCCGCGAGCATCTGGGCCAGGCGCTCCTGCACCATTTGATGACCGGCCAGCGGCTTACCGAACTGGGTGCGTTGCTTGGCGTAGGACAGTGCGGCCTCGAACATGAATGTGGCGTGGCCCAGCGCGGACCAGCCCACGTTCACGCGGGTTTCCACCAGAGCGCGGGAGACGTCCTTGAACGAGTGCACCTCGGGCAGCCGCGCATCGGCGGGCACGCGCACGTTGTCCAGGGTGATTTCCGCCTGGTGAATGGCCCGCAACGCACCCTTGCCCCGGATTACCTCTGCCGAGTACCCGGGCGTGGACTGTTCCACGATGAAGCCCTTGACCTGACCATCCGACTCATCACGCGCCCACACGACGGTGATTCCGCCGGTCGCCCCGTTGCCGATCCACTTCTTGTGACCGTTCAGCACCCACCCGGAGCCCTCGCGCCGGGCGGTGGTTTCCAGCGACACCGAGTCGGATCCGTGGGCTGGTTCCGTCAAGGCGAAACCACCCAGGAGATCGCCCCCGGCCACCGGTTCCAGATAGGTGGCCTTCTGCGCAGTACTGCCGAACAACACCAGGCTGCGCAACACCAACCCACCCTGCACCGCAGCGGCCGCCGCCAGCGAACCGTCCGCGCGGGAGATCTCCATGGTGACCAGTCCGGCCGCGAGCGGGGACATTCTCCGGTGCCCGGGTACATTCAGCCCGTCGGTCAGCAGGTCCAGTTCGCCCGCCCGCCGGACCAGGTCCGTGGGGTACTCACCGCGGTCCCAGGATTCGTTGACCAGGGGCAGAATCTGCGTGCCGTACTCCCGAGCCCGGCCCCAGTGGGCTCGGTCATCGTCGCTGATGGCATCGAGGGCGGACAGGTAATCGGTACCCAGTGCCTCGGACAGGTCATACCGCTGCGACGGCCCGGCGCTCACGCGCGATCCTCCGTGGTGGCAGTTCCGGTGGTCTCCTGGGAACGTTCCGCTCGCAGCTGGCGTTTGAGCAGCTTGCCGGACTGGTTGCGGGGCAGTTCCGCAACGAAGTCCACCCGCTTGGGCACCTTGTAGTCGGCGATCCGAGATTTCACGTGCGACCGCACCGTTTCGGGGGTCAGCGTGGTGCCCTCCTTGAGCACGACCACTGCCGTGATGGCCTCGATCCAGCGTTCGTCCGGCAACCCCACCACGGCGACCTCGGCCACCTCGTCCAGTTCGTAAATGCAGTCCTCGACCTCGCGCGGGGCCACGAGCACGCCACCGGTGTTGATCACGTCCTTGATCCGGTCCACCACTTGGATGAACCCCTGCGCGTCCTGGGTGACCTGGTCGCCGGAGCGGAACCAGCCGTCCACGAATGACTGCTCCGTGGCCTCCGGTTTGTTCCAGTACCCGGTCAGCAGCTGCGGGGAGCGGTACTGGATCTCACCGGGTTCACCGGGCGCGCTCAACGCACCCTCGGAGGTGACCACCCGGGCTTCCACGTAGAACACGGGACGTCCGCACGATGCCGGCCGCGCGTCGTGCTCCTCCGGGCGCAGCACGGTGCACAGCGGCCCCAGCTCGGACTGACCGAAACAGTTGTAGAAGCCGATTTTCGGATACCGCGAGCGCAATCGCTGCAGCACGGTCACCGGCATGATGGACGCGCCGTACTGGGCCTTGGTCAGTGACGAGAGGTCGCGGGTGTCCAGTTCGGGAGAGTTGGCCAGGGGCACCCACACGGTGGGGGCCAGGAACAGCGAACCGATGTGTTCTTTTTCCACGAGCGCAACGATCTGCCCGACGTCGGGCTTGGCGATCACGCGCACGGTGGCACCCAACGTGAGGTAGGGCAGTAGGAACACGTGCATTGCGGCGGAGTGGTAGAGCGGCATGGCAATCAGCGGTCGGTCCTCGGCCGCGAAATCCAACGCGATGATCGAGGAGACGTACTCGGCGATCAGCGCGGCGTGCGTCATCATGGCGCCCTTGGGTGCGGATGTGGTGCCGGAGGTGTACAGCAGTTGCACCAGGTCACTGTCGACCACGGGCACGGTGACCGGCTCCGACGACGCCGCCTGGTCCAGCGCCGTCTCCAGCAGCGAGACACCCTCGGGCCGGGTGCCGGCGGACGGCTGCGGATCCGGGAACATGGACCACACCTGCTCGACGTCGGGCGCGCGCCCGGAACCGCGGACGTCCTCGACCAGCGGCAACAAAGCGTTGTCGACCACGAGCAGGCTCGCCCCGGAATCCTCCAGGATGTAGGCCAACTCGTCACCTTTGAGTGCGAAGTTCACCGGGACATGCACCAGACCGGCCTGGGCGCACGCCAGGTACAGCAGAACATAGGCGTCCGAATTGGCACCGTAGGCGGCGACCCGAGACCCGCGTGGCAATCCGGTATCGACCAGGCGATGCGCGACACGGTGGACTGCCTCATCCAGTTCGGAATACGTCCAGCGGCGATCCTCGAACAGGACTGCGGTGGCCGGACCGTTGCGGGTGACCGTGCGGCGCAGGAGAGCGCCCAGCGTGTTGGACGTGGCCGTGGCCACCGCCGAATCGGTCTCGTGCTCCCGGGCAGATGCATTCATGACGGGTGGGTCCTTTCGCGGGAAATCGGGTGGCTCACAGACGTTCAATGATGGTGACGTTGGCCTGACCGCCGCCCTCGCACATGGTCTGCAGCCCCCATCTGGCGTCCCGGCGTTCGAGTTCGTGCAGCAGTGACGTCATGAGCCGCGCGCCGGTGGCACCAATGGGGTGGCCCAGAGCGATGGCCCCGCCGTTCACATTGACCATGGACATGTCCGCACCGGTTTCGCGTTGCCACGCGAGCACCACCGCGGCAAAAGCCTCGTTGATCTCGATCAGGTTCATGTCGGCCAAGCGCATGCCCGTGCGCTCCAGGGCGTACCGGGTCGCGGCAATGGGTGCGGACAGCATCATGATCGGGTCATCGCCGCGGGCCGACACATGGTGGATGCGCGCTCGCGGGCGCAGTCCGTACCTGGCCACGGCGCGGTCGGAGGCTAGCAACACAACGGCAGCGCCGTCGGACATCTGAGAGGCAGTACCCGCCGTATGCAGACCACCCGCCACGATCGGCTGCAGGGAGCGGAGTTTCTCGAGATCGGGTTCGCGCGGGCCCTGATCCTCGAACAACCCGGCCAGCGGCAGGATCTCCCGATCGAAATGTCCTTCCCGCTGGGCGGCCAGGGCACGTTCGTGGGATTCCACGGCGAATTCCTCGAGCTCGTCCCGTGTGAGGCCCCAGCGATGAGCCATCATTTCCGCGCCCCGGAACTGGGAGATGTTCTGATCGCCGTAGCGTTCGGACCAACCGCTGGAACCGGTGAAGGGGTCCGGAAACCCGAATTTCTCGGCGGCCGCGTTGGAGTAGGAGAGCGGAATGCTGGACATCGACTGCACGCCGCCGGCCACCACCAGCTCGCTCATGCCGCTCATCACCGCCTGCGCCGCGTAGCTGATGGCCTGCTGGCCCGAACCGCACTGCCGTTCAATGGTGCTGCCGGGAACCGCCTGGGACAGCCCCGCCGCGAGCCACGCGTTGCGGGCAATGTCCATGGACTGTGGGCCCAGCTGGTCGATGCACCCCAGGATCACCTCGTCGTACTCCTGGGAATCAATGCCCTGCCGGGTGACTAGTTCCTTCAGCGGGGCGGCGGCCAAATCGAGCGGATGAACCTCCGCGAGTCCCTTGCCCCGGCGCCCCACGGGCGTGCGGACGGCATCAACGATGTAGGCCTCAGCCATGAAAAATTCTCCGAACGGTCGATCGAACAGGGGCGGATGTCATCAAGACAATGTCAGCGCGGGGCCATGCGCAGGGCGCCGTCCATGCGCAGCGTGGCGCCGTTGAGGTAATCGTTGTCCACGAACGTGGTCACGATCTGCGCGTATTCGGAGGGGCGGCCCAGCCTACGGGGGAAGGGCACACCCGCGGCCAGGCCCGCACGGTACTCCTCGCTGACCGTGGCCAGCATGGGGGTTTCCACAATGCCCGGGGCCACGGTGTTCACGCGGATACCCAGGCTTGCCAGGTCACGTGCGGCGGTGATGGTCAGACTGTGCACACCGCCCTTGGACGCTGCGTAGGCCGCCTGACCCACCTGGCCCTCGAAGGCCGCCACGGAAGCGGTGTTCACGATCACCCCGCGTTGGCCGTCCTCGTCCACGGGGTCGGTCTCAGCCATGGCCTCCGCGGCCAGCGTCAGCACGTTGAAGGTGCCGATCAGATTCACCCGGATCACGGTCTCGAACAACCCCAGATCGTGTGGGCCCTTCTTGCCCAGGATGCGGGCGGAGGGCCCGATGCCGGCGCAATTGACCACCGTTCGCAAGGGGCCGTTCACGGCTGCGACGTCGATGGCGGCGCGCACCTGATCTGGCTGGGTCACGTCAGCAGCGTGATAGATCACGCCCGCGACGTCGGGTGCCTTCTCCACGCTCGCGGGCAGGTCCAGACCCACCACGCGCACGCCACGGGCGGCCAGCGCCGCGGCGGTCGCGGCTCCCAGGCCAGAGGCCGCGCCGGTCACCAGGGCAGAAGTATCGGAGACATCCATGAAACGTTCCTCTCGGTCGGGTGCTTTAGTAGGATGCCCAACTATTCAAGTGTTGTCCAGATCACACGCGTCTCGGCCCTGAGAACAAGCTGGACGGGCCCCTTATTCGCAGGCCGTGGCCGGCCGGATTCAGTGTTCGCTGTGCACAAACTCCCAGCTCCGGGTGACGCGTCACTGCTACCCTTGATGAACAGCCCGTATACGTCATGAAAGGACGCACACATGGCCGGTGGAAACCCGCTCCTGCGCGACTTCAACAAGAAAAGCGCGCAACAAGGCGCGCCCGGTTCCTACCAGGATCCGCGTTACTCGCCCGAGCACCTCGAGCAGATGTACAACGCCCCGGCAGCTGGCCCCGCCCAGACCGGGCGGATGAGCTACGACGATGTGGTGATGCGCACCGGCGTCCTGCTGGTCTGCATAGTCGTGACCGGCGTGCTCGGTTGGATGATGCCGATCCTCGCCCTGCCCGGCGCCCTGATCGGTTTGGTCCTCGGGTTGGTCAACGCGTTCAAGCGCGAGCCCAGCCCGGCGCTGATCATTGCCTACGCCCTGGCCGAAGGCCTGTTCCTGGGTGGCATCTCCGGCATGTTCGAGGCAAGCTACCCGGGCATTGTGATCCAGGCCGTCATGGGTACCGTTGCGGTCTTCGTGTCGGTGCTGGTGCTCTACAAGGTGGGTGTGCTGCGTTCCTCGCCGCGCGTGACCAAGATCTTCATGGTCGCCATCATGGCTTACGCGCTGTTCGCGCTCATCAACCTGGGCACCTCGCTCCTCGGCGGCTTCAACATGCGCTACGAGGTCACCCTGTTCGGTATCCCGCTGGGTCTGATCGTGGGCGCATTGGCCATCTTGTTGGCCGCCTACAGCTTTGTGCTGGACTTCGAGAACATCACCGACGGCGTGCGCCGCGGCATCCCGGAGAAGGCAGCATGGTCGGCCGCCTTCGGGTTGACCGTGACCCTGATCTGGGCCTACGTGGAGATCCTGCGCGTGCTCGCCATCATCCGGAGCATGTCCGAGTAATCCCGTTCGCTCTTGACCAGGGCATCTGATCACGCCGCGGGCCTTGCGTTACTAACGCAAGGCCCGCGGCGTCGTCGTTGGGTCCATGCCCTAGGTACTAGATGTACGTGATCTCGAGATCCCGGGGCGGCAGGTTGATGGCGCGATCCGGTGCCGAGTTGTGTGCCGGGCGGCCCACGAACAGCCAGCCGAGAATTTCCTCATTCTCGCCCAAGCGATAGAACTCACGCAGGATCTGCTCCTCGCTGGGAGTGCGTCGCGACCACACTGTGGCCCAGCCCTGCGCGTAGAAGGCGGCTTCCAGCAGGCCCCGAATCGAGTACGCGTCGAAGCGCTGGATTTTCTTCGGGGTCTCGGACTCGGGATCGAACCGGAAAATGATGGCCAGCCCGGTTCCGCCCGTGGAGGCCCATTGCAAACTGCCGCGGTAGGCCGCCAACCGACGAATTTTCTTTCCCTTGAGTCGCGGGATGGGCCCGTCCATGGCGGGAACCGACGTCAGCCCGGCCATGGCTGCGGCCAGGTCCGAAGCCGACTGGCGATTGGTCACGGCCACTCGCCACGGGGTGGGTGAATCGTCGAACCGGGCGCCCGCCACCGCGCGGAGCACGGACTCCAGTTCGAGGCGTCTGGGCGCTTCCTGCGTCAGGACACTTGCGGGACGGCGCTGGGCCAGGACACGGAGCAAAATGGCGGACATAGCCTCCATTTTTGCATCCGTGGACGGTGAGCCGTGAAACAAAGAATGCTCGGGCGGGCGTGCCATGATGGAACCATGTCTTCAACCGTGTCTACGTCGCAGACGCATTCCCAGCAAGAGCACCCCGAGTATGAATCCGGGCCGGTTTCAAACCCGGAACGTCACGGACGTGACATGGTCTCCGCTCCGGTGCGCATTGCTGCCGCGTGGTCATGGCGGGTCATTCTGGTGATCGCAGCTATCGGGCTGGTGGGTTGGCTGGTGTCCAAGATTTCCACCGTCCTTATCCCGGTGGCCATCGCGGGGCTGTTGGCGGGTTTGCTGAGCCCCGCCGTCAAGTGGCTGCGCTCCAAGCACGTGCCAAGCGGGCTGGCAGCAGCCATCGTGGAAGTCGGTCTCATCATTTTGGTGCTCGGCCTACTGACCCTGGCCGGCCAGCAAATGATCGCCGGTTTCGCCCAGCTTTCGAACAGTGCGGTGGGTGGCTTTCAGAAGCTCATCGGCATGCTCGAGGACAGTCGTCTCAACGTCTCCACCGACACCATCAATCAGTGGTTCAGTGAGATCGGCAGCACCCTGCAGGAGAACTCGCAGGCCATACTGTCCGGGGCCATGACCTTCGGTTCCACCGCGGGCAACATCCTCACAGGCATCGTCATCATGTTGTTCGTGCTGCTGTTCTTCCTCATGCAGGGCGAGTCGATCTGGCTGTTCCTGGTCAAACTGTTCCCGCACCGCGCCCGCGCCGCCGTCAACGGCGCCGGTCGTAAGGGTTGGCTCTCCCTCGCTCAGTACGTACGTATCCAGGTGTTCGTGGCGTTCGTCGACGCCGTGGGCATTGGTTTGGGGGCCTTCCTGCTGGGCGTCCCGCTCGCGCTGCCCATAGGTGTGCTGGTCTTCCTGGCCTCGTTCATCCCCATTGTCGGCGCCGTGGCCACCGGCATCATTGCCGTCCTGGTCGCGTTGGTGGCCAATGGCCTGGGTGTCGCCCTGGCCATGTTGGGTGTCGTACTGCTGGTTCAGCAGGTCGAGTCGAACGTGCTGCAGCCGCTGGTTATGGGCAAGGCCGTTTCCCTGCACCCCGTGGCAGTCTTCCTGGCCGTGGCCTCAGGTGCTGTGCTGTACGACATTGTGGGTGCGTTGTTCGCCGTTCCCCTGTTGGCCATCCTGAACACGATCGTGCGGTACCTGTCTTCCCGGGCATGGGAACAAGATGACCAGATCGCATGGACCCCGTTCTTATATCCATGGGAGATCAAGAAGGAAGCCAGGAAGCAAGACCTGACTCGTGAGCAGGTCATGGAACAACTCCAACGTTTCCGACTCAAGCGCCACAGGGACCGCGAATTGCAAGAGCAGAAGCGCGAAGAAAAGCACAAAAAAGACACCGAGCACGACGCCACCATTGAGCAGGACAGCGTGGATCGAGCATAGTCGCAGGACGAAACTGCGTCCCAACGAGTAATAGCATGGAACGCGGCGCCCTCGAACGGGGCGCCGCGTTGTGGCCCGGCAGCGCGAAGACCGCGGCCGACCAACCGTTATGGTGACCGCCCGCGGGCGGCGCGCATTGCAGAGCGAAAGAAGTGTGAAGTGGGCCTGAACGAAATGCCGGTGACCGCGGCGGACATCGAACGTGCCTCGCACATGCTGGAAGACGTCATTGAGCGAACGCCCGTGGCGCACTCGCGCGCACTGTCTCGCATGCTCGGCTCCGAAGTTCACATCAAGTGCGAGAATCTCCAGCGTGCCGGCTCCTTCAAGATCCGCGGCGCGTACATCCGGATGGCCGGGCTCTCCGAGGAGGACAAGGCGCGGGGAGTGGTGGCGGCGTCGGCGGGTAACCATGCGCAGGGTGTGGCGCTGGCGGCCAACAAGCTGGGTATCAAGGCGCGGATCTACATGCCCCTGGGTGCGGCACTGCCCAAGGTCGCGGCCACCCAGGATCACGGAGCCGAGGTCGTGCTGTTCGGCAGTACCGTGGACCAGGCCCTGACCGAGGCGCAACGGTACGCGGAAGAAACCGGTGCGGTGTTCGTGCACCCCTTTGACCATCCGGCCATCATTGCCGGACAGGGCACCCTGGGTCTGGAGATCGTGGACCAGGTCCCGGACGTCGACACCATCATTGCCGGTGTGGGCGGGGGAGGCTTACTGGCCGGGCTGTCCGTGGCCGTGAAAGCCAAGGCGAAGGAACTGGGGCGGGACATTCGTCTCATCGGTGTGCAGGCGGAGAACGCCGCCGCCTACCCGCCCTCACTGGCCGGGGACGCGCTCGTAACCCTCAGCAAGGTGTCCACCATTGCCGATGGCATTGCGGTGGGCCGCCCCGGTCAATTGCCGTTCCAGATCATTAAGGAACTCGCGGACGACGTGACCACGGTCAGTGAGGACTCACTGGCTCAGGCGCTCATTTTCATGCTGGAACGCAACAAGATGGTCGTGGAACCCGCCGGCGCCGTGGGCGTGGCCGCCATTCTGGAGGGCCGACTCAAGGAGTTCTACGGGAATCTGGGCAACACGGTGGTGTTGCTGTCCGGCGGCAACATCGACCCCATGCTCATGCTCAAGGTGATCCAGCGCGGCCTTTCCGCGGCGGGCCGGTACATGACCATCAAGATGATGCTCACCGACCGCCCCGGTGAGCTGGCCCTGATCTCACGCATTATTGCGGACATGGACGCCAACGTGACCGGCGTGGATCACACGCGCATCGGCGGTTCGCTGTCCATGGGGGACGTATCCATCACCATCGACATGGAGACCAAGGGCCACGCGCACTGCGACAAGGTCATCGACGCGCTGGAGGCTCAAGGCTTCCGACCCGTGGTGGTGCACTGACCTCACGATGGGCGGGCAGCCCCGCGAACCGGGGCGTCAGCGGCGCCGTCCACCGCGCGCGGTGAAATACGTAATGAAGGCAACCACAAACGTGGCGAACCACAGGATGTTGCGCAGACCGCCCGTGGTGTTGAGCTCCGGGTTCGACTGGCCCAGGAAGTGTACGACGATCGCGGAGACGGCCAGCAGCGCGGTCAGAGCGATGAGCGGCACGGTCCATGTGGTGGGTTGACGGTTCCAGTGGGTAACCACGAGTGCTCCTGGGATCGGAGGATTGACGTAAGAATGAGTCGGGGCCGCCCTCGGATGGTGAGAGCGGCCCCGAATCATGACTTGCGGGTCAGTTGTGGAACGGCTTGGCGTCCAGGACCTTGACCTTGATGTCCTTGCCGTTGGGAGCCTGGTAGGTCAGCTCGTCACCCACCTTGTGGCCGCGGATGGCCGCGCCCATGGGGGAGCGCTCGGAGAACACCTCGAGGTCCTCACCGCCCGTGAGGTCCTCAGCGACCTCGCGGGAGCCGATCAGGAAGGTCATTTCGTCCCCGGCGATGTCAGCGGTGACCACCATGCCTGCTTCGATCACGCCGTCGTCCGCGGGGGCCTCGCCCACCTGAGCGTTGTCGAGCAACTGTGTCAGCTGGTTGATGCGACCCTCGTTCTTGCCCTGCTCTTCGCGAGCAGCGTGGTAACCGCCGTTCTCCTTGAGGTCTCCCTCGGAGCGGGCCTGTTCGATACGATCAACGATTTCCTGACGGTACGGCCCGGAAAGGTGGTCAAGTTCCTTCTTGAGCCGATCGTATGCTTCCTGGGTCAGCCAGGCGCCCTCGTTTGTAGCCACGCTATCTCCGTTCTCGGGTGCCCTCCGGTGTGGTGGGCACGTGTGAAAAACCCCGCCCCGGTGGTGAGCCGCTGCGGCTCGCTGCCCATCCGGGTCGGGGATCGTACAAAGTTTCTAGACCCCAGTGTAAGTGAGGCCACGGTCCGGGCTCAAAGCGGCCGTCTCACGCCACGGTGCGGGAGCGTGCTCAGTCCACGTTCCAGCAGGAATCCACGCCCACGGAATTTGCCTCATTGGTGGTGCGCACGGGTACCCGGTGGGTGCTGGTGCGGCCGTTGAGTTCCTCGGGCGCCACCTCGCCGATGGTCACTTCATTCCATCCGACAATTGCATACTGCTCGTTGAGCGCACGCACCGCGCACGTGACCGTCTGATCCGGGTCCTTGGTGAGGTCGAAGTCCACGTACGTGTTGCCGGCGTCCTGCACCTGAAAGCTGACGTCTTTGGCGGCCGGGGCGCTGGACTGCCCTTGAACGATCCAGATGACGAACAGCGCCGAGAGCACCGTTGCGATCACGGCAATGACCACCCATCCTCGGTAGGAGGGCCCGCGCCGGCCGCGTGAGGACACCGAGCGGTGCGCGGAGCCATAGCGTTGGGCCAGGACATCGCCCGAGGCGGATCCTGACGCGGGGGTGGAAGAACTCATGCTCCCACTGTATCCAGTGCGGGTTGGGATCCCCTGAGAATGCGTGGTGCGGGTGACGGGCCCGACAGCATTAACCGGGGTACGGGCGTAAGATACCGGGGATTGTGTTTTAACCGAACCCCACCCGGGAGGCTCCCGTTCCGTGACGGATTATTCAAAACTGCGGCTCTTGGCCATCCACGCGCATCCGGATGACGAGTCCAGCAAGGGCGCGGCAACCATGGCTCACTACGTGGGCCTGGGCGCTCGCGTCATGGTAGCCACGTGCACCGGTGGTGAGCAGGGCTCCATCCTCAACGCCCAGATGGACGGTGTGCCGTGGGCCGAGCGTGACCTGCCGGGGCTGCGTCGTGAGGAAATGGCGCAGGCCGCCCAGGCCCTGAACGTCGAGCACCGCTGGATCGGATTCGCGGATTCCGGTTTGCCGGAGGGTGATCCGTTGCCCCCGCTGCCCGTGGGATGCTTTGCGTTGCAGCCGCTCGAGCGCGCGGCCGCGCCACTGGTGCAGCTGGTGCGCGAGTTCCGCCCGCACGTGATTCTGACGTACGACGAGAACGGCGGCTACCCGCACCCGGATCACATCCAGACGCACAACGTGTCCATGGAGGCATATCGCAAGGCCGGTGATCCCGATGCGTACCCGGGAACGGGCGAGCCCTGGACCCCGCTCAAGGTCTACTACGACCGCGCCTTCAACGTGGAGCGGTTCATCGCCCTGCACGAGGCGTTGGAGGAACGCGGGTTCCAGTCCCCGTACGCGGAGCGCATTGCCGCCCTGCAGGAGACCGACCCGGAGGGTCACCGCCCGCCGGTACCCCGTCATGAAACCACCACCAAGATCAAGTGCTCGGACACCTTCTTCGCTCGCGACAACGCCCTGCGCTGCCACCGGACCCAGGTGGATCCGGACGGCCCCTTCTTCGCCGTGTCCTCGGATATGCAAGCCGAGGTCTGGCCGTGGGAGGACTACTCCCTGGCGGATGCGCGCGTGGAGACCGCCGTTCCCGAGACCGACCTGTTCGCGGGTATCGACCCGGACGCCCGGACAACTTCCCCTCGAAAGGCGTAACCAGTCGTGAACATGTTGACCACCGCGCTGCTCCAAGCCGCCACGGACAATCCTGCGGGTGATCTTAAGCCCGGGCTGGAACCCAGCCAGGTGTCACCCGGGCTTGCCGGTTTCCTTGCCACCTTCTTCCTGGTGGTGGTCGTGATTCTTCTGATCCTGGACTTCAACCGCCGCAATCGCAGATTGCGGTACCGGGCCCAGTACGCCGAGCAGCGCGCAGCGGAAGACGGCCTGGGCGGTTACGCGCACACATCCGACACCGCGTCACGGGTCACCACCGACGCCGACGACGCCGCTCGCTCACCCAAGCCTCGTACCGCACCCAGTGCGGACCGGGACGAAACCGGCGGAAGCTCTGCCCACCGGGACTGAGCGCTGACGTGGCCCCGGAGCGGGTCCGGTCGAATTCCGGCACCACGGTTTCAGGCTCCGGGGGCCCACTTCCCCAGATAGCCCCTTATGCGTGTGAGGGGCTCGTGGCATCGTGGAGACATGACCAATCGGCTCGCGCATTCCACCAGCCCGTATTTGCTGCAACACGCCCAAAACCCCGTGGATTGGTGGGAGTTCGAACCTGCGGCCTTCGCGGAGGCCCGTTCCCGTGATGTGCCCGTGTTGCTTTCCGTGGGCTACGCCGCGTGCCACTGGTGCCACGTGATGGCCCACGAGTCATTCGAGGACCCCGCCGTGGGGGCGTACATCAATGAACATTTCGTGGCGCTCAAGGTGGACCGCGAACAGCGCCCGGACGTCGATGCCCTGTACATGTCCGCGACCCAACTGCTCACCCAGCAGGGCGGCTGGCCCATGACGGTCTTTCTCACGCCGCAGGGCCAGGCGTTCCATGCGGGTACCTACTACCCGCCACGCCCCGTCCAGGGCAGGCCCTCGTTCATGCAGGTGCTCCGCGCGGTTCAAGACGCGTGGGCCGAGCGCCGCGAGCAGGTGATGGAAGGTGCGCAATCGGTCACGGATGCACTGCAACGTCACCCGGAAGCCGTTGGGTCCATGCTTGGAACGGACCGGCACACCGCCGGGCCGGTGCAGGTGGCGGTTCCGGACCCCTCGGGGGACACCGATGGCCAGGAAGCGCGGCTGATCGGGCCATGGCTGGACGCCCTGGAAGTAGCCCGGGACTCCACGTACGAGGGCTTCGGCAACGGCCCCAAGTTCCCGCCGTCACCGATGCTCGAAACGCTGGTGCTGCTGGCATCCCGCGATGGTGATCGGTCCGCTCGCGCGGCCGAACTTCTCACCGCCACCTTGGACGCCATGGTCACCGGGGCGCTGCACGATCACGTGGGCGGTGGTTTCTTCCGTTATTCGGTGACCCCGGACTGGTCGCTGCCGCACTACGAGAAAATGCTCTACGACAACGCCCAGTTGCTGCGGGTGCTCGCGCACACTGCCCGGTATCTCGAGGAGCGCGGCACCGATCCGGTCCGGGCCGCCCGGTATCGGAACGCGGCCGAGGGCATCGTCACGTGGTTGGCACGGGAAATGATCACCGAACAGGGTGCGATCGCCGCATCCCTGGATGCGGACAGCGACCCCCTCACACCGGGCGCTGAACGCGAAGGTGCGTACTACACGTTCTCTCGCGGCGAGGGCGGCGCACCCCGTCCTGCCGTGGCCGCGTGGGGCGAGTCCGGAGCCGTCACGGGAATCCTGGATCAGAACGTGGGCGAGCAATTATGGGAGCAACGCGAGCAGCGCACGCCCCCTGAACGCGATGACAAGGTGGTAACCGCGTGGAACGGGATGGCCATTGCCGCGCTCGCGGAGGCCGCGGTTCTGCTGGACCAACCGGCATGGTTGGAGACCGCCGAGTGGGCCGCGGAGTTCTTGTGGACCCGCCACTGGGACCCGGACACCAAGACGCTGGCGCGCACGTCGCGACGGGGCACCGTGGATCCGCACGACGGGCAGCTGGAGGATTATGTGCGCGCGGGGCTGGCTATGCTCGCGCTGTACCGCGCCACGGGGCTCGAGCAGTGGTACGCCCGCAGCCTGGAACTGGCCGGGGCCACGGTCGAGAAGTTCATGCGCGGTGACACCCCCATGGACTCGGCGGAACCGGATGCCGTTCTGGTCGCCGCGGGTGCCACGGGACAGGCGGACCCGTTCGATGACGTCGCGGCGTCGGCCCAGTCGTGCCTCGCGCAGTGGCTCGTGCTCCTCGGACAGCCGGAGGTGGCCGGGCGTTCGAGTGACGAACTGGTGGACGTGCTGGTGAAGCCGGCCCAGGGGTTGGCCACCCGTGCTGCTACGGCGGCCGGGGGTACCCTCCATGCGTGGTTGCTGCGCATGCAGCCGCCGGCGCTGCTCGAAGTGGTGCACGCGAGCGAGGAGCACTGGGATCGGGTGCAGTCGAGCGCCGGGAAACGGCGAGTCACCGATGTCCTGGTGCTGGGTGAGGGCCACGCACCCTATGGCGTCCCCGAAGCATCGAGCAACGAGTTCGCGGTGTGGCTGTGTCGCAACGGTCAGTGCGAACTGCCGGTGCGTTCACCGGAGGAGGTGAGTGGACTCCTGGACCGGGCGTAGCGGCGTCGTCGTCGGGCGTGAAGACGGGCAAGTGCGCGTCAGCCCATGAACATGGCCAGCATGATCGCGATGTAGTGGCATACGAAACCCAGGATCGTGCAGGCGTGGAACACCTCGTGGAAGCTGAAGACCGCAGGCAGCAGGTGCGGGCGTTTGAGTGCGTAACAGACGGCCCCGCCGATGTAGAAGACGCCACCGGTAATGACCAGCAAGGTCGCCGCGACGTTCGCAGCGAAGAACGCCGGGAGGTAGACCAACGAGAGGCAGCCCATCAGGATGTACAGCGGCGTGTAAAGCCAACGGGGCGCGTGCATCCAGAACACGCGAAAGATCACCAGGGCCGCGCCCAGGGACCAAATGATGATCAGCAGCACCTGGGCTGCGTCCGGGGACAGCAATGCCACGGCCAACGGCGTGTAGGTGCCCGCGATGACCAAAGCGATATTCGAATGGTCCAGCCGACGCAGCACGGCGTTCATGCGCAGGCCCCAGTAAAAGCGGTGATACACGGCCGACGTGCCGAAGAGCATCACGGCGGTGATCGAATACACCACACACGCGACACGTAGTTCCATGGAAGGCGCCAGGAAAACCGCGATCAGGCCCAGAGCCAGGGCCACGGGGGCGAATCCGGCGTGGATCCAGCCGCGCCACGCGGGCTTCTTCTCGATCATCCGCTCCGCCGCCGCACCCAGACTTTCCGTGGCCCGGTGCACCGTGGACCCAATGTCGGTACTGTTGCCCTGCGTCATGTCACCAGTCTCTTTCTCCGCTACCGATCGGAGCGAACACGAGGATGTCCGGGGATTCGCTTGGCCACCGGCGGCTGCCCCTACGGGTAGTTTAGAGGGCATGGTTGAGTGTTGGCCCAGTCGAAACAGGGGAGGATCGTCACAGTGAAACTGCCCCGTCCGCTGTACTCCCTGTACGAGTCGCGCCTGGCCAGCAGCCTGAAAAAGGACACCTTGCCACATCACGTGGGTGTTCTGGTGGACGGCAACCGCCGGTGGGCCCGTCAATTCGGCGCCTCCACCACGGACGGCCACAAGGCCGGCGCCCAGAAAATTGTGGAATTTCTGCACTGGTGCGCGGATTTCGGCATCGACGTGGTCACCCTGTACATCCTCTCCACCGAGAATCTGAAGCGGCCGCAGGAAGAACTCACGGCGCTGATCGAGATCATTTCCGGGCTGGTCACCCAGCTGCAGGACGAGGCGCTGTGCCGGATCCAGCCGGTGGGTGCCTTGGATCTGCTGCCACCCCGGCTGCGTGATCAGGTCGCGTGCATTGCGGAATCGACCGCGGACAACCCCGGTCCGCATCTGAACATCGCGGTGGGCTACGGCGGGCGGCAGGAAATTGTCGACGCCGTTCGCGAAGTCATCAGGGACGCCCGAGACCGCGGGGATTCGGTGGAAGCATTGGCGGAGACACTATCCGTGGAGGACATTTCCGCGCGCCTCTACACTCGGGGCCAACCGGACCCGGACCTGCTGATCCGCACCTCCGGCGAACAGCGGCTGTCCGGTTTCCTGATGTGGCAGTCCGCCTACAGCGAGTTCTACTTCTGTGAGGCCCTGTGGCCGGACTTCCGCCGCGTGGATTTCCTGCGCGCCCTGCGTGATTATGCGAATCGCCAGCGGCGCTTCGGCAACTGAGTCCCCAGCCCGAATTCACGCTCCGTTCACTGCGTGTGTGACGTGCGCATCCCTGCGGTCCCTACGTTGAAAACAACCGGTAACCCCTCAGCAACCGGTTGAACCCACCGTCGGAAGGTTTCCATGACCGTCAGCACCGAATCCGTAGTTGCACCGTCCGCCCCGGCCACGGCCCGAACGGCTCGTTCCTACGTGATCGATACATCTGTCCTGTTGTCCGATCCCCGCGCCATCCTGCGGTTCGCCGAGCACCGCGTGGTGCTGCCCGTGGTGGTCATCACGGAACTCGAGGCCAAGCGTCACGATCCCGAACTGGGGTTCTTCGCCCGCAAGGCTCTGCGGCTGTTGGACGACCTGCGCGTGGAACACGGGGGACTGGACCGTCCCATCCCGTTGGGCACCAGTGGCGGTTGCCTGGTCGTAGAACTCAACCACGTGGCGGACACCGTGCTGCCCCAGAGCTTCCGGCTCAAGGACAACGACTCGCGCATTCTTTCCGTGGCCAAGAACTTGGCACGAGAGGGCCACGACGTGTGCGTGGTGTCCAAGGACCTCCCGATGCGCGTGAAAGCATCCGCGCTGGGGCTCGAGGCCGACGAATACCGCGCCGAATGGGTGGGCACCGATGACGAGTACAGCGGCACGGCAATCTTCGACGTCACGGACGAGGAACTCGAGCAACTGTATGCAGAGTCACGGGTGCATCTGGACGGAACCGCCGGGATGCCCACGAACACGGGTCTGATCCTGCATTCGTCCAAGGGCCACGCGCTGGGACGAGTGCACGAGAACGGCAGCACCCGCCTGGTGCGTGCGGACCGCGACATTTTCGGTCTGCACGGCCGTTCCGCCGAGCAGCGGCTGGCGATCGACCTCCTCCTGGACCCCGAAGTGGGCATCGTGTCCTTGGGCGGCCGCGCCGGCACCGGCAAATCCGCGCTGGCCCTGTGCGCCGGACTGGAGACCGTGTTGGAACGCCGCGAGCACCGCAAGATTATGGTGTTCCGTCCGCTGTACGCCGTGGGCGGCCAGGACCTGGGCTACCTGCCCGGCACTGAGGAGGAGAAAATGAACCCGTGGGGTCAGGCGGTCTTCGACACGCTCTCGTCGGTGGTGTCTACCACCGTGGTCGAGGAGGTCGTGGCCCGCGGCTTGCTCGAAGTGCTGCCCCTGACCCACATCCGAGGTCGCTCCCTGCACGATGCGTTCGTGATCGTGGACGAGGCGCAGTCACTGGAGCGCAACGTGCTCCTCACCGCGCTCTCGCGCATCGGGCAGAACTCCAAGGTGGTCCTCACCCACGACGTCGCCCAGCGTGACAACCTGCGCGTGGGGCGTCACGACGGAATCATTGCCGTGGTCGAGGCTCTTAAGGGGCAGACACTGTTCGGTCACATGACCCTGAACCGCTCCGAGCGTTCGCCGATCGCCGCGCTCGTCACCGACGTTCTGGAGCGTTCGGACATGTAGTCCGCGCTCGTCTCCAGATGCCGACGCCGCTCGGTGGCCTAGTTCTCGATGGTCACCGGGCGGCGTCCTTCGTCACCTGGATCAGCCCAGCGGAATGGGCCACGGCACATGGTCCGAGACGTCCGTGAGGTTGAAGTCCATGTCGGTGAAGAGGTCGTCCAGCAAGTAGTCATCCACGGCCTCGATGCCCAACTTGTGCCCCTGACCGGCGAAGGGACCCTCGAGCACCGAGGAGTACACACACACGCCGGTCGCGGTGTCCACGGCAATGCGCGTGCGCCCGGGCGCCAGCGGGTGTTCTGCAGTGAAGGGGCGGTAACGGACTCTCGGCGTGACGGTGGCGAGCCAGACCTTGCGGTTCGCGAAGCGACCCTGGACCACATCCGTGAGATTGGATGGCCGCTGCTCGGGCAGGTTGTTGGGAATGGGGGCGGAGCCCACACACTCGACCGGGTCCAGGACCGCTTGCCAGCGGCCCCCTCCGAACATGGGGTCGCCATAGGCGGCCTCGGGGCGGCGTCGTACCAGGCCGTCGTCGTCGTAAAGGGGTGTGACGAGCGCGGGTGGAAGCAGCCATGACTTGGGGGTGGCGGTCACGTAGAAATCGTCGCGGGACTTCTCGAGGGAGGTGGCCGTGTAGAGCAATTTGCCCTGCAGCGTCTCGACGCGCAGTTCCGACGGCCGCCGAATCCACGCCCGCACAGGTAGCGCTGCCGGATGGTTGTCGCTCTCCGTCCAGTGCAGCGTGAACTGCAGCGTGTCCCACCGCCACGGGGACGATCGGCACAGCGCGGCGAACTGATTGGCCGGTACGGTCACTCGGGCGGGGCGGGATTCCCACGGTGCGCTCATGCGTCCAGTCTAGGAACTCGTACTGCACATCCGCTGAGGTGGCTGACGGTGTCCACGGGCGCGCTTAGGATGGGGACCATGATGCAGCCAATGACGGCGGGTGTCGGGGTGTTCGTGGGGGACCAGCTTCACGCTGCCAACGCTTCAGGGTGGTTGGCCGCGGCGACCTGTGCCCTGGGTGTCCTGGTTCTTGCGTGCACCGGAGTGTGGTTGGCCGCGACCGACATCCGCTACCACCGGCTGCCGCGCAAAGTGGTGTGGCCGCTGTACCCCGCCGTCACCGCATCCCTGGGAGCCTCCGCGAGTCTCGGTGGTGAACCCGTCCGGTGGTGGTGGATGCTATGGGGCTTCATGATCATGGGCGGGCTGTTCGTTCTGCTGCGCCTTGTCTATCCGGCCGGCATGGGTCTGGGAGACGTCCGGCTGGCGGGAGTCCTGGGCATCGCCACGGGTTTCGCGTCCGTGAGCCACACGTTCATGGCCATCGCGGTGACCTTTGTCCTGGCCGGTTTGTTCTCCGCGGCTCTCCTGGCCACGCGCAAGATCGACATGTCCTCCCGGGTAGCCTTCGGACCCTTCATGTTGGTGGGCAGTCTGGGAGTCTTGGCGTTCATGTAGGCCGGTCGGGTAGACAGGAAGCTCAGCGTGCCAGCTCGACCAGCAGGAGGACCGCCCCGTGGCCACACCCGAATTCATCGTGGAATTGCGCAAGAAGATCGGTCACGACCTCCTGTGGCTGCCCGGCTGCACCGCCGTGGTCGTCCACGAGGGCAAGGTTCTGCTCGGTCAGCGCTCCGACAACGGCACCTGGGGTCTGATCACCGGCATTGTGGAGCCGGGGGAGGACCCGGGCGTTGCCGCACGGCGCGAATGCCTCGAGGAAACCGGTGTGGACGTTGAAGTCCAAGCGCTCGTGGGGGTCAAAGCCTACGACGCCGTACGGTTCCCCAACGGAGACGTGTGCCAGTTCCTGGACCACACCTTTCTGTGCCGTTACGTGAGCGGCGAGGCGCGGGTCGCGGATGACGAATCCTTGATCGTGGGCTGGTATGACCTGGCTGATCTGCCGTCAATCCCCGCGCACCAGCTGGAGCGATTGCGTGCGGCCCTCGAGTTCACCGGGGTCACCGCATTCGAGCGTTGAGTTCCCACCCGAATAAACCCGGTCTCATGTGAGACGCGGCTGTCGCTCATCTGATATTCTCCAGTGTGACCCAGCTCTCCCCGCTGCGGTTGGCTGCACACCCCTGGAGGATCTCGTGAGTTCTGACCATGCTGCGGGACAGGCCCGCCCCCTGAATCGTTCGGTCCTCGACGCGCTGGAGATTCCGGTGCCCGGATATGACCGCTCCAACGTCACCGTGGGGATCGTGCACTTTGGTGTGGGCGGCTTTCACCGAGCGCACCAGGCGATGTACCTCGACCAGCTGATGAATAAAGGCGTGGGGCTCGACTGGGGCATTGCCGGCATGGGGGTGCTGCCCGGGGACGCTGCCATGCAGAAGGCCCTGGAGGAACAGGATCACCTGTACACGCTGGTTCTCAAGCACCCGGACGGCACGTTGGAACCGCGAGTCATCGGGTCGATCGTCGATTACGTCCTGGCACCGGCTCAGCCTGAACGCGCCATGAACGTGCTGACCGCGCCCAGCACGCGCATCGTTTCCCTGACCATCACCGAAGGCGGCTACAACTTCAATCAGGCCACGGGGCGGTTCGATGAGACCAACCCCGGCGTGGTGCATGATCTCGAGCAAGCCCAGGCGGCGGAGAGAGGACTCTCCGCCGAGCCGCCCGCCACCGTGTTCGGCCTGGTCGTGGAGGCGCTGGCGCAACGCAGGGCGGCGGGGGTCGAGCCTTTCACCGTGATGTCCTGCGACAACATCCAGGGCAACGGTGACATGGCACGGGAGCAGTTCACGGCCTATGCCCGGCTGCGTGATCCCGAGCTGGCGCAGTGGATCCAGGAGACCGTTCCTTTCCCCAATTCCATGGTCGACCGCATCACCCCGGTCACCACGGACGCGGACCGCGAACTCGTCACCCGTGAGTTCGGTGTGGTGGACGCCTGGCCAGTCGTGTGCGAACCGTTCACCCAGTGGGCGCTCGAGGATTCCTTCGTGTCCGGGCGGCCGCCGTTGGAGGACGTCGGTGTGCAGGTCGTTCCCGACGTGGTGCCCTACGAACTCATGAAGCTCCGGTTGCTCAACGCCAGCCACCAGGCCCTGTGCTACCCCGGCTACCTGGCAGGCTACCGCTACGCGCACGAGGTCTGCCAGGATCCGCTCTTCGTGGAGTATTTACTGGCCTACATGGATCGTGAAGCCACGCCCACCCTGCAGCCCGTGGAGGGAGTGGACCTCCACGCCTACAAGCGCCAGCTGATCGAACGATTCGCAAACCCCCATGTCCGGGACACTCTGGCGCGATTGTGCGCCGAGTCCTCCGACCGGATCCCCAAGTGGCTGGTTCCGGTCATCAAGCAGAATCTGGCCGCCGGAGGAGACGTCACCCTTTCGGCCACCATTGTGGCCTCGTGGGCGCGCTACGCCGAAGGAACGGACGAGAACGGGCAGCCGATCGACGTGGTCGATCAGCGCAAGGACCGTGTCATGATTGCCGCCGCGCAGCACGATGATGACGAACTCGCGTTCATCCGCGACCCCGAACTGTTTGGCGATCTAGTGGAGTTCCCCGAGTTCACCACACCGTATCTCGCGGCGCTGCGGAGTTTCCGTAGCCGAGGCGCGCGGGCCACGATCCACGCGGCGGTTGACGGAACTCTCGCCTGAGCCGCCCGGTCTCCGAGCGGCGTCGTCAGCTCAATTGGTCCTGGTACCTGCGCCGCAGCGCCCCGTAGCGCGCGCGGAAATCGCCCACGCCGGTGTCGCCGGTGGGTGCCAACTCGCTGTCGATCACGCGAGGCCAGTCGGGTTGCTGCCCGGTCGCGGCCCATGCGGCTTGGCGAGCGGCACCCAGCGCCACGTATTCCGCGGAGCGCGGGACACTGACGGTCAGGTTCAGGGTGTCCGGGAGGACACTGCGCAGCGCGTCCGACTTGGCGCCGCCTCCGATGAGCAACACCCGCTCCACGTCCACGTGGATATCGCGCAGGATGTCCAGGCAGTCCGCCAGTGAATTCGCCACGGCCAGGACGGCGGAGCGCGCGAGATTTTCTCGCGTGAACGACGCACGGGTGAGGCCGTCCAAGCGGCCAGTGGCCCCGGGCAAATTGGGCGTGCGCTCGCCGTCGAAATAGGGGAGCATCGTGAGTCCGCCGGCGTCGCTGGGTCCGCTCGTGGCCAGCCGCGTGAATTCGTCCAGATCGGCTCCCAGCGTCTGGGCCGTGGTGGTCATGACGCGCGCGGCATTGATGGTGCACAGCAGGGGGAGGTGCTGGCCGGTGGCGTCCGCGAAACCGGCAGTGACGCCGGAGCGGTCAATGGTGGGTTCGGCGCTGCACGCGAAAACGGTGCCCGAGGTGCCCACGGAAATGGTCACCTCGCCCGGTTCCAGGTTCAGTCCCAGCCCGGCGGCGGCATTGTCTCCCGCGCCCGCGCCGACCACGGCGGGTGTACCGCCGGCTCCGCGCCACTCCGCACGGAGGGTTCCGGCGGGCTCGTGGGCGGCCAACACCCTCGGAAGTTGCGGAACCGCGCCGAAATACTCCTGCAGCAGCTCGGGCCGGTACTGATTGTCCGTGGCGTTGAAGTAGCCGGTGCCGGAAGCATCCGAGCGATCCGTGACGAACTCACCGCTCAGGTGGAGGGTCAGCCAGTCGTGCGGCAACATGACTCGTTGCACCCGGGCGGCGGCACGGGGCTCGTTCTCGCGCAACCATGCGAGCTTGGCCAGGGTCATGGAGCTCACGGGCGCCATATTGACCGTTTCCATCCACCAGTCCACGCCGTGCTCGCTCACCATGCGGGCGGCCTGCGGCGCGCTGCGCACGTCGTTCCACAGCAGCGCGTCATGCACGGGTGCGCCCTGGGCGTCCACGGCCACCATGCCGTGCTGTTGCCCGGCCACGGATACGCCCACCACATCGCCGCGCTCGGCAACTCCCGCCTCCCGCCACGCGGTCTTGAGGGCCTCCAGCCACACGTGTGGATCGACACTCGTGCCGTCCGGGTGGGGTGCCGTGGCGGTGGCGAGCACGTTGCCGCTCTCCAGATCCACCACCACCACTTTGCAGGACTGTGTCGAGGAATCGATCCCCACCACGGTTGCAGACATATGCGAATACCTTTCGGGAATCTAGGTCAGCCGGCGCTGGCCGGCGTGGGTTCGGGGCGGTCGACGAGTGCGGCCAAAGCTTGGCGCAGTGGCTGGTCACACACAAGAACATCAATGAGACCGGCACGTGCGGCTGCTTGGACCGCAGGTGCCCGGCCGGCGTCGTAGGCTGCGGCCACGGTGGTACGAGCGTGTCTGATTTGATCGACCGAGGCAGCCACGACCATGGACTCGACCGGCGACTCGACCGGCGCGCCGTCCGCAGCCAGGAGATGTCCCGAAATTTCGGCGACGGCGCCCGCGGCGCGGGCTTGTTCGGCTACCTCAGGGGGCACCCTGTTCCACACGGACGACAGCTCCGGCGACCAGGCCCCGATCGCGATCAGGGCGACGTCCAGGGCATTGGCCCGGTCGAGCGTCCGTGCAAGTTCCGGGCTTGTCATGAGCGCGTGAGCGTTCTGCACAATGAGTGGCGCCCACAGCGGCCACGCGGATTGGCAGGCCAGGTCCGCCAGGAGTCGGGGGGCGGCATGGTTGTCCTCGTCAGTGAGCGCTCCCGCCAGTTGGATGACTTGATTGTGGGGCAGCTGCGGCAGCTCCCGAGTCACGAGTTGAAGAGTGCGGGACCATGAAATGCCCAGCACATCTCCGGGCTCGACCTGGTCCATGAAGACACGGGCGGTTTCCCTGGCCAGGGTGTGACGATCGGCGGGCCACGGCCCGGCCCCCACCGTGACGACCCGATGGATTCCGAGTGCCTGGGCGAGCTGGGCGTCCTGGTCATTGTCCGGGACAACGATCTCGATGCGGACGATTCCGGTGTCTTGCGCCTCCTGGATGAGCGCGGCCACCTGGAATCGCGACAAATTGATCTGTTTGCCGATCGCCACCTTGGATGCGCCGTCCACGAAGTACAGCTGGGCCAATTGAGCCAGTAATTTTTGGCGCTCCGGTGGATCACTGGGGGGCCATGGATCGGTTGTGGGCATTTCTCACCGCATCTGAGGGGTCGACTCTTGATCATCTGAGTCTATATGACTACGATCACATCTCAGATGTGAATCTTAGGATTCTCACTTGAGAGTAGCTGTCGCTAGCTGCGCTCTTCCGACATCAGAACATCGATGACAAGGAACATCATGCGTCACAGCACAGCTGCTCCGGGTCGCACCAAGGGCCGAAATCGCACCACCGGGCGCCGGGGAGTGTGGTGGCAGGCCTTGCTACTGGCCCTGTTCACGGGCTTCGCAATGACCGGGTGCTCCGCGTCCGCGGACGAAACCAAGGACGAGATCGTCGTGGCCATCGTCTCCAATCCGCAAATGCAGGATGCCATGGAACTGCAGGACGAGTTCGCCAAGGCCCACCCGGACGTCAACGTGAAATTCGTGTCCCTGCCCGAGAACGAGGCCCGCGCCAAGATCACCGCCTCTGTCGCTACCGGTGGTGGCGAGTTCGACGTGGTGATGATCTCCAACTACGAAACCCCGATCTGGGCCGAAAACGGTTGGATCGAGAACCTCCAGCCCTACATCGACAAGACCGAGGGGTATGACGATCAGGACTTCATCGGTTCGATCCGCGAGGCGCTGAGTTATGAAGACGCCATGTACTCCGTGCCGTTCTACGGGGAGTCCTCATTCCTCGTCTACAACGAGGAGATGTTCAAGAACGCCGGCGTCACCATGCCAAAGAACCCCACCTGGCCGCAGATCAATGAGCTGGCGGCCAAACTCGATGACCCGGACAACGGTGTCTCCGGTATCTGCCTGCGCGGACTGGCCGGCTGGGGTGAGGTCATGGCGCCGCTGAGTACGGTCATGAACACCTATGGCGGCGGCTGGTTCGACCAGGATTGGAACCCCACCCTCACCTCTGACAAGACCAAGCAGGCCGTCGACGAGTACGTGAATCTGGTTCGCGAACATGGCCAGCCCGGCGCGGCGACGTCCGGCTACGGCGACTGCATTACCCGCTACAGCCAGGGAAACGCTGCCATGTGGTATGACGCCACGGCCATGGTGTCCTCGATCGAGGACCCCGCGTCCTCCACCGTTGCGGGGAAGAACGGTTACGCCCCCGCCCCCGTCATGGACACCGAAGACGCGGGGTGGCTTTACAGCTGGTCACTGGCCATCCCCAGCACCTCCAATCACAAGGACGCCGCGTGGGATTTTGTCTCCTGGATGACCAACAAGGACTACATCCAACTCGTGGGTGAGCGCTTCGGCTGGGAACGCGTGCCACCGGGATCGCGCTATTCCACCTACCAAGTACCCGAGTACCGCAAGATCTCTCAGGCGTACGCGCAGCCCACACTGGACGCCATGGACGGCGCGTCCCAGGAAACCTCCATGACTCACCCGGTCCCGTATGACGGCCTGCAGTTCGTGGCCATTCCGGAGTTCCAGGATCTGGGTACCCGTGTGGGCCAGCAGATTTCGGCGGCCGTAGCCGGTCAGATCACCGTCGACGAGGCCCTGGAGCAGTCCCAGGCCTATGCAGAACAGGTGGCTCGCACCTATCAGCGTGAGGAAGGCCAGTAACCGCTATGTCCACATCAACCGGGGCCGCCCGTCCGAGCCGCCCACGCACATCTCGCGCTCAAACGCCGCATCGCAGTGATGCGTGGCAGCGGCGCCTACCGCTACTGCCGGCATTGATCTTCACGATCATTGCCACGCAGATCCCGTTCCTGATCACCATTTGGTACTCGCTGCGCTCGTGGAACCTGTTGAATCCGGCCTCGGACGTGTTCGTCGGTCTGAGCAACTACATCGAGATTTTCGCCGACCGCACCTTCCGCCAGGTTGCGATGAACTCGGTGATCTACACCCTCGGCTGCGTGCTGATCGCCATGGTGCTCGGCATCCTGTTCGCGCTCCTGCTCGACCGCAAGTTCCTGGGCCGTGGCGTGGTGCGAACCCTGCTGATCACACCGTTCCTGATCATGCCGGTGGCGGCAGCCACGTTGTGGTCCACGTCCATGTTCAACCCCACGTACGGTTTGGTGAACTGGGTGTTGGGGATTTTTGGAATCCCAGCCGTGGATTGGACGTCATCCCACCCCGTCATCTCGATCCTGATCGCCCTGGTGTGGCAGTGGACCCCGTTCATGATGCTCCTGATCCTGGCGGGTCTTCAGTCCCAGCCCAAGGACGTTCTGGAGGCCGCGCAGATGGACGGCGCTACCGCCCTGCAGACGTTCTTCTTCATCACCCTGCCGCACCTGCGCCGCTACATCGAACTGTCTGTGCTGTTGGGTGCGATTTACGTGGTCAATACCTTCGACCAGATCTATTTAATGACCGCCGGCGGGCCCGGTACCAGTAGTGCCAATTTGCCGTACTACATCTATCAACGCGCCTTCCTGGGCTTTGACATCGGTCAGGCCGCAGCCATGGGCGTGGTGGTTGTCATTGCCACGATCATCATTGCCAACTTCGCCCTGCGATTGATTTTCAAGGGCTTCATGAGCACGGAGCAGAACTGATGAGCACCACCGTTCAAACGCAGACGCCCCCGGTAGAAACCTCGCAGCCGCCTGCGCCTCGCACGCGCAAAAGCGGTGGTGCGGGATCCGCAGCGCTGACCCTGTTCACGTGGCTGCTGGCCCTCGGGTTCTTCATGCCCGTCCTGTGGATGGTGCTTACCTCGTTCAAACAAGAGGCCGACGCCGCTTCCAACCCTCCCAAATTCTTCTTCACTCCCACACTGGATCAGTACAAGGCCGTGTTCGAGGCCGGTGCGGGCGGATATCTGTGGAACTCGGTCATCGCCACGGTGGTCTCCACGATCCTCGTGATCGTGATGGCGATTCCCGCCGCCTACGCCGTGAGCATCCGACCGGTGGAGAAGACCAAGGACGTGTTGTTCTTCTTCATCTCCACCAAGATGCTCCCGGTGGTCGCCGTGATCATGCCCATTTACGTTGTCGCGGGCAAACTCAAGGTTCTGGACAATGTGTGGACCCTGGTGTTCCTGTACACGGCCATGAACCTGCCGCTGGCGGTGTGGATGATGCGATCGTTCTTCCAAGAGGTCCCGCGCGAGGTGCTCGAGGCTGCCCAGATGGACGGCGCATCGCTGATGACCACGATGCGCGTGGTGCTGATCCCCATGGTCGCACCGGGTATCGCATCAACAGCCCTGATCTGCGTGATTTTCGCGTGGAACGAGTTCTTTTTCGCCCTCAACCTCACGGCCGCGGACGCAGCCACCGTGCCCATCATGCTGGTATCCACCATGACCAGTGAGGGCCTCTTCCTGGCCCGCCTCTCGGCGGCCAGTGTCTTGGCCTCACTGCCCGTGGTGCTTGCCGGGTGGATCGCGCAGAAGCAGCTGGTGCGCGGTCTGTCGATGGGCGCCATCAAGTAGCCGACGCCCATCGGCCCCGTCAGGGGTTCACGACAGCTTTCAACGCGCCTGGGCGCGTCCCAGCGGTCAATGCCGAGGCGACGTCGTCCAGGCCGTGGCGTGAGGTGACCAAGGAATCCAGGTCCACGTGGCCCTGCTCAACCATGCGGATCGCGGTGTCCCACGTGTTGGCGTAGCGGAAAATGCCCGTGAGGTGCAGTTGTCGCTCCTGGACCAGGGGTACCGGCAGGCGGAGGATGTCCGCGCCCATTCCCACGAGCACCACGCGACCACCCGGCGCCAGACGCGCCATCCCGGCAAGGATCGCGGGTTCGGCACCGCTCGCGTCGAGCAGCACGGTGTATCCGCTGCCGGGGAAGGGACTCTCCGGGGACGGCCCGTTGTCCGCTCGGAACGTCTTCGTGGCCCCGTAGCTCTCAGCCGTGTCGAGGCGGTCATCGCGGGTGTCGGTCACCACCACGTCCAGGGCGCCGGCCAGACGAGCGCACTGGGCGGCAAGTAGCCCCACCGGTCCGGCACCGGTCACCAGAACACGGTCGCCCAGGGTGACACCCGCAGCGCGCACGGCACTGATACCCACGGACAGCGGTTCGAGGAGTGCGGCGGCGTCGTCGGAGAGTGCGTCCGGAACGGGATGCGAGAAGGCGGCGGGATGGGTCACGTACTCGCAGAACACGCCGTCGACGGGCGGAGTCGCGAAGAACCGGACCGCCGGGTCCAGGTTGTACTGCCCGTGCAGCGTCTGGGACGAGAACGGCTGGGGGATTCCTGGCTCCAGTGAGACCCGCTGGCCCACGTGCCGGTCGTGGACGTCCGTTCCGACCGCAACGATGACGCCGGCGGGTTCGTGGCCCAGAATCAAAGGCTCCTCCACCACGAAATCACCGATCCGCCCGTGCTCGTAGTAGTGGGTGTCGGAGCCACACACACCCACCGAGGTGATGCGGATCAGCACCTCGTGCGGGCCGGGATGCTGGACGGCACGCTCCTGGATCTCCAACTGATGCGGAGCCCGCAGCACACTGGCCCTCATGGTGGCGGGGATAACGGGAATGTCGGCGGGGTTGGTGGGAGTCACGGTGGTGGCCTTCCGATAGTCAGTGAATGCAGACCAGAAATACAAGAAACGTCACGCGCCCCCGAGAGGGCGCGTGACGTTTCGGATCATGGGCAAGACATCAGTCCGGGAGTCGTTCGCCCGTGCCGGCGTCGAAGAGATGGAGCCGGTCGCCACCGGCACTGACCCACAGGGTAGATTCCGCGGCCGGTGGTTGCCGGCCGTCCACACGAATCACAATGGGACTCTCGTCCGCTTCCGCACTAATCCCGGTGTTCGGAACGGTGTCCTCATCGTGACCGGCCACCCCCGCAATGGGGGTGACGTGCTGGTCGGATTGGTGATCCAGGTGGCCGTAGACGTACGCGTCCGCCCCGAGTTCTTCCACAATATCCGCGACGACCGCCAAACCCTGTCCCCTCTCGGACGGCACCAGATCTTCCGGCCGGATGCCCACGGTGACCTCGGAACCGGTGAGTGCTTCCCGAGCCGCAGCGCTGAGAGGCAGCTTCAACGTGCCCAGTTCCACCGCGCCGTCCTGGGTCACGGGGGCGCGGAAGAGATTCATGGCGGGGGAGCCGATGAAACCGGCCACGAACTCGTTGGCCGGGCGATCGTAGAGCTCGCGGGGCGTATCCACCTGCATGAGACGCCCGTCCTTGAGGACCGCCACGCGATCACCCATGGTCATGGCCTCGGTCTGATCGTGGGTCACGTACACCGTGGTCACACCCAAGCGGCGGGTGAGGGAGGCGATTTGGGTGCGGGTCTGCACACGCAGCTTGGCGTCCAAGTTGGACAGCGGCTCGTCCATGAGGAATACCTGGGGCGAGCGCACAATGGCGCGTCCCATGGCCACGCGCTGGCGCTGACCACCGGACAGGGCCTTGGGCTTGCGGTCCAGGTACTCGGTGAGGTCCAAGATCTTGGCTGCTTCCTCGATGCGCTTGGTGCGCTCGGCCTCGCCCACCTTTGCGATCTTGAGGGCGAAGCCCATGTTGTCGCGCACCGTCATGTGCGGGTACAGCGCGTAGTTCTGGAAAACCATGGCGATGTCACGATCGCGGGAGGCGGTGTCGGTCACCTCGTTGTCGCCGATGTGAATGGAGCCGCCCGTCACGTCCTCCAGGCCCGCAAGCATGCGCAGGGTGGTGGATTTGCCGCAACCGGAGGGGCCCACGAGGACCAGGAACTCGCCGTCGGCGATATCCAAGCTCAGGTCGGAGACGGAGGGGCGCTCGGCCCCGGGATACTGACAGGTCACCCTGTCGTAGCGCACGCTGGACATGTGATTCCTCTTTCCCGGCAGGCACGTGCCGGACGATCCGTAGGAGAAAAGGATAGCGGGAGTGACCCGTGCCACTCTCATGTGAGATCATAGCGAAGCTCATGTGATAACCGCCACCCCTGTCACCAATGAAGAAAGGGGAACAACCCGGCCGACTCAGCCGCGCGGAATGTTGCGCAGGTTGGAGCGCGCCATGGAGACGGCCTCGCCCGCGCCACCGTTGAAGACAATCTTGGACATGGCGGTGGCGAACCCGAAGACCTGGGTGCTCTCGATCTGCGGTGGGATCGACAGGGCATTGGGGTCCGTGATGATTTCCACCACTGAGGGCCCCCGGTGTGCCAGAGCGGTGGTGAACGCGCCCTCCAGGTCCGTGGGTCGTTCCACGCGAATCCCCTGCAAACCGGCGGCCTGTGCAATGGCCGCGTAGTTGGTCTGCGGTACGTCCACGCCGAAATCAGGCATGCCGTCCACGAGCATTTCCAACTTGACCATGCCCAGCGAGGAGTTGTTGAACACCACCACGGTGACGGGCAGGTCGTAGACGGCCAGTGTGAGCAGCTCACCCATGAGCATGGACAGTCCGCCGTCGCCGGAGACCGAGATGACCTGGCGGTCCGGGTAGGCCAGTTGCGCGCCGATGGACTGGGGGAGGGCATTGGCCATTGAGCCGTGCCGGTAGGAGCCGATCACGCGCCGGGTTCCCAGCGGGTTGATGTAGCGGGCCGTCCACACGTTGCACATGCCGGTGTCCGCGGTGAAAATCGCGTTCTCCGAGGCCACCTGGTCCAGGATCGACGCCGCGTATTCCGGGTGAATGGGCGTCATTTTCTCGACGTTGCGGGTATACGCGCCCACGGCCTTGTTCATGAGCTTGTCGTGCTTGGCGAGAGTCTTCTTGAGGAACGAGCGGTTCTTCTTCCGCTTCAATTCCGGCAGCAGCTTGAGGATGGTCGATTTCACATCACCGTGCACGGGGATGTCCACGCCGGTGCGGCGACCGATCACGGAGGCATCCGTGTCCACCTGGATGGTGGTGACGTCCGGCAGGAACTGGTCGTACGGGAAATCCGTGCCCAGCATGACCATGACGTCGGCGCCCTTGAGTCCCTCGGCCGCGGCGCCGTAGCCGAGGAGGCCGGTCATACCCACGTCGAACGGGTTGTCGTACTGGATCTGGTCCTTACCGCGCAGCGAATGCCCGATCGGGGCACCCAGGGTGTCCGCAAGGGCAATCACCTCGTCGTGGGCGCCGGCCACACCGATCCCCGCGAAGATCGCCACATCCCGGGCGTTGTTCAGGGCGTTCGCCACGCGCTCGATGGTCGCGTCCGAAGGGACGATGGCGCCCGATTCCGGCACGCAGAACGGCCGGGCATCCGCCTGGGTCTCGGACTCGGCGATATCACCGGGCAGCGTGATGACGGCCACGCCCGGAACCGTCATGGCGTGCTGGATGGCCGAGCTGACCACGGCGGGGGACTGCGTGGGAGTACTGATCAATTCGGAGTACACCGAGCACTCGTTAAACAGGCGGTCTGGGTGGGTCTCCTGGAAGTAGGAAGAACCGATGTACTGCGACGGAATGTGGGAGGCGATCGCCACCACGGGTGCCCCCGAACGGTTGGCGTCGTAGAGGCCGTTGATCAGGTGCAGGTTTCCCGGCCCGCACGAACCCGCGCACACCGCCAATTGGCCCGTCAGTTGAGCTTCTGCGCTCGCGGCAAAGGCGGCGGCCTCTTCGTGGCGCACATGGACCCAGTCGATGCCGCCCTTTGTTGCGCCGCCGGTGCGACGGACCGCGTCCACGATGGGGTTAAGGCTGTCCCCCACCACGCCGTAAATGCGCTGGACGCCCGCGTCCATGAGCTGCTGGATGATTTGCTCTGCGAGTTTCACGTGTTGCTCCTACCGAACGGGGGTGACCGTGGCCCGGTCACAAGCTTGCTTGTGACCCAGCCTAGGCGGGCATGTGCGCATGGGGGAGGGGTTTGTGAGGTGCGGAACCGAGAGGGGTGCGTTGAGTCACCCCGGGAGCGTGTCAAGAAAAGCTTGACACGGTGCCCAGTGTCAATGTTTCCTTGACGTATGACTTGCGAACAGACGACCCACGCACCCCGGACCCGCGCACGCTGGAGCGATATCGACTGGGCGGCCATTGACTGGACCGCCGTCAACTGGGCAGAGACCGCCTCGCCCCGAATCAACTGGGTTGATTTCTACCGCGGTGCGCCCACCCTCGACGTCGCCGGCGGAACCATCCGTCCCGCCCGTGGCACCTCCGCGGCGACAGATACCAAGGCAGCCGACATCGGTGCGGACCACGACGACGCGGCGGCGTCGTGGCCCGCGCGGCGCGAATTCCCCGTGACGGTGTTCGGTATCCGCGAGTCGCAGCCGGGCCCGCGCTGGAAGGCCCTGTTCGACGCCACCTGGCCCGCCTACCGCTCGTGGTACCAAACCGGAGCAGGCGTGCGCCCCGACCTGAACGAGGCGCGCGGCATGCTCGAGAAGCACATGCCCGAGCTGATGCCCACGTGGCGCAAACTCGTGGAGCTCACCGGCAATGACGACGTCGCGGCGCGCTTTTTGACCATGTGGAACCTCCCCGCGTTCGCGCCGGCATGCTCGCAGGTCGCGCTCACGGGTGAGCAGACCTCACTGACCCGCAACTACGACTACGTCCCGAGCCTGTGGGAAGCCACCGTGTACTCCAGCGAATTCACCGGTCGCAAGGTCCTCGGCACCGGTGACTGCCTGTGGGGGCTGCTGGACGGCATGAATGACGCCGGCCTGGCCGTGTCCCTCACATTCGGTGGCCGGCCCGGATCGGGCCCGGGCTTCGCGATCCCGATCGTGATCCGTTACCTGCTGGAAGTGGCCGAGACCGCCCAGCAGGCACGCGAACTACTGCGCGAGTTGCCGGTGTCCATGTCGTACAACATCACCGTGGTGGACACCTCGGGTGAGAGGTTCACAGCGTTCGTGGCCCCCGGCCAGAAGGCCGAGTTCTTCGACGCCTGCATCGCGACCAACCACCGCGGCAAGGAGCCGGAGTACCCCGCCAAAGCCGCCCAGTTCTGCTCCGTGGAGCGCCTCGAGCACCTGGACCGCACCGTGGAGACCGAGATCAGCGCCGACGAGATGCGCGATCAGTTCCTCGAGGACCCGCTTTACCAGGACAACTTCTCCGGCGGCTTCGGCACGTTGTTCACTGCTCACTACCGCCCGGACGAGGGCTCGGTCGAGTACCGCTGGCCCGGTGTGTCCTGGAAGCGTGGCTTCGAGGACGCGGACGACACCCGGAGCGTTGTACTGGTGGGCCGCTGAGCCTCGGTGCCATGATGGACACGTGAGTACCGACATCCCTGAGTCCAGTGCCGGGCCGACTCCCGTGGCCCAGTTGGAACATGCGGCCATGGAAGCCGTGCGCCAGCTCGCCGCGAGTGGCGATCCGGAGGCGTTCCAGTCGCTGCTGCGATTGAGCGCAACCGTGGGTGAGTCCCTGGGGGCCAGCGCGCGCAACGTCGCGGCGGCGTCGTCGTGGACGGCCGTGGCCGGCGCGGCCGGGACTTCCCGGCAGGCGGCCTGGTCCCGCTGGAAAGCCTGACCGTTCCTTCAATGCTTCGGCCCCGCACGGTTTTTTCCGTGCGGGGCCGAAGCATTCAACCGTGCACCGGTGATCCGTCTCCGGGACCGATCAGTGTCCGGGGGCTGACGTCGGATCAGTAGGTGCCCGTCATGGTGGTGACGTCCAGAGCCTTGTCCAGCTGCTCCTCGGTGAGCTTCTCACCGTCCACGTATCCGAGCTCCACGGTGGCTTCGCGCACCGTCACCTTGTTGGCCACGGCGTGCTTGGCGATCTTGGCCGCGGCCTCATAGCCGATGGCCTTGTTGAGCGGGGTCACGATGGAGGGGGAAGCTTCCGCGAGGAAGGTGCAGCGTTCCTCATTGGCCACCAGCCCGTCGACCATCTTCTCCGCGGCAACGCGGGAGATATTGGCGAGCAGGCGGATGGACTCGAGCAGGTTGGCGGCCATCACGGGGATGCCCACGTTGAGCTCGAACGCGCCGTTGGTGGAGGACAGCGCCACGGTGGTGTCGTTGCCGATGACCTGGGCGGAAACCTGGATGGCCGCTTCGCAGATCACGGGGTTGACCTTGCCCGGCATGATGGACGAACCCGGCTGCAGATCGGGGATGTGCAACTCGCCCAGACCGGTGTTGGGCCCGGAACCCATCCAGCGGATGTCGTTCATGAACTTCATGTAGGAGTACGCGATGTTGCGCAGCTGCCCGGAAGCCTCTACCAAACCGTCACGGTTGGCCTGCGCCTCGAAGTGGTTGCGAGCTTCGGTGATCGGCAGGCCGGTTTCCTCGGCCAGCAGTTCGATCACGCGGGCGGAGAAGCCGTCCGGGGTGTTGATGCCGGTGCCCACGGCGGTGCCGCCCTGGGGAACCTCGGCCACGCGGGGCAGGGACGCGTCAATGCGTTCGATGCCGTAGCGAACCTGCGCGGCGTATCCACCGAATTCCTGACCCAGGGTCACCGGGGTGGCGTCCATCAAGTGGGTGCGGCCGGACTTCACGATGTTCTTGAACTCTTCGGCCTTTTTCTCCAGGGACGTGGCCAACACGTCCATGGCGGGCTTGAGATCGTTGATCAGCGCGTTGGTCACGGCCACGTGCACGGAGGTGGGGAACACGTCGTTGGAGGACTGCGAGGCGTTGACGTGGTCGTTGGGGTGGACCTCCACGCCCTCGGACTCCAGCGAGCGGGTGGCCAGGGTGGCCAGAACCTCGTTGGTGTTCATGTTGGAGGAGGTTCCGGAACCGGTCTGGAACACGTCAATGGGGAAGTTGTCGTCGTAGTCGCCGGAGGCGACGGCGTCGGCGGCGTCGCGAATGGCCTGGGCGCGCTGGGCGTCCAGGACGCCCAGTTCCTCATTGGCGGTAGCCGCGGCCTTCTTCACCTGGGCGAGCGCCTTGATGTGCTGGCGCTCCAGGGTGGAGCCGGAAATCGGGAAGTTGTCCACGGCACGCTGGGTCTGAGCGCGGTACAGGGCGTTCTTGGGAACGCGGACCTCACCCATGGTGTCGTGTTCGATGCGGTACTCAGTATTTTCTGCCATGACCCCTAGCTTATGCGCTCGGATCGGGGCCGGGCTTTCGGTGGCGTGCGGTGACACGCCACCGTGGCCGGCAGGATCGTGCGCGCTGTCAGCTGCGCTCGGGGAACCACGGGCCGTGACCGTAGACGAGCTCCGCCTTACCCGCGTCCAGGTGGTAGAACACGCCGATCACCGCAGCGTCGCCCTTGGAGACGGCCGCCGCGATCGATTGGGACTGGTCCAACATGCGCGAAGCCGTCTGTTTGGTGTGCTCCACGACCATGTCGGAGAGGGTGTTCAGACCCTTGCGCTTGGATTCCAGGACCGACGGTGTGATGCGCTCCACCAGGTCACGTTGAAAACCGCGGGGGAGCTCACCAGAGTCGACGGCGCCCTTGGTCGCGGTCACGGCACCGCACGAGTCATGACCGAGCACCATGATCAGCGGGGTGCCCAACACATCGATGGCGTACTCGAGGGTGCCCAGCACCGCGTTGTCAATGACCTGACCGGCCGTGCGGATCACGAACGCATCGCCCAGACCCAGGTCGAAAATGATTTCCGCAGCCAGGCGCGAATCGGAGCAACCGAAGATCACGGCGAACGGCTTCTGCGCGTGCTCCAGATCCTTGCGCCGCTGAGCGTCCTGATGCGGGTGTAGGGTCTCGCCGGCAATGAACCGCTCGTTACCGTCCTGCAAACGCTGCCAAGCGGCCTGAGGTGTCCTGGGTGTGCCGGTCGGCTTCTTGGCGTCGCTGATTTTCGGCTGGGTCTTTTCGCTCACGGTGGCTCCCGGTTCGACTCACGGTTGGCGCGCCAGAAGGTCCTGCCCCCGGGCACGTTCCTAGCTTAAACCCCGGGTCCTCACTCGACGGGACCGAAGCCGGTCTTCGACCTCAGCGGCCCTCGGCCAAAGCCTTCGCGACGTGCTCGAACTCACTCTCACCGGCCTTGCCGCTGAGAATCACGGTGGAGTCCTCGAGCGTGCCGACCCACGCGGTGAACTCCTCCTGCTTCCCCGAGGGGTCACGGTGATGAATGTCCCACGAAATTCCGCCCACGTCCTTCTGACCGGTCACGGGGATCAACTCGGTGCGCTGCGCCACCCAGGTGGGATTGGATTCGGCGGTCTGGACCATTTCGACCAGGTGGTAACCGGGGGACAGGTAACCAACGCTCCACAGCGGCACTCCCTCTTGGGAATTGGCGTCCCAGCGGGCGTAATTGGCGGTCCAGTCGTCACCGAGGTTCGGAGCCGCGGGGGTGAACTCGGCTTGGTCGGCCACGAAACCCGCCTCTTCGGACACGTTGACGTCTGCGCGGTAGGGCTGAGCGTCAGGCCTGGGTGCCAGCCACAGGAACGGCAGGATCAGCAGGAGCAGCACGGCCATCGAGATGATCATGCCGCGAATGGGCGCGTTGATCTTGGCCGCTTGTTTGGTGGTGATCTGGGGCAGCGGGGCGCCTTCCTCCGGGGTCGCGGAAGTGACCTGAGGCTCGTCAGGGTTGCGGGGCGGCGTTGTAGCGGAATCACTCACGAGTCCATTGTGCCGTGCCGCGACATACCCGCCCAATCGGACAAGGCCGGGGATATGCTGGAAAAGCACGCAAGGCTTGTGTGCTCGCCCACGACCACGTGCGATGCGAGGCACACCGGCGCAGCTGACTCGAAGGTGAGGAACATGGCGACTCAAACAACCGCAGGTAGCGCTTCAGGTAACGCGGCGGACCGAAATCTGGCCCTGGAACTGGTCCGCGTTACGGAGGCTGCCGCAATTGCCGGCGGTCACTGGGTTGGTGCGGGTGATAAGAACCGGGCGGACGGCGCAGCAGTGGATGCCATGCGTTCGTTCCTGTCCACCGTCAGCTTCAACGGCACCGTGGTGATCGGTGAGGGCGAGAAGGACGAAGCCCCCATGCTCTACAACGGCGAGCAGGTGGGCGACGGCAGCGGCCCCGCCTCAGATGTCGCAGTGGACCCCATTGACGGAACCCGATTGACCGCGTTGGGCATGAACAATGCCCTGGCCGTCATTGCCGTCGCGGACGGCGGTTCGATGTTCGATCCCTCCGCCGTGTTCTACATGGACAAGCTCGTGGTCGGCCCCGAGGCCGCGGACATGGTGGACCTGCGACTGCCGGTCAAGCAAAACCTGCACCTCGTGGCCAAGGCCCGCGGCGTGAAGACCAACCAGCTCACCGTGTGCGTGCTGGACCGCCCCCGCCACCAAGGCCTCGTGGAGGAAATCCGCGCGACCGGTGCCCGTACGCGCATGATTCTCGACGGCGACGTTGCCGGCGCCATTGCCGCGTGCCGCGAGGGGACGGGTGTTGACGTGATGATGGGGATCGGCGGAACACCGGAAGGCATCGTGACCGCGTGCGCCGTGAAGGCCACCGGCGGTGTGATCCAGGGTCGCCTGGCGCCGACCGACGAGGCCGAGCGGGAGAAGGCCGCCGAAGCCGGCCTCGACGTGGATCGCATTCTGACCACCGATGAACTGGTGACCTCGAACAACTGCTTCTTCGCCGCCACCGGCATCACGGACGGCGATCTCCTGCGCGGTGTCCGGTACCGCGGACCCCGGATCACCACCCAGTCCATTGTGATGCGTTCCAAGTCGGGCACCGTGCGCATGGTCGAGGCAGAGCACGTGGCCAAGAAGTGGGAGAAGTACGAGCGCGGCAACAACTGATCCACCCTCCCGCCGCTGAACTCTTCGCAGTGCATCAGCACACGCGCGCGTGATCGCCCCACCCGGGTGGTCACGCGCGAGTGCTGTCCGCAGCTAAGCTGTGAGACGGTGTGCTGGGCACTGACGAAAGGACGCACCGTGTCATTGAGCGTGAACCCGTGTGAGAACCGGAAAATGTGGGACGCAAGGGTTCGCGTGACCGGCGGGAATCCCCAGCTGCTGTGGGGCATCGGTGAAGCCGAATCCCTCACGGACGAGCAGATCAGCGTGGAACGCGTGATGGTGGATCGCGCAGATCAAACCATTGGTTATGGCCAGCTGCTGATCTATCCCGAGGACAAGCACACCGTGGTGGATGCCAGGTCCCTCCACGTGAAAAGTCCCCACGAACTCGTCGGAGTTCTCGGTGCCCTGCAGGACTATGCCCGCGAGACGCACCACGGCGCCGTCCTGCGTGTCAGCCCGGACACTGCGGTCAGCCCGCAATTACTGTCCGATCTCGACGAGGCGGGGTATCGGCGTCGTGACAAGATCCGCAAGGGTGAAGCCGGGCCGCGGGAACTGATTGTCCGCCTGGGCGAGACCGAGAGCGACCTGTCGAGGCGGCTGTCCAGCGGGACCCTTGAACGCTGCCGCGCCGGCCTCAAAATGGCCGGTGTCAAGGTGCGGCGCGTGTCCGCCACTACGCAGAGCCTTGCCAACGTGGGCCTGCGCACCGCGCACATCGACGATTTGCTCAAAGCCGTGGGTCAGGACTCCGTGTTCCTCGTGGTCACCGAACACGCAGAAGGTGAACAAGAAACCGCCCTGGGCTACCTGTGGTTCGTGCACACCGGCGAGTCCGCCATGCTCTACCGCGTGGGATTCACCGACCGCGCCCGCCAACTGGGCGTGGATGACGCGCTATTGCTCACCGGACTGGTGCAGTTGCAGCAGCGGCGGGTCCACAAGATCGTTGCGGGAGACCCGGACTCCGAGAGCCCGTCCGTGGTGCTGCGTGAACTCGCGGAGGACCGCAGAGAAATCCTGGGCGTGTGGGAGCACCCGCTGATCAGTGACTATCAGCTGGCCGGCCGGGCGGAGAAGACCCGCCACAAGATTTTCGGTGAGCGCTCGCCCCAGAAGAAACGTCGGTCCAAAGTGCTGGCTCCGCAGCCCGCTCGCGACAGCGACCCGGCGGCGCCCGAGACAGGTTCGCTTGCGGCGCAGGAAGCCAACAACCCCGTCGACGCCGATCCGGATCTCGCTCGCCAACCCGCGGCACCCAGACAGAAGACGCCACCGGCCTCGGCCGAACCCGCTGGGGGCGAGACGAAAACCACCGCTGGCCCGGACGAGCCGCCCGCGCAGGACAAGAAATCGCGACGCCTACCGGCGGTCTCCGTTCCCAGGCTGCCCACGCCCGCGCGCCCGTCCTTCATGACCAAGGACGACGCCGACGCCGCTTCCTCCGGTGCCGCTCCGGCCGAGCCGGGCAAGGTTCGCGGCTTCGCGCGTCGAATCGTGAGCGAGGGAACTGCCGCTATCCGCGATGCCGCGCGCTGGTGATCCCGAGGTCGCGCGGTTCCTCGGGGGCCGGTAGAACCACGGACGACGTCTCAGGGCCCGCTGGAACCCTTCCGGCCAACGTGGAAGGCCCTACCGGCCCCTGAAGTGCGGGTGGTGGCTCCAACGCAACCGCCCGTGCGCCGCAGCGCCTACCGCCCGGACACGATGGACGCGGCACGCGCCATGAGCGATGCCGGCAGCACACGGGTGATGGCCTCCACGGCGTGGAATGCCCTGGGTACCACCACGCGGGAACGGCGCTTGTCCACGGCGGTCATGGCGGAGGCCACGACCTGCTCCGGTGACAGCGCACGGCCGATGTTCACGGCATCGGAACCCACCACATCGAAGAACTGTGTGTCCACGGGACCGGGGTTCACGCTGGTGACGAGCACACCGGATGTGCGGGCTTCCGCCCCCACCGCGAGGGAGAACTTGTCCACGAACGCTTTGCTGGCCCCGTACGTGGCCATGTAGGGAAGGGGTTGGAAACCGGCCACGGAGGCAATGTTCAGGATCGCGCCGGTGCGGCGTGCAGTCATGGACCGGAGTGCTTGATGGGTGGCAGTCAGCAACGCGGTCATATTGACGGTGGCCTGTTCGAGCTCGCGCTGCAGGTCAAGCTCCGCGAAGGAACCGTGCGTGCCGAATCCCGCATTGTTGACCAGGATGTCCAGCGGATTGGAGCGGATCACGTCCACCAGGGTGCCGATACCTTCTGGCGTTGCGAGGTCCGCCGCAACGATTTGCGCCGCCCCGCCGGTCACCGTTTGCGACAGTTCCGTGAGTTTCTCGGTGCTCCGACCGGTGATGATCACCTGATAGCCGCGCCGGTGCAATTCGGCGGTGAAAGCGCGGCCAATTCCCCCGGTGGCACCGGTGATCAGAGCAGTCTTAGTCATGCCTTGATGTTACGCTCGCGGATTTTCTTCCGGACCTTCGTGACCGCCTCCCGGGCGTGGCGCACACCGGTGTAGGCGGCGTACCCCCCGCTCGACACCGGCAGGTCCCACGTTCCGGGGAAGGACACCGGGGAACCCCCGAACGACTTCTTGAAGGATGTGAATCCGTACCACTCGTGGTCGGGGCCGGCGCCCTCGGGAGCGGTGCCGAACAGGTCGAACCACGTCAGCCCCTTTTCCTTGGCGTCCATGATCATGGTGACCACCAGGGGAATACCCGCGGAGAGTTTGCGGTGGCGCTGATCCATGGCCGCGTGCGCGTACGTGCGGGTGTCGGAGGAGTCGTACACGAGGGACGCCGCAATGGGCTCGTCCTCGAGTTTCGCCAGATAGACGGCGGCAGCGCCGGCGGGTATGAGTGAGCGGGCCACGGCGCGCAGGTAGTCGTCGTGTTGGCGGTTGAAGTCCTTACGCTTGGCGGTGTCGTCCAGGAACTTCAGGAGGTAGTTGATGTCCTCCGGGTCGGTCGAGCGCTCAATGGTCACGCCCTTCTTGTGAATGTTCCGGTACAGGTTCCGGTTGGTGGACTTCATGTCCTTGAGCAGCTCTTTCTCGTCCTTGCTCAGGTCGATGAGTTGCGTATGCGAAGGCTGCACCTGGCGCGGGGCCAGCTTCATGCCGCGGCGGCGCAACGAAGACTTGGCCGTTTCCAGACCGTCCACAAAGCTCGCATGGGCGGGTTCCACGCGCACGAACCAGCACTTGTGTTCCTCGGCCACGCGGGTGAGGTCCGCCAGAGCGACGTCGAAGGATTCCGGGGAATCAGCCTCGGGTCCGTACGGGCAATACAGGTACTGGCCCGTGCGCCCGCCCTCCACGGTAGCCAGGTAGCGCCATCCGCGGCCGGATGCCTGAACCACCTGGTGTCCAATGCTTTGCTGAAACTCTGCCCATTCCTGGGACTGCAGGATGTTTGCCACGCGTCCACTGTAGCGACCTGCGGCCCCCGTCAGAACGCGCAGCGCGGACACGATTACGGAACGGAGCAGGTTCCGTTGGGAGACAGTTCCTCGGCGGTGGTCACCATTGCGGGCGAGGCCGGCACGGGTACGGACATTGCCACGCCCACTCCGCCCGGTGCCCCGGCCACGCCACGGGCCGGTACGTTCGACGACGCCGCGGCGTCAGCGCCGTCGTCGGTCGCCTTGTCGAGCACGTCCTGCAGATCGGACTGGAAGAGCTCGAAATCCGGGTACGTGGGGAAGGACTGGTCGTAGAAGGGCGGGCCCGCGGCGTAGGGCTCGAGGTCGTGGTCCTTGGCCTTTATGGCCACGTTGACCAGGGACCCGATGGAGGACTGCGGGATGTCCGTCTCGATGATTTCCTCACCCGAGTTGGTGAGGTCCTCGAACTTGGTGGCCACGTTGACCGGGTTGAGCTGCTTGAGCATTGCGGCTTGGACGCATCTCTGGCGGGCCTGTCGGTCGTAATCCGTGGCGCCTTCCCGGGAACGGGCGTACCAGAGAGCGTGGAAGCCATCCATCTGCTGAACCCCGGGTTCGATCCACCCCAGAATGGGGTTGGGCAGGCCGGTGTCCAAATTGGTGCCACCGCCCATGGGAACGCGTCCTCCCACGTCCAGGGTGATGCCACCCAGGGCGTCCACGAGGGACTCGAAACCGTCCATGTCGATCAGCACGTACCCGTGGATCTTCAGGCCGGTGACCCCCTCGGCGGCATCCTTGGTGGCCTCCGCCCCTGGATCCGCAACGTCGGGGTAGAGGTCCTGGTGGTTCTGCATCACGTCCGTGTAGATCGCGTTCATGATGCACTCGTCACCGCAGCTGAATCCGCTGGGGTACACATCGTGCAGCGGGGAATCGTCCGGGAACGGGACGTTCTGCAGGTTGCGGGGCAGGGACACGGTCACGGTGCGGCCGGAGTCCGCGTCCACGCTGAGCACGGTCATGGAGTCCGGGCGGCGGCCCTCGCGGTCCTCCCCGGCGTCACCGCCCATGAGCAGGATGTTGTAGCGCCCGTTGTCGGGGGCGAACGGCAGACCACCGGCAAAGATGTTGGACACGGCACCTCGCGTCACGGACACCAGGTGCGCGGCGTAGGCCAAGCCGCCGCCGGTGACGATCATGGCCAGCACGGTCACGATCACCACGGCTCGGCGCACCTTGTCGGTGAGCAGGCCGGGTCTGATCAGGCGCAGCGTGTCGAACCACAAAAACACCCAGCCCAGCGCCAGGGCCAGCAGGCCGAACATCAGGATCCACGACGTGATCGAGTTGGTGAGCAACCAGATCAGCGCGGTTTTCCACACGAGCCACAGCACGGCGGCGAACAAAATCAGCGCCCACACGGTCACGGTCACACGCAGGGCCAGCCGCCCCAAACCCTTGCGGCCCGCCACCAGCTGGGCCGAACCCGGAACAAGTGCGGTGGCGCCCAACAGCCACCACGCACGTTTGGTGCGGTCGGCCGGGGCAGCGAATTTGGGGTTGAGCAACGGATCGGCCACGTTGGAGCGCTTTTTACGGGGCCCACTGCCCGGATCGCGGGCTGCCGAAGCACCGTGGAAGGTATCTTCCGCGGCGCTTTCAGCCGCGTAGGGGGTCTGGGCCGACGGCGGGTAGGGGGTACCCCCGACATCGCTGGGGGATGATCCGTTCACGTGCAACTCCGTGCTGCTGGGGAAGGCGGTGTTGCGGCCGGCTCACGCGGGTGACTTGGGCAATCACGCTGACGCGAGACACGACACACTGAGGTTATTGTGCCGCTTCTGGCTGAGTCCCGGCCGTACATCGGCCGGTCACCGCCCGATTAATTCTGGGAGGTGGCGCCTCTCAGCACCGTGTCCCGCAGCGCTTGGCCTTTCCGGTGCGCTGTTTCGGACAACTCCCGGGCGAAGTTCTGCAGGTTGGCGCGCAGGTGCGCGGCGGAGGTGTCCGTGGCCGAGGCAAGCACGCGGGCGGCCAACAACCCGGCATTGCGTGCCCCACCGATCGACACGGTGGCCACTGGAACTCCCGCGGGCATCTGCACGATGGACAGCAACGAGTCCATGCCGTCCAAGGTCTTGAGCTGGACCGGCACGCCGATCACCGGCAGCGGGGTGACCGAGGCCAACATGCCCGGAAGGTGCGCCGCGCCGCCGGCACCGGCAATGATCACGCGCAAACCGCGTTCGTGGGCCGTCTCTCCGTAGTCGAGCATCTCGTGCGGCATGCGATGAGCGGAGACCACATCCGCCTCGTACGCGATACCGAGCTCCTCGAGCGCTTCCGCGGCCAGGCGCATGGTCGACCAGTCCGAGTCCGAGCCCATGACCAACCCCACCACCGGGGCCTGCTTCTGGGACAGGGGAGTGGCGCCCCACGTGGGGTGTGCCTTGCCCTCGGACCGGATGTGTGTGGGTTCCGTCAGGCGATCCTCGCCGTCGCGAATGAAGCTGGCGGCACGCGTGGCGATGCGGCGCAACTCGGCCGTCTCATCCGCGGATCCCACCACGTTCACGTGCCCGATCTTGCGACCAGGACGCACGGACTTGCCGTAATTGTGGATCTTGGCGCGCGGCTCGGCGGACATCGCGGCGGGATACGCGGCGAACAGATCCTGGTTGTCCCCGCCCAGGAAATTTTTCATCACCGCGACGTCCGCAGTGAGTTCTGTGGCGCCCAGCGGCCAGTCCAGAACGGCGCGCAGATGCTGCTCGAACTGACTGGTCACGGAGCCGTCCATGGTCCAGTGCCCGGAGTTGTGCGGGCGCATGGCCAGCTCGTTCACGGCAAAACCGGCGCCGTGGCCGGGAGTTTCAAACAGTTCGGCCGCCATCACACCGGTGACGCCCAGTTCCTGGGCCAGCATGATCGCGACTTCCGACGCCGCCGCGGCCACCTCCGGATCCAGCCCCGGGGCCGGGGCGATCACTTCATCGCACACACCGTTGACCTGCACGGATTCCACCACGGGCCACGCTTTGGTCTCACCGGAGGGCGTGCGGGCCACCAGGGCGGACAGCTCACGCGTGAACGGGACAACCTCCTCGGCCAGCAGCCCGTCCTCCGAGGACTGGGCGAACCACGCCGGAACGGGGTCCTGGTCAACGGCCTGGGCGTCATCCACCTTGAGCACACCCTTGCCGTCGTAACCGCCGCGCGGCGTCTTGAGGATCAGGGGCCAACCCGCGGTCTCGCCGAAGGCCAGCAGCTCGTCCGCGGAGCGCACCTGGGCCCACCGGGGATTGGGCAGACCCAGCTTCTCCACGGCCTTGCGCATGACCAACTTGTCCTGCGCGTGCACGAGAGCCTCGGGACCCGGCTGGACCGAGACCCCCGATTCCTGGAGGGCACGCAGGTGCTCGGTGGGCACGTGTTCGTGATCGAACGTGACCACGTCCACCTCGGAAGCGAACCGCCGCAGGGTGTCCACATCCGTGTAGTCCCCCACGGGGGTGGTGCGGACGGCGGCCACGGCAGAAACATCCGGGCCTTCCGCCAGGACGCGCAATTCGACGCCCAGCTCGGTAGCGGCGGGTGCCATCATGCGGGCCAGCTGGCCGCCTCCGACAACACCAATGACAGGACCTGTAATGGGGAAACTCACGCCCCCAGCGTATCGCCACAGGGAGCCCCCAGCTATTTAGGAGTAGGCTGCACCTCAATATGCGGGTCGATCACGTGCAGCTGCGGATCACCCATGAGCGTGCAGGAACCAGTGCGCACGTGACTTCCCCGAGCTACGGAAACCGAGAACCCTACGTGAATAGCATCATGGAACGCGCCGATGCGTTGTGGCACCTGTTCGTCAAAGAGCTCATGAAGTTCGGCGTGGTGGGCGCGCTGGCCTTCGTCATCAACGTTGTCATCGTGTGGATTTTGATGCACACCCCGTGGTTCGAGAACAGCCACATCAAAGCCAAGTTCGTGGCCACGGTGGTAGCCATCCTGTTCTCGTGGGTCGCCAACCGACTGTGGACGTTCCGTGAGAAGCGACAGGAGAACAAGCGCCGCGAACTCACCCAGTTCCTGGTGGCCAATGGCATCGGTCTGGCCATCGAGCTCGGGTGCATCTTCTTCAGCTACTACGTTCTGGGCCTGCAGTCGGCCACGGCGTCCTTCATTTCCGGCACGATCATCGGCACCATCCTGGGCACGGTTTTCCGGTACTTCGCCTACCGATTCTGGGTGTTCCGCCAAGAGCTCGACGAGGATCCGGATTTCGCGGGCAGCCGGGAAGAGGAGTTCGCGTTCATCACCGGCCAGATCCCGGTCGTGCAGCGCAAGGACGAGACGCCCCGCACGGATTCGGACGCCCCACCCCGCCAGATCTAGGACCCGGCCTGCCTACCCGTCGGTGAGGCGCACGGCCTTCTCCTGGTCCAGGACATCCTGCGTAACGTCCGCCTCGTTCGCGGCCACCAGGACGGCACCGTCGCGCAGCAGCATTCCCAGTGTGAGCAGCAGCGCCCGCTCGTTCCAGCCGTGGCTCAGCGGTAAATACACGGTGTGGTCCTCGATCGCCGACGCCGCTCGTTCGGCTTCCGCAAGTAGCTCTCCGTGCGTGATTCCCGCCTCCGGCAAGGCGTCGTCCGCGTCCCGGGGCTCTTCCATTCCCATGTACGCGTCCGGGAAGGAGCGGACCTCGGCGCAGAAGTCGATGGCCGGATCCGGCACCGGTTGCTCGCACGCAAAGGCGAGGGCGGGGGAAGCTACGGCCAGGACGTGCTCGGCGGGAACATCGACATCGAGGTGAGCCTCGAGTTCGGCGTGGACGGCGGCGTCGTCGGCGGACTCGCCGGTGACCCGCACCGCGGCGCCCACCCGCAGCGCGGCGAGAGTGAGCACCACCAGGCGCCAATGCGGTTGCGCGGACACGGTGATCAGCTGGCCGGATTCCACATCCAGCTCGTCGACCAACAGACTCGCGGATTTCTCGACCCAGTTCACCAGCACGCGACCGGAGAGCTCCACACGCTCGGACCCGTCCCGCCAGATGAGGGCGGGGGTGGGGCGTTCGGAAACGTGTTCCAAGGCCTGGGCGAAAGTGGCCGGTGTGCGTCTCACGCGAAAACTCCTTAGGGTAAGTGATGGTCCTTGGACCACACTGACGGCACGCCGGTCAGATCTGCAAGTCATCCGACGCCAGCTTGACTCTGTGGGACTTACACGCGTGTAATTAGGAAGTCCGCTTCGGGCCGAACGGACCAGCCCCTCGCCTGGAGCGGTTAGTTCCCTGTGGCCCAAATGGGCAGGTCACGGGCACCACACAGCTTTTGCTTCGGACGGAAGGACTGACATGGGAGAGGCCGCACGCCGCCACTTCAACGATCGAGAGGACACCTCCGAGCAGGGCCGTGGAGCCGCTCACGAGGTGATCCCCGCGGATTGGTTCGTTGATCCCGTGGATCAGGCACGCGGCGGATCCGCCACGGAAGTCACCACCCTGGATGATCTCGCGAGCGCCTTCCTGGCCGCTCATCCCGAATCCGCCGGTGACGTGATGTTGCGATCCGATCGTCGCACGAGCGACCAGTCCGAGTCTGTGGCGCAGCCCCCCGCGCAGCCGCAGGTTCCGCAGAATCTCAGCGACGTGGACGTCCACGACCCGCAGAGCGTGGACGCCTCCGTGTGGCAGGCCGTCGCCGGCCTGTACTCCGTGAGCGAGGGCGATGCCGAAGGCGAACTCGCCTGGCAAACGGATGCCCTCTGCGCGCAGACCGATCCCGAAGCGTTCTTCCCCGAAAAGGGCGGCTCCACCCGCGATGCAAAGCGCGTCTGCGAGGCCTGCCCCGTGAGCGGTGAATGCCTGGACTACGCGATGTCCAACGACGAGAAGTTCGGAATCTGGGGCGGGCTGTCCGAACGCGAACGCCGCAGGCTGCGCCGCCGGGGACGCTGAGTAAGGGCATGAGCGACGAACTCCCACAGCGCACCTGCAGCCGCCAGACCTGTTCTCGTGCGGCCATGTGCACCCTGACCTATGTTTACTCCGATTCCACCGCCGTGATCGGTGCACTGTCCGCGCGTTCCGAACCCCACGCCTACGATCTGTGTGCGTTCCACGCGGACCGCATGACCGCCCCGCGGGGCTGGCGTGTGGTGCGCCTGGAGTCACCGGACGGGTGGAACCGCGATGATTTGGGCGCGGTGGTCGAGGCCGTGCGCGACGACGAGCAGCCAGCGGCGCGGCGTCGTTCGCCGTCCCCGCAGCGACCCGGAATGCGCGCCCCCGGGCGATTGTTGCGAGACGTTTCATTCAATCGCACGCCCGTGGAAACCCCGGGCAACGATCGCACGGCGGACGACTCCGAGACAACGCCCCAAGCCGCACCCGATTTCACGTCCGCACCCATGCCTCCGAGCCTGCGCCGCCCGCATTTGCGCCGCCCGTAGGACAGCAAAGGTCAACTTGTTGTTGGGCCGGTAAGCGGGCAGTCTGGGGGAGATCCAGCCACGCGAAGTGAGGTTCCCCATGGCCCCCCAGCCCACCCGTAAACGTACCTGGCGTTCGCGCGCCCTCACAGGATTGGCGGGGTTCAGCGTGCTGGCCCTGGCCGCGTGCGGGACGAGCGCCGTTTCCGGGGACGGCCAAGCGTCGGGCGGTGTCTCCGGCGCGGCTGGTTCTGATGCGGCCGCCACCGAGCCCGCCGTGAGCGTGGCCCCGGCCGCGGATGCCACGATGGTCAACCCCGTGGACCCGGTGACGGTGACGACCGATCAGGGTCGCCTCACGAACGTCTCGGTGGTTTCCGACGACGGAGCGGAGGCTTCCGGGGACATGTCCGAGGACGAATCCACATGGACCTCCAACGAGCCCCTCGAATTCAATGCCGCCTACACCGTGACGTACACCGCTGACAACAACGGTCGCACGTCCGAGGGCACCTCCGCGTTCTCCACGGTTGACGCCGCCCATGAAATGGACGTCAGCATGAATGTGAAGGACGGCGGCACCTACGGAGTATGGCAGATCGTCGAATTCGAGTTCTCCGAGCCGATCCAGAACAAGGACGAGATTGAACAGGCCGTGTCCGTCACCGGCGGAGGGGACCAGGACGGCGCGTTCCGCTGGTACTCGGACACCAAGCTGCGTTATCGGCCCGCCGAGCCGTGGGCACCCGATTCGAAGATCAAGGTGGCCATCGAGTTGCTCGGCAAGGATGTGGGCAATGGGATGATCGGCAACGAGAACCAGACCGTGAACTTCACCACGGGTCCCGAGCATCGCGCGTACGTGGACAACGACACCAAAACCCTGGTGGCTTACGAGAACGGCAAGAAGACCGGTGAGTGGCCCGTGACCCTGGGCAACCCGGATTGGCCGTCCACCACGGGCAAGAAGGTCATCATTGAACAGGCCGAGTCCTACGAGTTCAAGGCATCGTCTCTGAACCTCTCACCCGGTGACCCGCATTATTACGAGCCCTTCAACGCCTCCAACGTGGCCCGCCTGACGTGGAGCGGCGAGTTCATCCACCAGGCGCTTCCATCCGCCATCCCGGTGCTGGGCTATGCAAATGTCTCCCACGGTTGCGTGGGGATGCCGCCGGAAGGCGCCAAGTACATTTTTGACACGTTCCGCCCGGGTGACATGGTGGAAGTGGTCAACACGAACTACCCCCAGGCCGACCCCGACGACGGGTACGGCGACTGGAACATTCCCTTTGACAAGTACTCCGACGAAAACTGGCACGGAAACTGGTGATATCCCCGGTGAGCTCTTCCACCACGGCGGTCGAACGCCCCCGCGAGGCAAAGTTTCCTCGCATCCAGCAGGTCTTTCTGGCGTTGACGTTCCCGATCCTCCTGATCGCCCTGGGGGTGCGGCTTGTTGCCACCCCCTTGTTCCTGTGGATCGAGTACCATCGCCCGGGTTTCCCCGCTGATTACTGGGGAATGAGTACCGAACAGCGCATGACTTACGGCTCCTACGGGCTGGATTACATCATGAATTTCGCCCCACCCCGCTACCTGGGTGGGCTGGTCGACGATGACGGCGCCGCACTGTTCCAGGGCCAAGAGGTCTCCCACATGACCGACGTGCAGCACGTGATCCAGTGGGGCTTCCTGGTGGCCGTGATCCTGCTGGTGCTGAGCGTGCTCAGCGTCCTCTACCTGCACCGCCGGGCCCCCGGCGCCGCATCCGGCGCATTGTTCTTCGGTGCGTGGCTAACCATTGCCCTGCTGGTGGTTCTCCTGGTGATCGCAGTGCTGGCCTGGGAGAGGTTCTTCGCGTTGTTCCACTCCCTGTTCTTCGACGCCGGCACCTGGACCTTCCGAATCAGCGACACCCTGATCCGCTTGTACCCCACCCAGTTCTGGATGGACGCGGCGATCGCCGTGGCCCTGGTGGCCGTGATCGGGGCGTTCGTGACCATGTTGATCACGCGTCCGCGCATGCGCTCGGCGTCTCGCGGTGAGCGTGCCGCCGTTGTTCGGGATGCCGATGGCGAGCCCGGCGGCGCCGGTGTGAAGTCCGTGAAGAGCGCTCAGAACCCCGAAACCGGAGGCCGTTCCGCGCCCTGGGCGTAGTCCTGCGCGTCAGTTGATCGACCCGTGCGGTCTGTGGCCAATGGCCGGCCTTAGGGGTAGGGCTCCGTTCTGGGCGCTGTTCGAACCAACGGGGACATCTCATGTTTGGGTAGAACCCTCCGAGCGCCCCTGGAGGGCCCTAACGCCCCACCAGATGTAGGACGGGGTCCCAACGGAACATGAAATGGCGCCGGGAGATCACGATGCGCCCGATCCGGAACATGGTCCACACAGAGCGCTTTATCTCGCCGCCGCGCCGTCTGAAACCGACCCGAACCGGGTAGCTGTGAACCGCAGGCCTAGATCCAGGAATCGAACCACATGCGCCAGTGCCAGTGGTCGTAGGGGATGGTTCGCCCGGTCCACACTGGCCAGAAGAAGACGGCGCACACGACCACCAGACTCATGAAGACGAGCCCCACAGTGGTCCAGCGGCGCGCCCACACGCGTGAGATGAACCGATTCCGAGCGGCGGGTGTCCCCGCGGTGTCTCCGAACCCAGCGACAGCAAGCCGCCCGGTCAAAACCCCCAGAACACCCATGATGAGCAACACCATGAACGGGAAGAACGCCAGGGCGTAGAAGTAGAACATGGTGCGCTCGGGGTACAAGAACCACGGAAGATATCCGGCCGCGTACATTCCGAGCAAGCCGCCCAGGCGCCAATCCCGTTTTACGAGCCACAACACCAGGGCAAACACGACCGCGGCAATACCCACCCACCAAATGGCGGGGTTGCCCAGGTTCAGGATCGCCTGGGAACACGAGTCCACGGTGCACCCGTCAACACCGCGCTCGGGGGATTCGTAGAAGTACGAGGTGGGTCGCGCGAGGATCGGCCACAGCGCCGGGCCAGCCATGTAGGTGTGCTCGCTGTCCAACCCCGCATGGAAGGTATAGGCGGCTACGTGGTACTCCCACAGGGAGCGCAGCGCCGGAGGCAGCCATTGGAGGCCTTCACCCGGGTTCTGTTCCGCCCACTGGCGGTCATAGCCGTTCGCGGTGGTGAGCCAGCCGGTCCACGTGATCACGTAGACGACCAGCCCGGTGCCGATCATGGCCACGAAGGCGGGGAGCCCGTCCTTGACCACCGCCCCCCAGAACCATTGCTTCACTCCGGCGATCCGGCGTGCGTTCATGTCCCACAGCACCGTGAGGATTCCCAGGGCGGCCACCAAGAACAGGGCGTTCCACTTGACGCCCACGGCCAACCCGCAGGCCACCCCGGCCGCAATCCGCCACCATCGAATCCCCAGCCACGGACCCATGCCGTGAGGCGAGAACCGGGCGACCAGGCGGCGTCGCCCGTCGTCGCGGTCGAGCAGGAGGAACACGAAGGCAAGGAGCACGAAGAACATCAGGAAGATGTCCAGCAGAGCCAGGCGTGATTCGACCAGGTGGAGGCCGTCCAGAGTCATGAGCAGGCCGGCGGCGGTTGCCAGGGTGATCGAGCGGAACAGAAGCCACGCCGCGGCGAAGATCACGGCGATCGAAAGAGTGCCGAAGAGTGCTGCGGAAAAGCGCCAACCGAAGGGATCGTCCGCACCGAACAACCACAGGCCGCTGGCGATCAGCCACTTGCCCACCGGGGGGTGCACCACGAACGAGGGTTCATCCAGGGTGGTGGGCGGTGTGCCGGCGGCGAAGGCTTCATCCGCGTCGGAGGGCCACTGCTGCTCCGTGCCGTTGAGCAGGAGCGAATAGGAATCCTTGAGGTAGTACGTTTCGTCGAAGACCACCGCATGGGGCCAGGAGAGATTGACGAACCGCAGCACCCCGCCCAGCACGGTCACGAGGAGCAGCGGGACCCACCACAACCGGGGCAACCGGGTGATTGCGGGCAGCAAGAGACCACGAAGGTCTGTGGCGGGGCCGCGGGTCACCGGCTGAAGAGCAGTCAGATGCACTCACTCATCGTAGGGGGTGCTTTCTGAACGACCCCTGTTCATGGCGCAGTTTACGGCGGTTCCCAGCCGCTGATTGGACAGGGTTCGTAGAGTACTGTGTGTGAGCTCGCAAGAATCAACGCCTCAGGAAACTCCCCCGACTCCTTCGGAGCGGCCCGTGGGCGGAGCCGTCATGGTCGTGGGCACGCCCATCGGTAACCTCTCGGACGCGTCCCCCCGCTTGCTGGAGATTCTGCGAACCGCAGATGTGCTGGCCGTGGAGGACACTCGGACGCTCCACCGGCTGGCTGCTGGGCTTGACGTGCACTTCACCGGCCGCGTCATGACCCACCACGAGCACAACGAGAACGAACGGGTCGCCGAGATCCTGGATCTGGTTCGTGCCGGCAACGTGGTGGCCGTGCTCTCCGACGCCGGGATGCCCACCGTCTCGGATCCGGGCTTCCCGCTCACGCGTGCTGCGGCGCGGGAGGGGTTGCGGGTGTCCGTGATCCCCGGACCTTCTGCCGTGTTGGCAGCGCTCGCGGTGTCCGGGCTGCCCACCGACCGATTCACCTTCGAGGGGTTCCTGCCGCGCAAGGCGGGGGAGCGGGCCACTCATCTCAAGACCCTGGCCGAAGAGCGCCGCACCATGGTCTTCTACGAATCACCGCATCGCCTGGCCGTGATGCTGGAGGCGCTGCGGGATGCTCTGGGCGGCGACCGTCAGGCGGTGGTGTGTCGCGAACTGACCAAACTCCACGAGGAAGTCCTCCGCGATGACCTCGCCGGTCTTACGGAGTGGGCGCAGAACAACCAGGTGCGCGGAGAGATCGCGGTGGTCGTCCACGGTGCCGCACCCGTGGAGGCCCCCGAACCCGAGGACCTCGTGGGCGACGTCGAGAAGCTCGTGGCCACCAGCGACATCAAACTCAAGGCCGCCGCCCGCCAGATCGCCACGGACGCCGGCGTCAGCACCCGCCAGCTCTACGACGCCGTGATCACCGCCCGCGGTCAGCGGTGACGTCCGAGGCCCAGATCCGCAGTCAGCGCCGGAAAATCGACGCCGGCCACCAGGTGGCGCGAAACTTCTGGCCTCGGTCGGCGCGACGCATGAGTTCATCGCGCACAGTACCCAGATCCGCGGCGGACGCTGACGGCTTCCACGAGGCGTCCGGGGCGGCGTAGCTCGCGTGTTCCACATCGGAGACGATCCGATCCACCGCCTCCGACGCCGCCGGGATCCCCGCCGCCATGTGCCGGGCCCGCACGCGCGGGGTGTCCGACGCCTTGGGGGATCCGCCGTGATCCACGGACAGGTCCTCCAACTCGCCCCACGCGGCGTTCGCCCGCTCCCGGGGAGACAGTGAGGCGTCGGCCATGTCCGCCAACCGGGCCCGGCGGCGGTGTCCGCGTATCAAGCGCGGCACGGCGGCCAGGAGCACGAGAAGCAGCAGGACGCCGCCGAGCACCAGCACCCAGAGCGGAATCATGAACGCGGTACCGGATTCCTCCTGTGCCTGTTCGGGCGTCTCAGGGGCCGGCGGCTGGCTTTGCTCGTCCGTGGGCCCCGAGGTCGGCTCCTGCGGCTGCGATGGTTCTTGGCCGGGTGTCTGATCTGGTTGACCGGAGGCGTCCTGACCGGGTTCGTTGCCGGATTCGGGTGCGTACTCCGGAGTGGTGGGAATGCCGGGCGTGGGTTCGAAACGTACCCACCCGACACCCTCGAAGTAGAGTTCGGGCCACGCGTGGGCGTCACCGGTGCCCACCTGGAAAAGTTCCCCGCCCCGCGAATCGGAGACCGGGGCCGTGGGCAGATAACCGACCGCCACGCGGGAGGGGATACCGACCTCGCGGGCCATCAATGCCATTGCGGGCGCGAAATGCCCGGCGTAGCCCGTGTGAGTCTCCATGAACTGCCCCATGCTGTCCATACCGCCGGCGTCGTAGCCCTGGGCGAGCGGGGCGTTCACGTCGTACTGGAAGTTGTGCCGCAGGCCGTTCTGCAGCGCCAACGCGCGGTCGTAGTCATTACCTGCGCCCTCCGTGAGCTGGCGGGCGGCGCTGCTGATCGACTCGGGCGTTTCGTCGGGAACCCTCAGGTAGTCGGCCAGGTCGCCGTTCGTGTCCGACGGCGCCGCCGAACGCATTGCGTCCGGCGTGGCCCGCGGAGCTGAGGACGTCACGGTGAACGTACCCCCGGACATCTCCGAGCCCGCGCTGAAGACCGAGAGGTCGCGGGGGTTCCATGACCAGCCCTCGTCACCGATACCCGTGAACTCCGTGGGTGCGTACGGGGCAGGCAGCCAGTGCTCGTTGTAGTCCTCGAACGTGACCTTGGTGGTCACGGGGTTCTCCCGGGAGACCGGATTGGTCTCCGGATCAGCGAGACCGTCCAGGCCCTCTTCCAGGTTGTCCGTCTGCGGGAAGAATTCGGGCTGGGAGAAGTCGGACAGGCTCATGAGCCGCATGTACTTGGGCTGCCCATCGGAGGTGGTGTAGCTGAAGCGCTGAACCCGTTCGCTCTCTCGCAGATCCTGACCCACCGCGCGCAACGGGCCCACACCGGCGGCGCGCTCGGAATTGAAGGAACTGCCCTGCGGGAAGGCACCGCTGAAAAACCCGGGCATGACCGTGGGAACGAGAAGGCTCACGGCCAGGACCCCGGCGATCACCAGGAGCGCGCGAGGCAGACCGCCGGGGGTCGGCGCAATATGCTGCAGACGGGTGGCACCCCATACTCGCGATCCGGCGAGCAGCGCCAGCGCGGCGAGGATCGCGGCGCCCAGACCCCAGATCGATACACTGCCCGGCAAGGTCAGGGCGGGCACCACGAGCAACGCCAGGATGCCCACGCACGCCAGACCGGCCATGCGCAGGCCCAGCAGAGCGGTCTCCATGAACACGGTCACCAAGCCCACCAGGGCGCTCAGCACCAGGGCCAAACCGGCACTGTGCCCGTAGGGCGCGGACTGCCGGGCCACGAACGAGCCGGACTCAGTCCACAGCGAGCCCACTGCGTCCAAGGTGCCCGGAGTCGGAATGAACCCCAGCAGCGCATGATCACTCACGTGCACCACGGTCAGCGCCAGGATGAGAGCAGCTAGTCCCAGAACGGTCACCAGCGCAGAAGGTAAGCGCAGCCACCGCGCGGCCGCGGTGACCAGCACAACGATCACCACGGTGACCGCCACGGGCAGCACCCACCAGAAACCGGCGAGCGCCCCGGCCATACCCACGCAGCCCAGGGCGACGCTTGCCAACAGCAACGCGTGCAACGGGAGGACGGCCATGCGCGGAGCACGCTGGTGTCGCGGTGGCTCGGGAGGCCGTGAATTACCGGGCGCTGCCGGCGTGGACTCCGGGGACTCGGCCCGCCCAGCGGGTCCCGGACTGCCCCACGGGGTGGCCGGTGCGGCGGTATGGCTCATGCGGTCGTCCTCGATCGGAAGTGTCCCATCACGTGGTCCATGTTCAGGTATTCGACCCCGGGCGGCGCGGGCGGCGGATCCAGGAGCGTGGCGCCGTCCAAAACGGAGGTCCACGCGGCGTCGATGTCCGTCCAGCGCGTCACGAGCACCACGGACCAGCCGGAGGTTTCCAGAATGTCCGCGCTCTCGGGGCGGGCCAGGGGCGGGTCGAGCACCATGATCACCGAACCGGCAACGTTGCCTTTCGCCGCGCTCACGTAGCGGCGGGCGGCCTCGGCGGAGAGCTTGCCCGTGATGAGCAGCAGCGGGTGGGTCAACGCTTCGCGGTCGAAGCGGGTGGCCAGCGGATCGGTCGCGGTGTCAGGTTCGGGGCGGGACACCAGGGCCGCCTGCGCCAATCCGTGCACCACTTCAAGGGCCGTGTTGTCCGTGACGGACGTGTCGCGCTGATCGGTGCTCGCCGTGTCACCGCGCGGCAGCGCTTGACCCTGGTCATCCAGGGCGAAGACCACGGTTTCGCGGCGGGTCAGGTGATCCAGGATGGACGCCGTGGCGCGCACGCCCCATTCGAACTCCTCGGTGGACGCCAGGATGCCCGCCCACACGCGCCCGCCGGGCCAGTGCTCCTGGCTCATGTCCAGGACGAGGACGGCCTTGCGCGTGCTGCGCGGGTCCTCCTGGCGCACCATGAGCTCGCCGTGCTTTGCCGACGCCGCCCAGTGCACCCGTCGCATCGGGTCACCGTGACGGTATTCGCGGGTGGTCACGTTGTCCGGACCGGGTTGGGGCATGGCCCGCCGCGAGGGATCACCGCCGGTTTCACGGACCCGCGAGGCACCCAGCTCGGTGAGGTCCTCGGTGTCCGGGGCGACCTGCAGGGTGGTGCGCTCGGCCACGTCCAACAGCTCGGTCACCACGCCGAACGGGTCCTGGACCCGCACGGTCGCCGGGCCCAGTTCATACATTCCACGACGCCGCGGGCGCACCGTGTACGCCACGGGCACGCCTGACACGGGGACGGAGAAGTCCCGGTCCTCGCCCAGTTGGGGGTCCACCGTTTCATGGACCTCGACCGCGGCGCGATCGTGAACGGTCGAGTCCGAGGAGTCCGCGCGGCGTCGGGAACCGAACTGCGAACGACGTCGCACGCGTAACGCGACCGAGGCGGCGTCCCCGACCGTGACCAGCGCCGGATCCACGGAACGTTTGAGCAGCACGCGAGGTTTGATCAACCACATCGCCAGCGATGAAAACAACGGGAGCATGCCCAGGAACAGGGACAGCGCCAGCACGTCCTTACGGCCCAGCCACGTGGCGGCGGCCAGGCACACGACGGCCGCGACCAGGAAACACCAGCCGCGCACCGTGAACTTGGCGCGGGAATCAACCCGCGCCTCGGCAGTGGAGGCGGTATTGCTCATCGGGATCCGGCGCCGTCCTCGGTGGGGACGCGCACGTCATCGAGAATGGCGCGCACCACGTCCTGGGCGCTGTCGGTGCCGGAGCGGCGCTCGAGCAATAACCGGTGGGCGAGTACGGGTACGGCAATGGCCTTGACGTCGTCCGGGAGTACATGGTTGCGTCCGGCCAGGGCGGCCTCGGCGCGTGCTGCGGCCTGCATTTGCAGTGCGGCGCGGGGGCTGGCGCCCAGGCGCAGGTGGGGGTGGGTGCGGGTGGCCTGGCACAGGGACACGATGTAGCGGCGCACGGCCGTGGACACGTGCAACGAGCGCACGTGGTCGACCAGTTGCGTGGCCTGGTGGATGTCCACCACCGGCTGCAGGTCCTTGAGCGGTGAACCGGAGCCGTGGCCGGCCAGCATGTGCACCTCGGCGTCAGCGTCCGGGTAACCCATGGAAATCCGCGCGGTGAAACGATCACGCTGAGCCTCGGGGAGCGGGAAGGTGCCGTCCATCTCGACCGGGTTCTGCGTGGCCACCACCATGAACGGTGTGGCCAGCTGGTAGGTGGTGCCATCCGCGGTGACCTGGGATTCGGCCATGGCCTCCAAGAGAGCGGACTGGGTCTTGGCCGAAGCGCGGTTGATCTCGTCGCCGATCACCAGGTTCGCGAACACGGGCCCGGGCTTGAACTCGAATTCGCGGCGCACCTGGTCGTAGACGGAGACACCGGTGATGTCGGTGGGCAGCAGGTCCGGGGTGAACTGGATGCGGCTCACCGTGCCACCGATCGCACCGGCCAGCGTGCGGGCCAACATGGTCTTGCCGACACCGGGAACATCCTCCACGAGCAAATGACCTCCGGCCAGCAGGACCGTGAGCGCGGTGCGGGTCTCGGTGGGCTTGCCGTCGATCACCGAGTTCATGCGGTCCAGGATGGCTCGGGTGTGCGTGGAGAACTGCTCCATGGTTCCTCGTCTCGTGAGAAAGTGCTGTGTCTATGTAATTGGTTCATATTCTCTCGCATTGTCACTGTCTGTCGGTCATGTTGAGCGGGGATGCTTCGGCCGGGTGGCGCGTCGTATCGTGGGCGGGTGATCGAAACGCCTATTGCCACCACGTTGTGGGACACCCACCAACGCCCCCAGCCCCAACCCGGAACCCCTCCCGCGGCCTATTCCGCCGAGTGGTATCGGCTGCCGGATTCGGTGGAGAGCGGTGAAGGCACCGAACGCCGTGCCCTCACCGATCGCGACGGTCGACGCCGCAACGTGGAGTTCCCCGCACTGCCCGAACCGCTGCCGCACCCGGTCGTGGACAACCACACCCACCTGGACATGTCGGACGGGCTGGTTCAGGTGTCGGTGATGGATGCCATGGATGCGGCGCGCTCCGCATCGGTGCTCGGACTCGTGCAAGCCGGCTGCGATGTGGAATCCTCACGGTTCGCCGTGTCCGCGGCTCAGTCCGTGCCGGGTGTGCTGGCTGCGGTGGCGTTGCACCCGAACGAAGCACCGTCCTTGGCTGCTTCCGGTTCCTTGGCAGAGGCTTTGGCGCAGATCGATGAGCTGGCCGCCGAGGATCGGGTGCGGTGCGTTGGCGAGAGCGGTCTGGATCGCGTGCACACGCCCGACTCCGGGTACGCGGCACAGGAGGAGTCCTTCCGTGCGCACATCGAGTTCGCCAAGAAGTACGACCTGGCCCTGCAGATCCACGACCGTGAAGCCCACGCAGACGTGGTCCGCGTGCTGCGCGAGGTCGGGGCGCCGCCACGCACGGTGTTCCACTGCTTCTCCGGTGATCCCGGACTGGCGCGCGTGTGCAATGAGAACGGCTGGTACATGTCCTTCGCGGGGACCGTCACGTTCAAGAACGCCAAGCCCTTGAAGGCCGCATTGCTCGAGGCGGACCGATCACTCATCCTCACCGAGACGGATGCCCCGTTCCTCACCCCGCACCCGTTCCGGGGCCGACCCAACGCCCCGTACATGGTCAATTACACGGTGCGCGGGATGGCGGAGATTCTCTCCACGGATCTCGAGGAGTTGTGCCGGCAGATCTGGGCCAACTCCGAGAGGGTGTACGGACAGTTCTAGGGCCCCAGGCGGACGAGTGTGACATCCGGGGCCAGAGCTCCGCGATATTCCGTGGCCGCTGACATGCGAGGTCGAGGTTCGTGGAAAACCGCGGCTACGGCCACGTAACTCTTCCCCATATGTTTACGACCGCGGCCATCCTGCCACCCTCTGCCCGAAATCTCGGCCCCCACCCGCGGCACCCCTCTCCGCGAAGCACACCGCCCGAGCAACGTAGGATGAACCGGTGACCGACCAGAGCCCTGACGGCCCGCTCCTGGGCCCCGCAGAAATTCGAGAACTGGCCGAGCGAGCGGGCATTCGCCCCACCAAGACGCTCGGCCAGAACTTCGTGATCGACCCCAACACGATTCGGCGGATCGTGGCCACGGCGCATCTCACCTCGAACGATCATGTCCTGGAGGTGGGGCCCGGCCTGGGGTCGTTAACGCTGGGTCTGCTGGCGGCGTCGTCGGCGGTGACGGCGGTGGAGATCGACCCACCGCTCGCGGCGCAGCTCCCGGAAACGGTCGAGCGTTTTTATCCCGAGGCGGCGTCGCGTTTGAACGTGGTGCTGCACGACGCCGCTCGCGTCACCGACCTGCCCGGCGCCACCCCGCCGACGGCGCTCGTGGCCAACCTGCCGTACAACGTGGCCGTGCCGGTGCTCCTGCACATCCTGGAAACGTTCCCCACCGTGCGCCACGGCTTGGTCATGGTCCAGGAAGAGGTCGCCGATCGTCTCGCCGCTGGACCGGGATCGCGGGTGTACGGTGTGCCGTCGGTCAAGGCCAACTGGTACGCGGAAGTGTCCAAGGCCGGTGTGATCGGCAAGAACGTGTTTTGGCCGGCGCCCAAGATCGCGTCCGGTCTGGTGCGGTTCGAACGTCGTGACCCGCCGGCCGATGAGGCGCTGCGCACGGACGTTTTCGCGGTGATCGATGCCGCCTTCGCACAGCGGCGCAAAACCCTCCGTGCGGCACTGAGCGGCTGGGCCGGATCCGGTCCGCGGGCGGAAAAGATCCTGCGCGCGGCCGGTATCGACCCCGGCGAGCGCGGCGAAAAACTCGACGTCAAAGCGTATGCGCGAATTGCGCAGGCACAACCGACCACGGAGCACCACGAATGAACCCCGCCGGATTGCGGGCCTCGGCATCGGCCCCCGCCAAGACGAATCTGGCGCTGCACGTGGGCGACCCCGGGTCCGACGGATACCACCCGCTGGAAACCCTGTTCATCGCCGTGGACGTCCACGAGATCGTGACGGCCTCGATCAACTCCCACGTGACCCGGCGCGGCAGCGGCGTGGTGGTGTCGGTGTCCCCGGCGCCCGGTAGCGAGTACGCGGAAATGATCCAATCCGGTGCGGCGACGCTTTCGGACATTCCCCTGGACGAGTCGAACCTCGCGGTGCGTGCCGCGCTCGCCGTGTGCGCGGCTCACGACTGCAATCCCGGGATCGAGCTGCGGATCGACAAGGCCGTTCCCGTGGCCGGTGGCATGGGTGGCGGTTCTGCGGATGCCGCCGCCGCACTCGTGGCCGTGGACGCGTTGCTCGCCAAGCACCTTGACCAGCCCCGGTTGGGTCGTGACCGGCTCATGGACATCGGGTCCGAGCTCGGTGCCGATGTCCCCTTCATGGTCCTCGGTGGTCTGGCTGAAGGCCGGGGTAAGGGCAATGACCTACGCAGCGTGGAGACCAGGGAACAACTTCACTTGGTCTTCGTCCCCCAGGACCAGGGGCTGTCGACCCCGGCGGTATTCCGGCTGTGGGACCGTGCGCACCGGGCCGACGCGGACCAGGGAAGCGCCCACGCTCCGGACCCCTTGAATCCGACACTCGTGGAGTCGGCCGCCGTGGGAGATGCCGCGGGGGTGGCCACGTGGGTTCGCAATGATCTGCAGCCGCCCGCCATTGAGCTACTCCCCGAACTGGCCACGTTGCTCAACCACGGCGTGGACCTGGGCGCGCTCGCCGGGTGGGTCTCCGGATCGGGGCCCACGGTGTGTTTCTTGGCCAAATCCGCGCAGGATGCGGACAATCTGGTCGACGGCTTGCGCCGCGAGCACCGGTACGCTTTTTCAACCACGGGGCCCGTGAAGGGTGCCCAACTGATCCCCGAGTGGGGCACAATCTAGACCAATGCGCCCGCGCTCGCGGACCCTGACGTGAGGAGACAGCATGCCCATTCGTCCCCACCAGGTCCAGGCCGTGCCCAAACCACTCGTCGAGGGTTTGGAAAAGCTGCGCGAGGAATTGAACATTCCCGAGGATTTCCCGGCCGAGGTGCACAGCGCCGCTCTGCACGCCGCACAGCACCCTCGCCTTCCCGAGCTGGACCGTACCGATCTGGAATTCGTGACCGTGGACCCGGAGGGCTCCCGGGATCTGGATCAAGCGGTGTTCATCGAGGCATCCGGGTCCGGATACATCGTCTGGTACGCCATTGCCGATGTCGCCGCGTTCGTGATCCCCGGGGACCCCCTCGACCTGGAAGCCCACGTCCGCGGTCAGACCCTGTATGGCCCACACAAGCGCACTCCGCTGCACCCTCCGGAGCTTTCCGAAGACGCCGCAAGTTTGCTTGAGCACGAGATCCGGCCCGCCGTGCTGTGGCGGATTGCCCTGGATAACAAGGGGCATCAGACAGCTCGCACCGTCCAGAGAGCCCTGGTCCGTAGCCGCGCCCAACTCACGTACCGAGAGGTTCAGGACGCCCTCGACAGCGGCACCGCCTCGGCACCTCTGCGACTGCTCAAGACCGTGGGATTGCTGCGCGAACACATCGAGCAAGAACGTGGCGGCGTGAGCCTGCGAATTCCCGAGCAGGAGGTCGAGACATCCAACGGGGAATGGCACATCGTGCACCGTTCCGCGCTCCCCGTTGAGGGTTGGAACGCACAGATCTCACTGCTCACGGGAATGGCCGCCGCCGAAATCATGCTCGAGGCCGGGGTGGGTCTGCTGCGGACCTTACCGCCCGCCGACGCCGCCTCGTTGCGCAAACTTCGCGAGACCGCCAAAGCGCTGCGGATCGATTGGCCTCCCGAGATGGACTACACCGAATTCGTGCGCACCCTGGACCCGCAGCGCCCGGATCACGCGGCCATGCTGTATTCGTGCACCCTGTTGTTCCGCGGGGCGGGGTACCTGGCGTTCAACGGGCAACGGCCGGACAATGCGCAACACGCTGCTCTGGCCACCCATTACGCGCATGTGACGGCTCCGCTGCGGCGGCTGGTGGACCGCTACGCGGGTGAAGTCTGTCTTGCCGTGTGCGCGGGGGAGCCGGTCCCCGAGTGGGTGGCCACCGCATTGGCCCAGTTGCCCAGGGAAATGGAGTCATCCAACCGCAAGGCATCGGCCTATGAACGGGGCATCGTGAACATGGTGGAGACGTTCATGCTGTCCCCGCATGTGGGCGAGGAATTCACGGGCACCGTGGTCGAGGTGGATGAATCCGGGGAGAGGGGTCGCTTCATCATCAGGACTCCGGCCGTGGAAGCAGGCATCAGGGGCGTTGATCTACCGTTCGGGCAGGAGATCCGGGTGCGCCTGGTGGCTGCCGACCTGCAGAACGGACAGTCGCGCTTCGAACTGGTGTGCTCGGGAGCCGTGCTCTCGGCGACAGCCGATTGCTAGTTCTCCAAATGCATGCGCGGAACCGGCCTCGTGAACATACGGGTATGCCACATCAATTGAATGAAGCCCACGGCTATCCATGCCAGTCCCAAGAGAACTGTATTGCCTGTAAGGCTCGTCCACAGCCATGCGGTGAGGAAAAATCCGATCAGTGGAATAACTCCGTAACAGATAATTGCGCCCATTGATCGGCGGCGATCTTGAATCAAGAATACCGAAATGACGCTGAGGTTCACCATGCTGAAGGCGGTCAGCGCTCCGAAACTGACTATGGAGGCGACGAAATCGACATCCGCAAAGACTGCCGATGTCGAGATGAGGGCCACTACGAGAATCGCACCGACGGGCGTGCGGAAACGACGGGAAATGGTACCGAACAATTTTTCGGGGAGTACGCGGTCACGGCCCATCGCGTAAAGGATCCTTGAGACCGAGGCTTGCGATGCCAGCGCAGACCCGAGGGCGCCGGTGACATAGGCGGCCAGGAATAGCGCCGTCAGCAGGTTTCCGCCGATGTGGGCCAGTACTGAAATGGCCGCAACGTCTGCCTCGCCTCCCGTGATGACTGCGGGGTGAGCCATGTAGGCGAACCATGACACGGCCACGAAGAACACCCCACCGATGACCGTGGTGAGAATAACCGCCCGTGGGATTGACTGTTTGGGCGCTCTAGCCTCTTCGGCCATGGTCGAGATCGCATCAAACCCAAGAAAGGAGAGACACAATACCGCAGCACCTGCGGCTACCGCCGTCAAATTGAAGTCCGACCGGATAAAAGGGTCCAACGGACCGGCGGCCGGGTCGAAGGCTCGGACCGCAAAGACAAAGAAGATCATGAAAAAAATGACCTGAAGCAGAACAAGTACCATATTCGCGCTTTTCACCACCAGGATTCCCACGATGTTGAGCACGGTGACGAGAACCAGGGCCGTCAGAGAGAAAGCCCATGCCGGAATGGCTGGGAACTGTTCCGCAAGGTACAGGCCGATCAAGAGGTAATTGAGCATCGGTAGCAGGACGTAGTCGATCATGACGGCCCATCCGGTGAGGAAGCCCACGCCGCCACCCAGTCCCTCCCGGGTGTAGGCGTAGGCGGAGCCTGCCGAATCAACTCTGCGCCCCATGAACGCGTAGCTGCACGCAGTAAAGAGCATGGCCGCCAGGGTGATGAGATAGGAGCTGGCGAGGAATCCTCCGGTGATGTCGTTGACTATGCCGTACGTCGTGAAGACGGTCATCGGAACCATGTAGGACAGCCCGAAGAACACGAGGGTGGGCAGTCCCATCGAGCGACGTAGCGACCCACCCGCTTCGCGGTGGTCACTCATGGGTTCGTTGAGGTGTGAAATGAGCATGACCTGAGACTCCTATGTCCGGGGGACCTGCACGTTTGCGGCCTGGATCAAAGCACGGACGTCCGGTGACCTTGACACCTCACCGGGACAGCGGCATATTGACCATGTGGTCAATATCACTTTTTCGAGAGCTTAGAGTGGGCACCGGGGGCTGTCAATGGATACGACCGTGAGCAAGAAAACCGCAGAAGGAGGCGGGGCAACCGCCGGCGTGCGCCGTCGATTGTCACCGGAGAAGCGACGGGAGGCCATTGCGGTCACAGCACAACAACTGGCCCTGACCGACGGCCTGCAAAACCTGACGCATCGGAATATCGCCGCCAAGCTAGGGGTCACCCACGCGCTGGTGGTGCACTACGAGCCGAGTATTGAGTCCTTGCGGCTGCGCGTGTACCAAGACCTTCTCCAGGCCGAATTCATGACGGTCACGTCGCAGGTGGCCCGATACCCAAGGGCAGTGCACAAACTGTCCGAGCTGATTCGATTGACGAGCCGCCCGGGAAGAGAAGACTACGCCGGGGTGTGGCTCGACGGGTGGAGCCTGGGCCGCCGTCATCCGGAGACGGCCCACGCCGTGCGCCACATGATGGACCGTTGGCAGGCCATGGTGGCCGCCATCCTGGAACAGGGGACGTCGGACGGGGACTTCGACGTGCCGGGTGCGGACAGCTGCGCCTGGGAGATCATTGCTCTCCTGGACGGGTTCAACGCGCACACCATCGTGGGATACCGAGACCCGGGACAGTACCGTGAGCGTATTTCGGCACCCATTGAAGCTCGTTTGAACATGACCCCCGGAACTCTGACCGAAGATCCACCGCCCCCGCTTCAGAAGCCCGTGGATGGTTCACCGCAACAACAGGAGGAACAGTGAACAACGCCAAGTGCAACGATATCCCGGAAAGATCCACGGAGGTGGTCGTGGTAGGAGCCGGCATTGCCGGACTGACGGCTGCCGAACGACTCGTCGAGAGCGGCGTGGACGTGATCGTTCTGGAGGCCCGGGACCGAGTGGGAGGGCGGCTCGAAGGCGGGCGCTTCACCTCGGGGACGAGTATCGAACTTGGCGGCCAATGGGTCGGACCCACTCAGGACCAAGTGCTCGCACTAGCCGAACGGCTGGGGTTGGAGACCTTCACCGTGCACGATGAAGGCAGGTCTCTACTCTTCGCCGAGGGTGGACGTCACGAAAGCGACGATGACACGTTCGGCCTGCCGGGTGAGTCGGCGCGTGCGTTCCAACAACTGGTGGCGACAATCGACGCCACCGCCGCAACCATTGACCGGCAGTCCCCGGCAGACTCTCCCGGTGCAGCCCGTTTGGACCGGATGACGGCGGCTCAGTGGTTGGACGACAACTGTCAGGACCCCGTCGCCCGGAGATTCGCGGACACGTTGTTGGTGTCCATTTTCGCCGCGGAATCAGACGAGTACTCGGCCCTTCACCTGTTGTTCTACCTGAGCTCCGGAGGCGGCCTGCACCGCATGATGATCACCATCGGTGGGGCCCAGGATTCCCGCGTCCGTGGTGGTACACACCAGCTGGCGCAACGCCTCGCGGGGTCCCTCGGTCACCGGGTGCTGCTGGACCGAGAGGTGCTTGAGATATCCGAGTGGAACACGCAGGAGAGTCCCACGGCACCGAACAGCCAGGTCACGGTCAGAACCACTGGTACTCGATACCGATGTGATCACGTGATCGTGGCGCTGCCACCGATCATGGCCGCGAGAATTGTCTATGCACCGCAGCTTCCCGCCAATCGGGACATTGCGCAGTCGCACATGAACCCCGGGAACGTCATCAAGTTCCAGGTCGAATATGACACGCCGTTCTGGCGTGCTGCGGGCCTCAGCGGCACGGTACTCAGTCTCGACCACCACGTGTCCCTCGTGTACGACAACGGTGTTCCCGATTCCGAACGGGGCATTCTGGTGGCTTTCGTGGAGGGTCGCCATGCACGGGCATTCAACGATCTGCCCGAGGACCAGCGCGCTCAGCTCGTCGTGGCTGATCTGGAATGTTTCTTCGGGGAGATGGCCTCTCGACCCACCGAGGTGCTGCAGCGTAACTGGTCCGAGGAACCATTTACCCGGGGTTGCTACGGCGGACGATTCGGCACGGGATTGTGGACCACCGTGGGGAAGCACCTCGCTCAACCACTGGGGCGCATCTCCTGGGCGGGCGCGGAAACAGCATCGGTGTGGAACGGGTACATCGACGGCGCCATCAGATCCGGCCAGCGCGCGGCGGAGGAAGTGTTGCAGATTTCCGGGAAGCAATGAATGCGCGGATTACCCAGCTCCGACTCACTTCTCACTCCTAGTCTTGATCCCACATCGACCATTGAAAGGTAGGCGCACATGTCCGTCGTCAAGATCAACGCCATTGAAGTTCCCGAAGGGGCCGGGCCCGAGCTGGAGCAGCGCTTCGCCGCGCGTAAGCACTCGGTGGATTCCGAGCCGGGTTTCGAGGGCTTCCAGCTGCTGCGCCCGGTGGCGGGGGAGAACCGCTACTTCGTGGTGACCACCTGGGCCACCGAGGAGGACTTCGTGGCCTGGCGCGACGGCAACGCGCGCGCGGCCCACGCCGGCCAGGGCAAGAAGCCCGTGGCATCGGGTGCGAGTTTGCTCGAGTTCGAGGTCGTCGACCTCTGAGCAATGAACCGACCGATAAGGAGTTTCACCATGACTGACACCATTGCCGGCATCTCCGTTCCCGACACCAAACTGACCCGCGAGATCACCGAGTACATCCGTGACACCGAGGACGACCTGCTCTACCACCACTCCCGTCGTGTGTTCTTCTTCGGCGCCTTCCAGGGCCGGGTGCGCAACCAGTCCGTGGATCACGAGTTGCTCTACGCGGGCGCCATGTTCCATGACATGGGACTGACCGAAGGGTACATGGACTCCACGCTGCGCTTCGAGGTGGATGGTGCGAATGCGGCCAAGGAATTCCTGCTGGACCACGGCACCTCCGCGCAGCGCGCCCACGACGCATGGCTGGCCATTGCCCTGCACACCACCCCGGGCGTTCCCGAGTTCTTGTCCCCGGAGATCGCGCTGGTCAGCGCGGGTGTCGAGACCGACGTGCTCGGCATGCACCTGGAAGACCTCAGCGCCGAGCAGCGGGATGCCGTGGTGAAGGCCCACCCGCGCCCGGACTTCAAGAACCGGATCCTCAATGCCTTCAACGACGGCAACGTGCACCGCCCGCACTCCACGTTCGGCAACATGAACGCGGATGTTCTGGAGCACTTCGATCCAGACTTCAAGCGCGACAATTTCGTGGAGATCATCAAGACCAATCCCTGGAGCGAGTAACCCCCAGGAGCATCCCCATTGATGCTGTCTCGATGAGGCCGCAGGATCACTCCAGCGCCTCACCCAACTCCAGCCACCGCATCTCCAGCTCGTCCATCTGCTCCTGCAGCTCGGATTTCTGCGCGGCCAGCGTGCCCAGTCCCTCGAAGTCGGAGGGATCCGCGGCCGCCATGGTCTCGTCCAGGGCCGCAGCTTCTTTGGTGAGCTTCTGCAGCTTGCGTTCGACGGCGCCGAGTTCCTTCTGGGCCGCCCGCGCCTCGGCGCCGGAAAGCGTGGGCTCGGAAGCCGAGGCCGCGGCGTCGTCGGATCCGGACGAGGAGCCGGCCGCCAACGGGTTGGAGGCACCGGCGGACCCCGCAGCCGACCCGGAGGATGAGGAGGCCGAGAGCTTCAGGTACTCCTCGACCCCGCCGGGCAGGTGACGGAACTGGCCGTTGATCACCGCGTACTGCTGATCGGTCACGCGCTCCAGGAGGTAGCGGTCGTGGGAGACGACCAGCAGGGTGCCGGGCCAGGTGTCCAGCAGGTCTTCCATGGCCGCGAGCATGTCCGTGTCGAGGTCGTTGGAGGGTTCGTCCAGGATCAGCACATTGGGCTCATCCAAGAGGATCATCAGCAACTGCAGCCGGCGCTTTTGACCACCCGAGAGGTCCTTGACGGGCGTCTTGAGCTGCGCGGACGTGAACCCCAGGCGTTCGAGCAACTGGGTGGGACTCATTTCCTTGCCCTCGGTCACATAGCTGGTTTTCTTGCTCGCCACCACGTCCGAAACGCGGTCATTGGCGACGTCATCGAGCTCCGCCAACTGCTGCGTGAGCGTGGAGATCTTCACGGTTTTACCCCGCTTGACCCGCCCGGAGGTGGGGGAGACAGCACCCGTGACCAGGCCCAACAAGGTGGACTTACCAGCGCCGTTGACACCCAGAATGCCCGTGCGCTCACCGGGGGCAATCAGCCACGTGACGTCCTTGAGGACATGGGTGGTGGCGTTGCCACCCTCGAAGGACACCGAGACGTCCTCGATGTCCACCACGTCCTTGCCCAGCCGGGACACGACCATGCGCGAAAGGGAAACCGAATCACGTGGCGGGGGTACATCGGAAATCAATTGGTTGGCGGCGTCGATGCGGAACTTGGGTTTGGAGGTGCGGGCGGGCGCGCCGCGGCGCAGCCACGCGAGTTCCTTGCGCATCAGGTTCTGGCGCTTCTGCTCGATCACGGCGTTCTGCCGGTCGCGCTCCACGCGCTGGAGCACGTAGGCCGCGTAACCGCCCTCGAACGGCTCGACCATGCGGTCGTGGACCTCCCACGTGTCCGTGCACACGGCGTCCAGGAACCAGCGGTCGTGGGTGACAACCACCAGCGCACCCGAATTCTTGGACCAGCGGTTGTTCAAATGCTGGGCCAGCCACGTGATGCCATCCACGTCCAAGTGGTTGGTGGGCTCGTCCAGGAAGATCACGTCCCAGTCCTGGGCCAACAGACCGGCCAGGGCCACGCGGCGTCGTTGCCCGCCGGAGAGCTCGCTGATGTCGGTGTCCCAGTCCACGTCCGAGACCAGACCGGAGATCACGTCGCGCACCTTGGCGTCCGAGGCCCAGACATGGTCGGGGACATCGCCGACGACGGCGTGGCCCACCGTCTGATTCGGGTCCAGGGTGTCCGCCTGATCCAGCATGCCCACGGTGGTGCCCGAGCGCACGGTGACTCGTCCGCCGTCGGGATCGATGCGGCCGGCGAGCAACCGCATGAGCGTGGATTTACCGTCACCGTTGCGACCGACAATCCCGATCCGGTCGCCCTGATCGATACCTATCGAGACCGCATCGAAAACAGTCTTGGTCGGATACTCGAGGTGCAGATTCTCTCCGCCAATCAGATGTGCCACGCAGGCCAGGATACAAGCGTGGGGGTCATCCGGGAGAAGTGTCAGAAACGCGTGGGAGAATTGGCCCATGCAAGAAACAAACGTCACCGCCCCCGTCGCAGGGACGGTTCTGGACACACCGCAGGATCTGGCGAGTGCCGTGCAGCTCGTGAGCGAGCACCCGGGGGCCGTGGAGATCACGCTGGGCGCGGACCGCCCGGTGGGCCTTCACCTGGGCACGGTCGTGCGGCGTCAGGCGGGGGATCAGCTGCGCAAGGCCGGCGCGGACCCGTTGATCCTGCGCGCGCCGATCTCCGTGGATGAGGACATCCCGGACGAGGGTGTGATTGCCGACTCCGACGCCGCCCTGGTGCTGTGCCACGGCGTGGGGGCCCGGGCACTCGTGCTCGCCCTGGGCGGGATCACCCACCGCGGCAGGCAGCGACAACGGCTTTATTCAATGGTGGCCGCGCTCGCGGAAGCGGCATCGGCGCAGGACGTTCGGCTGCTCGTGCAGAACCACACCGCAGTCGATGAAGTTCTCATGCTCCTGGTGCTCCTGGACCGTGAATTCGACCAGAACATCCTGGACGTCATCGAACCCGAGGTCGCTTCACTCGCGTGGGACGTAGCCCGTTCCCGCGACGCGGGGCAATCGGATGCGGATGCTTGGGGGTTCGTCCGGCGTGCGGCGCAACGCGCTCCCGTACTGGTGCGCGGACTGGGACCGGGGGAGACGCGGCGCCTTGGGCAATCTCTTCCCGGGTTCGACGAGGCCATGGCCAACGGGCGCGTAGTTACAGTGGAACACCGCGGGGGAGCGCGCTGACGAGGGGCCGAGAAATGTTATGGTAATTTTCCGTGCATCCGTGTGATGCACGGTTGTGTTGTCACGGCAGTGGCGACCTTTCCGCCATGGTGTAATCGGCAGCACACCGGCCTTTGGAGCCGTGAGTCTAGGTTCGAGTCCTAGTGGCGGAACGCACGAACCACCCAGGTGCAGATGGGTTCCCCCACCTGACGAGCAACCACGAGGAGTTAGCTCAGTGAGCATCGTCGATACCGCTGCCGATCACAGCGCCGCGACCGGCGGGTCCGGCCCTGCAGCAATCATCGTCCTGGCCGCAGGCAAGGGCACCCGCATGAAGTCCAAGACCCCCAAAATCCTGCATGAGATCGGGGGTCGTTCCATGGTCGGGCACGCCCTCAAGGTCGCGCGGGAACTGCATCCTGAACAGCTGGTGGCCGTCATCCGCCACCAGCGGGATCTGGTCGAGGGGCACATCAACTCCCTGGACGCGGACGTGTTGATCGCGGACCAGTCCGACGTCCCCGGCACCGGCAGTGCCGTGGATGCGGGTTTGGGCGTCCTGGATCGGGAAACTCCCGTGGCCGGCACCGTGGTCGTGACCTACGGTGACGTCCCGCTGCTCACGGCGGACACCCTGCGGGGCTTCGTGGCCCACCACCGAGACCACGGCAACTCCGTGACCGTGCTGACCGCTGATCACCCCGCCCCGGGCAAGTACGGTCGCATCCTGCGTGATGAGAACGGTCAGCTCGCGGAGATTAAAGAATTCAAGGACGCCACAGAGCAAGAGCGTGCGGTGGTGGAGGTCAACTCCGGGATCTTCGCTTTCGACGCCGCCGTGCTGCGCGATTCCCTGGCCCGGGTGGACACCGACAACGCCCAGGCCGAGAAGTACCTCACCGACGTCCCCAAGCTCGCTCGCGCCGCGGGCCACCGCGTGGACGCCCTCAAGATGGCGGACTACATGGAACTGGAGGGCGCCAACGACCGCGAGCAGCTCTCCGAGCTGGGCGCCTACCTGAACCAGCGCACCCTCAAAGTGCACATGGCCAACGGCGTGACCGTGGTGGATCCGCGCAGCACGTGGATCGATGACACCGTGGAGATCGAGCAGGACGTCACCATCCTGCCCGGCACCCAGCTGCACGGCACCACGCGGATCGCGGAGGACGCCGTCGTCGGCCCGGATACCACCCTCACCAACGTGACCGTGGGTAACGGCGCAACCGTGATCCGTACCCACGGCAGCGATGCCGAGCTGGGGGCGGGTGCCACCGTGGGGCCGTTCGCATATCTGCGCCCGGGCACCGTGCTGGGCCCCAAGGGCAAGATCGGCACGTTCGTGGAAACCAAGAACTCGACCATTGGCGAGGGCTCCAAGATCCCGCATCTGTCCTACGTGGGCGACGCCACCATTGGTGAGCACTCCAACATCGGTGCCGCCTCGGTCTTCGTCAACTACGACGGCGTGAGCAAGCACCGCACCGTGGTGGGCAACCACGTGCGAATGGGCTCGGACAACATGTACGTCGCGCCCGTGAGCATTGGCGACGGCGCATACTCCGGTGCCGGTACCACCGTCCGCAAAGATGTTCCCGCCGGTGCGCTCGCCCTCACCGAGGGCAACCAGGTCATTGTGGAAGGGTGGGTGCTCAAGCACCGCCCCGGAACCGATGCGGCCCGGGCCGCGGAAGCATCCAACGGCTCCCAAGATTCTGACCACGGATCTCAGGCCTAACGGGTCGGGGCAGACGCGGCCAGCGCTCCATCAAGGCATTTCGAGGAAAGCGAGTTCACATGACCGGAATTACGAATGCGGGGTCGAACCGCATGGTTCTGCTCTCGGGTCGTGCTCATCCGCAGCTGGCGCAGGACATCGCACGCGAGTTGGGAACCGAATTGGTCCCCACCGACGCGTACGACTTCGCCAATGGTGAGACGTACGTGCGATTCGGCGAATCGGTGCGTGGTGCTGACGCGTTCCTCATCCAGGCGCACCCGGCGCCCATCAACCAGTGGATCATGGAACAGCTGATCATGCTGGACTCGCTCAAGCGGGCCTCGGCCAAATCCATCACCGTGGTCAGCCCGTTCTACCCCTACGCCCGCCAGGACAAGAAGCACCGCGGTCGTGAACCCATCTCCGCACGCTTGCTCTCGGACCTGTACAAGACCGCCGGTGCCGACCGTTTGATGTCCGTGGATTTGCACACCGCGCAGATCCAGGGCTTTTTCGACGGTCCGGTGGACCACCTCATGGCCATCCCGTTGCTGAGCGACTACGTGCGCTCCGTGGTGGACGAGTCCAACGTGACCGTGGTGTCTCCGGACACCGGTCGGGTACGCGTGGCCGAGCAGTGGGCTGAGCGTCTGGGCGGTGCACCGTTGGCGTTCGTGCACAAGACGCGTGACATCAGCGTTCCCAACCAGGCCGAGTCAAAGCAGGTCGTGGGTAACATCAAGGGCCGCACCTGCGTGCTCATCGACGACATGATTGACACCGGCGGAACCATTTCCGGTGCCGTGAAGGTTCTGCGGGACAGCGGAGCCAAGGATGTCATCATTGCGGCCACTCACGCGGTGTTCTCGGATCCCGCCGTGGAACGCCTGGCCAACTGCGGTGCCATGAAGGTTGTCGTCACAGACACCCTTCCGGTCCCGGAGGAGCACCAGTTCGAGAACCTCGAGGTCATCTCCATTGCACCGCTGATCGCGCGTGCCATCCAGGAGGTCTTCGAGGACGGTTCGGTCACCAGCCTGTTCAACGGCCGTTCCTGATACCCAGCACCAACGACAACGCGGTGGGCCACGTTCCAGTGGCCCACCGCGTTGTTTCAGCTCGGGGTGCTGTTGCCCCGGCGCCGATGACCGTCGCACCGGCGGGCACCGGCGCGACGGTCGAGCATCAGATCCGCGTCATCCAGGTGCGGCCGGTGCTCAGGTTGTAACGGACCACGTAACCCTTGGAGAACTGCTGACGGATTTCATTGCCCGCGCGGTACTCATCCGTTCTGGGGAATCCCAGGCCGCGCTCCTGGCCCCGCTGGGCCCAGAAGTTACCGATGGCCGACTTCTCCTTGACGGCGTGGGACCCGGTCGACGGCGTCCACAGCACCTTGGTCTGCCGGCCGGAGGGCGCCCGGAACACCTGATAGGCGCCGCCCTTGATGGTTCGTTCCTCCATGAGCGGGAATCCGTAGCCGCGTTCGCGCCCGGCAGCAATGAACTTGCCACCGATGGACGACGAGTTACGGATGAAGTGAGCCCCGCTGCGCGGATGCCAGTACGCGGTGGCCTTCACTCCATTGCGCACGAATTCCTGGTAGCGACCACCCGAGGCGGCGTTGGCCTCGTTCATCACCGGCTGACCCCACTTGGCCGCACCGCCCGTGGCGCGATAAATAGCACCGATTCCGCCGCCCGTCTTGTACGTGGAGCTGACGGTCGTCGTGCTGGGGGCGCGACCACCCAGCGGCTTGTAGTTGCGGTTGCTCGCCATGGACTGCAGCTGTGACCACGAACCCCGGTACTGGTTGGAGTCACCGGAGAACGGGCCGGAAGCCGAGAACTGCCAGATGTCATACGTGGACCAGCCGTTGGGCATGGCTCCGGCGCCGGTGGTGTTGTACGCGGCAATGTGCAGCGGGTGGGTGTTGAACTGCGCGGTGTTACCCGTGCACGTGCGCCACCAGTCGGTGGTGGAGTAGATCGCGGGCAAGCGGCCGGTGCGCTGCTTGTAGCGGTCCGAGAAGGACTTGATCCACGAGTTCATTTGCGGCTGGGACATGTTGTAGCAGGTGTTGCCCAAGCTCGAATAGGGGTTGTACTCGATGTCCAGCAGACCGGGGAGGGTCTTGCCGTCCGCTGACCAACCGCCGCCGTTGTTCACGAAGTAGTCGGCCTGAGCGGCGCCGGAGGACACACTGGGCAGGGCGAAGTGGTAGGAACCACGGATCATTCCCACGTTGTAGGAACCGCGGTACTGGGATGCGAACGAGGGGGACTTGTAACCGGTTCCCTCCGTGGCCTTCACGTAGGCGAAACGCGCGCCCTGGGAGTACTCGGCACTCCAGTTCACGGTGGGCTGCCAACCGGAGACGTCCATGCCCATGATGCCCGCCGGGCGCCACGTGTTCGCCTGGATCATGAGCGACATGGACCCGGCGGGGCCCACCTGTTGCGTGCTGGAGGGATTTGACTGCGCGGACGCGCTGGCCTCCGGCGTCACCGCCCCCGGGGACGCCGACGCCGCCGGCGCGGGCGTGTCGGTCAGTGCCTCTTCGACCTGCTCGAGCTCGGCTTCGGACTCGTCGGACAGGTTGGTGGTTTCCGCTATGGATTTCATGTGCTGCCCCATGGTGGCGCCGGGGTTCTTGTCGCCGGTCTTGGGAGGTGCGCTGGGCAGCTTGGGATCCTTGACCACGGTGTCGAGTTCTTCGGTTTCCACCGAAACCACGCTGCCGCGGTCGGGGTCGAGATTTTCCTTGGGGGTCTCAGCGGCAAACGCCGGAACGAATGAGGTGAATGCCAGAACGGCCGCCGTGACGGCAGCGGGCAGGGTGATTTTGCGAGGGGGAATCACACGTATGACCTAACTGGGGGGAGGTGCGCGGGGGGGATGCGCAATTCAAAGGGGGCATAAGGATTCTAAACAGTTTCTGCGGATTTCACAGGATTAAATGCCCGCGTCAATCACGGAACGATTTCGACAGCGCAAATGTTTCGTATCGCATGGTTCACACCCCTGGCCTTGACCGGGATCGCCCGCCACCGCGTGGTGGCGATGGAAATCAATTCCCGAGGCCGTGATGACCCCGTGCGGGCAGGGTCAATACGCGCCGTCGGACGCGAAAACCGCTTTGAAGGTACGCAGCAAAATGATCACGTCTTGCACCGGGGACCAGTTCTCCACGTAGTAGAGGTCCAACCGCACCGACTGTTCCCAGTCCAGGTCGGAACGTCCGGAGACCTGCCACAGGCCCGTAATGCCCGGACGGACACGCAAGCGGCGGTACACGTGTTTTTCGTACTGCTCCACCTCGGAAGCCAGGGGTGGGCGGGGGCCGACCAGCGACATGGATCCGCCCAGGACGTTGAGGAACTGCGGGAGTTCATCCAAGCTGTAGCGTCGCATCCACCGACCGGGGCGCGTGACGCGGGGGTCGTCCTTCATCTTGAAGAGCACGCCGCCTTCCGATTCATTGGCGGCCAGCAACGCCGCCTTGCGTTCCTCGGCGTCCGTGTACATGGAGCGGAACTTCAGCATCTTGAAGCGGGTGCCGTCAATACCCACGCGCTCCTGCGCGAAGAAGGCGGGGCCGCCATCGTGGAGTTTGACGATTGCACCCAGAACCAGCAGTACCGGAGAGAGCAGGATCAGCGCGCAGCTGGCCCCCACGATGTCGATGCCACGTTTGATCATTTTCTTGGCACGGGTGAAACGCGGGGTCGCCACGTGGATGAGGGGCAGCCCGGCCAACTGCTGGGTGTGAATGCGTGGGCCGGCAACGTCGGTCAGCCCGGTGTTCATGACCAGGCGAATGTGCTCATCGGCCAAGGCCCAACCCAGGTGACGGATTTCGCGCGTGCTCAATGGGACGGAGGCGGTCATGACCAGGGTTTCGATGCGGTTCTCACAGCACGCGTGTACGATGCCTGCCACGCTGGGGCAGACTCCTGGCTCCAACGTATTGACCGGCAGTTCCACGCGCGCGAGTTCCTCGGGCATCTCGCGCCGTGACGGCGGCATGTAGACGGCCACCGGTTTGAAGCCCGCGTGCGGGCGCCGTTGCAATTCACCGACCATCTCGACCGCACCGGGGAATCGACCGATAACCATGGTGCGGGACATGGCTTGACCCCTCGAACGGCGCTTCATCAAATCGCACCGGGCCAGGAATCTGCCACTGATCAGCGTGATCAGACCGAGCGGGAGAGCGATCAGCACGTAACCGCGGGCCGTGGGGATGTCGAAGGCGTAGGAGACAATGGCAATGGCCCCGAAGAGAACCAGTGTTGAGGTGACCACCTGTTTGGTCTCCTCGACACCGTTACCGATCAGTCGAACGCCACGGGTGCCGCGCAACTCCAACCACGTCCACCACGCGAATCCGAGAATGACACCGACCAGCCAGTACGGGACCGGAATCAATTCGAGGGCCAGAAATCCGTCCCCCGAACCGAAACGAATCAATTGGCTCAGCGCCAACGCGACTGCCAGACCCATGGCATCGGATATCCGGAGAGTCTGCTGGTATTTCTCACGCCACAACGCTTGCGTGTGGCGCACCATTGGCCCCTTGTACATGATCGTCGGTCCCTCCCCCTGAAAACGATCGACGAGAGTGCGTGATGACCCGCACGGCGTCGGCACGGCCGTGATGTGAGGCGGCCGCACTATGGAACCTCCCCCGAGATTCACGTTCTCCACACTAGCGCGAAAACCGCGCGAAAAGCTTCTGTTTACGACCAATGGGTGCATAACGGGGGACGAAAATAGATTCGGCGACCGCCATAGCGCCACGTGCTATTCTGTGCAGGTTGCCAAGGCGAGGGGGCGGTTTATTTTGCTGCCCCGTTATCGACGACGGCTGGTGGGATCGTGAACTCCCCGGTTCCTCTTGAGGAACGGTGGACCGTGCGGTGCCGCACCACGTCGGTTTGCTGACCGGTTCAACGAATGGTGCGAGCGCCTTCCGGACGGTCAGTGTGGTGACGAAACCGATACCCCACGATCAAAGGAGTTCCACCATGGTGGATATCATCAATATCCCCGGTACCCTGCGCACCGAGTTCGGTAAGGGATATGCCCGCCGCGTGCGTCAGAACGACCAGATCCCCGCAGTGATTTACGGCCACGGTGCCGAGCCCCTGCACGTGATCCTGCCCGGGCACGACATGATGCTGGCTTCCCGTAACCCCAACGCCGTTCTCGAGATCAACGTTGACGGTGAGGGTCACTTGGCCATGATCAAGGAAGTTCAGCGTCACGCCGTCCGCCCCGAAATCCTGCACATCGACCTGCTGACCGTTCGTCGCGGCGAGCGCGTGGAGGTGGAGATCCCTGTTCACGTCGAGGGCGAGGTTGCCCCCACCGCTGTGCACAACGTGGAAGAGAACGTTCTGGTCATCGAGGCCGACGCACTGAAGGTGCCCGAGTCCGTTGTGGTCAACATCGAGGGCCTCGAGCCCGGTGAGCATGTTTACGCCAAGGACATCACGCTGCCCAGCGGCGTGACCCTGGTCTCCGAAGAGGAACTGCTCGTGATCAACGTGTCCGAGCCGGTTCAGCAGGATCTGGGCGAGGAGCCTGAGGAAGGCGAGGAGACCGCCGAGGGTGGGGAAGCCGCTGACGAGGCTTCCTCCGAGGACGCAGAGTAAGTACGCCCCCCGCGCCGCGCACTCGCTGGGCGGCGCGTGCACGTGTGTGAACGCGGCGGTAGGTACCCACGGGTGCCTGCCGCCGCATTTTCATGAGCGAAGATTGTGGAAGCGCACCGTGGAAACGGGGTGCTCCGTCTCGACACAAATGAGTGCAGTGCCAGGGGCGCTGCACCGAACCGAAGGAGGCCTTCCGTGGCTGATCGCACGTTGGTGGTGGGGCTGGGCAACCCCGGTGACCGTTATGCGGGAACACGACACAACGCCGGTGCCATGGTGTTGGCCGAACTGGCTCACCGCGCGGGGGCCAAAATGTCCGCCCATAAGACCCGAGCGGCGGTGGCGGAAACCCGGATGAGCCCCGGCGCTCCCAGACTGGTCCTGGCCCAGCCCATGAGTTACATGAACGCCTCCGGTGGGCCCGTGTCCTCATTGCTCAAGTACTACGATCTGGGCCTCGAGAACCTGGTGGTCGTCCACGACGAGATCGACCTTCCGTTCGGCACGGTCAAGCTCAAACGCGGCGGGGGTGAAGGCGGCCATAACGGGCTACGAGACATCACCAAGGCACTGGGCACCAAGGATTACATCCGCGTTCGCGTGGGTGTGGGTCGACCCCCGGGTCGTATGGACACCGCCGATTACGTGCTCAAGCGATTTTCCGGCGCCGAGGCCAAAGAACTGCCGCTGGTCATCAGTGACGCCGCGGACGCCGTGGAAATGCTGAGTAATAGGGGACTGACCGACACGCAACAACATTTCCACGCCAGGTTGTCCTGACACCCCGCAGAGTTCTCCCGCCCGGCCCGCGCCGGCCGGTGACACTGCGGGCCAGGCCCGTAGCTGCGGCGGGCTCAACACTGCGTAACCACCATTCGTCACCGCGCTCGCACAGGACTACGGTGGAGACGCCCTCAGCGTTCGTCAAGGAGCGAAAGCTCATAAGTAGGAGTCATGACCACAACCCCCCTGGACAACGAGCAGGTCTTGCAGCTGAAGCAGGATTTCCCGCTGCTCACCGAATCGCAGGTGGCGGGTCATCCGCTGGTGTACCTCGACACCGGTGCCACCTCCCAGGTGCCCCTGAGGGTCGCTGACGCGGAACGAGACTTCACCCTGCGCCATCGTGCAGCGGTCCACCGTGGCGCCCACACGCTGGCCGTCGAGGCCACGGATCTCTTCGAGGACGCACGGGCCACGATCGCAGGCTTCGTGGGTGCCGACCCTTATTCACTGGTCTGGACCTCCAATGCCACCGAGGGACTGAACCTGCTCAGTTACGCGATGTCCAACGCAACCGCGGGTTCCAATGGTTCCGAGAACGCGGAGCGGTTCCGCGTGGGGCCCGATGATGAGATCGTCACGACGCAGGCGGAGCACCACGCGAATTTGATCCCGTGGCAGGAACTGGCAGCCCGCACGGGTGCGAGCCTGCGCGTGGTCCCCGTGGACGAGTGCGGCCTGATCACGCCCCAGGCGGTTGCCGACACGGTCTCGGAGCGCACCAAGCTCGTGGCGTTCACGCACGTGTCCAACGTGACCGGCGCGATCACGGATGTTCAGGCCATCGTGGAGGAGGCCCAGAAGGTCGGCGCGCTCACGGTTCTCGATGCGTGCCAATCCGTACCGCACATGCCCATGGACTTTCCCGCGCTCGGCGTGGACTTCGCCGTGTTCTCCGCGCACAAAATGCTGGGCCCCACGGGCATCGGCGCGCTCTACGGTCGCCGCGAGCTGCTCAATGCGCTGCCCACGTTCCTCACCGGCGGCTCCATGATCACCAAGGTCACCACCGAGCACGCTCGATACCTGGACTCGCCCGTCCGCTTCGAGGCCGGTACCCAGCGCATCAGCCAGGCCGTCGCCTGGGCGGAGGCCGTGCGATACCTGCAGGCGATCGGCATGGACCGGATCGAGGCGTGGGAGGCCGAACTCGGCCGTCGGTTGGCACGGGGTGTCACCGAGATCGACGGCGTTCGTCTCCTCGGTCCCGAACCCGGGGTGGAGCGCGTGGGCCTGGTCAGCATCGACGTGGCAGGGGTTCACGCGCATGATGTGGGTCAGCTCCTGGATGTCGCGGGAATTGCCGTGCGGGTGGGTCACCACTGCGCCCAGCCGCTGCACCGCGAACTGGGCCTCACGGCCAGCACGCGGGCAAGCACGTATTTGTACAACACCACCGACGACGTCGATAGCTTCCTCAACGAGCTTTCGCGTGTTCGCGGCTACTTCCGGGCGGAGGGCGCATGAGCGCTGAATTGGACCAGCTGTACCAGACCATCATTTTGGAGCACTCGCACAAGCGCAGTGGCGAGGCGAGCCAGGACGTTTCATCGGCTGGTGAGCGCAGCGCAGTGTCGCATCAGTACAACCCCACGTGCGGTGATGAAATCACCGTGCGGGTGACGGTGACCGGTGGGGAGACCCCCACGGTGGAGGCCGTGGAATGGAACGGCGAGGGCTGCTCGATTTCCATGGCGGCGGCGTCGGTCTTAGCGGAAACGGCACCGGGAATGAGCCTGCCCGAGCTCGACACGTTGATCGAGCACTTCCGTGACATGCTGCGATCGCGCGGCCAGGTGGCTCCGGATGAAGAGATCCTAGGCGATGCCGCTGCCTTCGCGGGGGTGTCCAAGTTCGTGGCGCGCGTGAAGTGCGCGATGCTCAGCTGGGTGGCCGTCGAGGACGCCGTGAACCAGGCGGCGTCCAAGACCGTCTAGTTGTCGTAGACGTCCGGGTCCACGCCGTGGGCCCGGACCTTCTTGTACTTGGCGTTGCGGGTCAGCAGCATGGTGCCACCAATGACCGCGGCCAACATGGAGCCGAACAGAATACCCACCTTGGCGTGGTCGTTGTGGGGGCTGCCGATACCGAAACTCAGTTCGGCCACGAGCAGGGACACCGTGAAGCCGATACCGGCCACGAACGACATGCCGAACATGTCGGTCCAGGTGTAGTCCTTGTCCTTGACCGCTGGGCTGAACCGGTCCATGAGCCAGGCCGCGCCGAAAATCCCCACGGGCTTACCGATCAGCAGGCCGGCCACGATACCCAGGGCCACGGGATCCGTGGCCGCGGACTTGATGCCCTCGATGCCACCCACGGCGACGCCGGCGGAGAAGAACGCGAAAATGGGGATGACCAGGCCGTTGGACAGCGGGCGGAAACGATGCTCGAGAGCCGGGGCCAGGCCCATCTCGGGGTCCTCATGACGGATGACTCGGGGAGTGGTTTTCATGACGGGCACCATGAACCCCAGCAGCACACCGGCAATGGTGGCGTGCACGCCGGCTTCGTAGACGAACCACCACGTGGCCACCCCAAGGGGCAACAGGATCACCCAGGCGGCCCAGTGCTTGGCGATGAACCAGTTGGCGTACTTGTGGGTGAGTACCCAGAAGATCGCCAGCAGCACGGCGGCGCCACCCAGGAAGAGCACGCGCACGGAATCCGTGTACACGAAAGCAATGATGATGATCGCGATCAGGTCGTCGACCACGGCCAGGGTCAACAGGAAGGTGCGCATGGCAGTGGGCAGGGCCGAACCCACGACCGCCAGGACGGACACGGCGAATGCGATGTCCGTGGCGGTGGGAATGGCCCAGCCGTGCATGGCCGTGTCCTCCGCACCGGCCGCGATGTTGATGCCCAGGTAGATCAACGCGGGCATGATCACACCGCCCACGGCGGCAACCACGGGCAGCATGGCCTTACGAATGTTGCGCAGCTCACCATTGATGAATTCGGTCTTGAGTTCCAAACCCGTGAGGAAGAAGAACACCGCCAGCAGACCATCGGCGGCCCATTCGCCCACCGTGTGGTCGAATCCTGGAACTCCGATGCCCACGTGGGCGTCACGCACCCCGAAGTAGAAGTCACCCAGTGGCGAGTTGGCAAAGACCAGGGCGGCGACCATGGCGATCAGCAACAACAGGCCGCCCGTGGTGTCCTGCCGAAGGTAGGATCCTAGCTTGCCCGCGCGTGACGGATTGTTCACGGCCACATTCAATGCCAAACTCCATTCGATCTGCCGATGTCTCGGGTCATCATATAGCTTCGAAAATAGAACCCGGGGGGCCGCGTAAGTGCCCCCCGGGTGATCACGCGGTGCGTGAATATTTAGTTCTTGGCGATCCAGGACTCGGCGGCCCGGGCCTGCAGGGTCAAGGCCTTGCCGATGTAGGGCTCCGCGGCGGCGGCGATTTTCTTGCCGACCAGCGGAATGTTGGCCACCACGTCACCGGTCACATCGACCAGCGTCTCGTCGTGGGTGGACGTGAGGGTTTGAGTGGCATTGGCTCCCACGGGCAGCCCGTGTGCTTTGATCTCGGTGCGGGCGTTGCGGGAACCGTCAGCGGCCGGAGCGTCGTAGGTGTCCACCTGGTTGAGCTTGATGGCGCCCTTGACGAACTTCTGAACCACATCGGGCAGCTTGTCCGCGGACATGGTGCGCACGGTGGTCACGGTGAATGCCGTGTTGATGTCACCGGAAACCTCGAAGGACTCCAACTGCGTGCCCGCACGATCGCTCACGTGGCGCACGAAGGCCTCGTCCACAAAGGTGTTGAGCACGGTGTCCAGCGGGGCCTTGATGGTGGTGGAGGCGTTGACAGGCATGGTTCTCCTTGAAGTCGATGTACGCGAAACGCATTGTGGCCAGCGCAACCATCCTAGGCCCATGGCGGGTGCGGATCGCTGAGGACAACCACAAATGGGGCTGCCCGATCGCGACGGGGCAGCACATGACACGTGTCCCGTGTCCGATGAAACGTTGGATTTCCCGAATTCGTGCCCCAATGAGGGGACGTATCTCCGGGGGTCAACACGCGGGTGTGTTTCTAGACTGGACGAGAGGCGCGCAGGGGAGAGCGGGCCCGGATTTCAGGGGAGAACCACGTGGACAACAACACGGGCACAGAACTCGAACAACCGCTCATCAGCGTGGTGATTGCGGTGTACAACGGTCAGGACGCGGTGGGGCGGGCCATCAGCAGCGTGCTGCGGCAGACCCATCCGAACATCGAGGTGGTCATCGTGGACGATGGCTCCACGGACAACACGTCGCGGGTTCTGGAAGGCTACGAGGCGCTGGGTAGGGCCGGCCGCGAGATCCGTGTGCTGCGGCAGGAGCACACGGGCCGCGCCGTCGCGCGTAATACGGCTCTGGAGGTGGTGAGCGGGGATTTCATCACCTTCTTGGATGCGGAGGACACCTTGTTGCCGCACCACCTCGGCACCCTTTTGGGGCGCTACGAGGACGTGGCCACGAGTGAGAGTGGCTCCCGGACGGTGGTGTGCGCCAATGCCTTCCTGTGCACCGCGGGTGGGATCAATGCGGGGCGCCTGCGGTACCGGGAGAAACTGCCGGACGTCCGGCGGCAGCGGTCCGTGATCCTGGACCGCAACTTCGGGAGTCTTTACGGCTTGTTCCCACGGTATTTCTTCGCGGAGGTGGGGGTCTTCGACCCGGAGCAAGTCTGCGTGCAGACGTGGGAGTTGTGGCTGCGGGCCATTTATTCGGGCTGGCGTGTCGATCGCGTGGAGCAGGTTACCAGCATCACGTGGTGGTCAGAGGATTCCAAGCAAAAGCATCAAGAGTGTCTGGCGGCCGGCGAAGAGCGTGCCCTGCGTCAGACCCTGCGCCGATTCGACGGCAAACTCAGCACGAGGGAACGGGCCGCAGTGCAGCGGCGACTCAAGAACGGGTCTGCGCTCGTGGCGGCGTCGCAAGCTGCGCAGGCGCTGCGCGAGGGTCGCGGGGAGGACGCCAAAGAACACCTCAGGCGCACCGCTGAGATGATGCCCACGCAGCGCCGTGTGCGGATCAAGTCCGCGATCGCGAACTTGCCCGGTGGTACACGCTGGCTGGTCAACCGGCAACGCGCGGAGGATCGGTGCGTGGGGTACACCACGCATTTGCAGTGTTGAGCCGGGATTGTCACGCGAGGTAATGCTCACCGCCGCGGACCGCGTGGCCTCGGGCAACGACAGCTCCCACCGATAGCATCGACTCCGAACCGCCCCGGGTCCCCGGGGTCCAGCTTTGAATCCCGGGAGAGTCCATGCGCGCCAACGTCGACCTCGGCTATGCGACGGTGGCCCTGTTGGGGCCTCGGCGACTGACGCAGCGGCTGCGCGGAACATACCAGCGCGCAGCGGCCGGAGTGGTGGAGTTCGGCCGCCCGGACGATCTGTCGGAAGAGTCGCTGCGGGGGGTGGGCTTCGCGGTCGTGGCGTTCCCCGCGGCTGATGCGAACAGTCAGTCCAATGCCGACGCCGACGCCGGGTGGCACCGCGCCCTCGCGGCCGCCGGTGCGGCGTTGCCGGTGGCCGTCGAACGGGTTGCGGAGACCACGAGCGGCAGTATCACCTTGGTGGGCGGTGGCCCCGGTGACCCGGGCCTCATCACCGCGGCGGGCCTTGACGCGCTGGCGCACGCGGACGTGATTTTCGCGGACCGGTTGGCACCGGAGGTCACCCACGAGCTGGCACCGGGTGTGCGGGTGGTTCCCGTGGGAAAGCGTCCCGGCCACCACCCCGTTGCGCAGTCCGAGATCCAGGCCCAGATGATTCAGGCTGCACTCTCGGGGGAGACGGTGGTTCGTTTGAAGGGCGGTGACCCGTTCGTGTTCGGACGCGGGGGAGAAGAGCTGGTGGCCTGCCGTGAGGCGGGTGTGGACGTCCACGTGATCCCCGGCATCACCTCCGCGGTCGCGGTGCCGGAGCACGCCGGAATCCCGGTGACCTTTCGCGAACTCAGCCGATCCTTCACGGTGGTCTCAGGACACGACCCCCTGGGCGAGCGGGAGTTGGAGCACCTCGCGGGACTGTCCCGTTCCGGAGCGACCATCGTGCTCCTCATGGGTGTGGCCACCCTGCCCCAGACGGTTAGCGGCCTGACGCGACACGGCCTGGCCGGTGACACCCCATTGGCCGTGCTGGAGAAGGGTTTCAGCCCCGACGAACGCAACACGTTCACCACCCTCGCCACCGCAGTGGTGGACACCGCCGGCTGCGCCTCGCCCGCCGTCACGGTGATCGGTCCGGTCGTGGATGCGCTCACCCGAGGCACCCGGACGGGTCCGACCGGACCCGGTTCCGGGTCGGTAGCGCGGTCATGACCATCAGCAAAGGACACGCCGCACAGTCCGATGGTGAGGTGCCGGCCGCGGGCCGGCCCGTGCTACTGGCCTGCTCCCACGGCACGGGAAACGTCTCCGGACAAGCCGCCGTGGCGCACCTCGTCGCCGAGGTCCGTGCGGAGCTCGAACCGGTTCGCGTGATCGACACCTGGGTCGACGTCCAGGAACCGAGCCTGACGGATCGCACCCGCCAGCTGTCCGGCCAACCCGCCGTGATCGTCCCGCTGCTGCTTTCGGCCGGTTACCACGTGTACGTGGACATGGCCCGGGCGATCAAGGGGAACCCGCAGCACCGCGTGGCTGCGGCCCTCGGCCCGGATCCGCGGCTGTCCGTGATCATGGCCCGGCGTTTGAACGAGGCCCTGCGGGGGCACGGCGCAGAGCCGATCACCGAGGTCGACACCGTGATCATGGCCGCCGCCGGGTCCTCCGAACCTGATGCGGTGCGGGACTGCCGCGTCACGGCCGAGCACCTCGCGCACGAACTGGGCGTTCCCGTTCAGGTGGCCTTCCTTTCGGCGGCGAAACCCACGGTGCACGACGCGGTTGCTGAGGCTCGCAGGTCAGCAAAAGACTTGGCCGGTCGTCCAGCGAGTGCCAGAGGGGGCAAGCACGGCCGGGTGCTGGTGGCCACCTATCTTCTGGCCCCGGGGTTCTTCCACAACAAGACGGTGACAGCCGGAGCCGACATCACGGCCGCGCCTTTGCTACTGACCGACGCGCCCACCCCGCCCGAACTCACCGAGCTCGTGGTCGAGCACTACGAACAAGCCATTCAGGAATAGCCGGGCCGGGGACCTATCTGCTCAGGACCGAGCACGAAAGACGGCATCCCCGAACATGAGTAAACCTCAAGGGCGTGGCGCCCGGTGGCGCTCGCGTCCCACAACTAACTGGCGCGGGCGTGATCGCACACCGCGCGCACCATGGCACCCAGGCGGAAGCGCTCGGGCACCACGGCCAGGACATCGGCTTCTTCCAACGGCTGAACGCACACCGGGCCGATGGCTACCGCGGTGCAATGCCCCCCTCTCAGCGCACGCAAGAGCGATTCGTACGTCCCGGCGGCGCGGGCGGCGTCGAACAGCGCATCCACCGCGGGCGCGGCGGTGAATGTCACGTAGTCCACCTCCCCGGCGGCAATCGAGCGGGTCAGATCCGCCAACCGCGAGCCCTCATCCGCGGACGCCCATTGATACGGGGCCACGGTCATGACACGGAAGCCTGCCTCGGACAGCCGCGCGAGCTGTTCGTCATCGGTGATGCCGTGCACCTGCACGGCCACGGTCCCGCGTGCCTCCCGGGACAGCAAGGTGTCCACGAGTTCGCTGGTGCGCCCGGACCGGCCGACGTACTCGCACGGGATCTCCTGGGACTGCAACTGTCCCTTGGCCTTGGCCCCGCGGGCGTACACGGCGCTGTCGCGCAACAACTGCACCAGATCCTCGTGCAGGCCCACGGTCTCGGCCACGGTCAGCCAGCGTTTCAGCCCGTACCCCGTGGTGATGACCACGGTGTCCGGGCGGGTGGCGAGAATCTCGCGGGTGGCGGCCAGAACGGCGTCGTCCTGGTCCGTGGGAACCAGCTTGAGTGCCGGCGCGTGCACCACGCGGGCCCCCTGGCGTTCGAAGGCGCCGGCCTGTTCGTCGGCGCGGCGGTGCGCGGTGATGGCCACGGTGCGGCCGGTCAACGGTGCCTCTGCGTGAGCGTTCATGTCTCCAGCGTACGAGCTGAGCGTGTCCGTGGCGGCGAGTAGGCTGGGGCGCGTCCCTCACCGTCCGTGGGGATTTCGCCGTTCACACCAGGAGTACCCCGCACATGTCCCTGACCGGTTTGCACACCGCGCTCACCGAGGACCGCACGTTCGCCAACATCTTGGCGCAGGCAGCCCGCCCGCCGGCCGAACGTTCGAGCGAGACGATCATCAGCGCCCCGGACGGCCTCCGGGCGCCCGTTCTGGCGCAGATCGTGGCGGGTGTGAACAACGACGCCGCGGGCTCGCCCGCCCCCGTGACGTTCGTGGTCACCGCAACCGGTCGTGAGGCGGAGGACCTGCAGGCCGCCTTGGCCTCGTACATCCCGGCGGACCAGGTCGCGAACTTCCCGTCCTGGGAGACCCTGCCCCACGAACGACTCTCACCGCGCTCGGACACCGTTGGTCAGCGGTTGAGCGTTCTGCGGAAACTGGCGCACCCGGAATCCGCCGCGGCTCCGTTGCGAGTGATCGTGGCCCCGGTACGTTCCGTGCTGCAACCTGTGGTGGCCGGGCTGGGGGAGATGCAGCCCGTGACCCTGGTGGCCGGCGAAGAATACGCGTTCGACCAGCTCATCAAGGATCTGGCCGACGCGGCGTACTCCCGGGTGGACATGGTGACCAAGCGCGGCGAGTTCGCGGTGCGCGGTGGCATCATTGACGTTTTCCCGCCCACCGAGGACCACCCGGTGCGCCTGGAATTCTTCGGTGACGAACTGGACGAAATGCGCTGGTTCGCGGTGGCCGATCAGCGCACGGTGACCGGTACGGAACATCCCACCCGCATCGTGGCTTCACCCTGCCGCGAACTTCTGATCACCCCCACGGTCATGTCCCGGGCGGCCAAACTCAAGGACCAGCTGCCCGGCGGCCGCGAGATCCTGGAGCGCATTGCCGGCGGCCAGTACGTGGAGGGCATGGAATCCCTCGCCCCGCTGCTTGCGGATGACATGGTCCCGGTGCTGTCCCTGGTGCCCGAAGGCTCCATGACCGTGGTGATCGAACCCGAAAAGGTGCGCGCCCGCGCCCATGATCTGGTCGCAACCAACCAGGAATTCCTCATGGCCGCGTGGGAATCGGCCTCCGGCGGCAGCGACGCACCCCTGGACCTCAACACCGCGGTGGAGTCCGAGGACGGTCAGGAGCGCAGCCTGGCGGCGGGCTCCTTCCACGAGATCGCCGAGACCCGGCAACTCGCCCTGGATCGTTCGGTGGGCTGGTGGTCGATCACCGGGCTCAACGTGAACGCCGTGGGCGCGGGTGACATCGACGCCGATTCCACGGACGAAGAAGTCCGGCTGGCGGACACGGACGCGGACACACTCAACGTTGCGGCGCGCGAACCCACGCGCTTCTCCGGCGACGTCGAGGCCATGCTCCGGTTCTTGGCCGAGCGCATGAGCGAAGGCTGGCGGGTCGTGCTGGTCACCGACGGTCCCGGTCCGCTCGACCGACTCAGCGAACTCTTGCACGGCGCGCACATCCCGGCCGCTCGCTTCGACACCATTGACGAGGCGCCGGAGGCGGGGTTGGTGGAACTCACCACCGCCCGCGCGGGCAGGGGCTTCGTGTTCGAAGGCCCTCGCATCGCGCTGCTCACCGAGGCCGATGTCCTGGGGCGTTCCACCGCCTACACCACGCGTGACATGCGCAAACTGCCCCAGCGGCGGAAACGCAACCAGGTGGACCCCCTTACCCTGCAGAAGGGTGACTACGTGGTCCACGAACAACACGGCATCGGTCAGTTCATTGAACTCGTCCAGCGCCCGATTGCCGGTGCCATGATCACCCCGGGTCAGCCCAAACCCATGCGCGAGTACCTCGTGCTCGAGTACGCACCCTCCAAGCGCAACGGCCCGCGCGACCGACTGTTCGTTCCCACCGACCAGCTCGACCAGGTGAGCACGTACGTGGGCGGGGAAGCGCCGTCGTTGTCCAAGATGGGCGGCTCGGACTGGAACAAGACCAAGCGCAGCGCCAAGAGGGCCGTCAAGGAGATCGCCAATGAGCTGATTCGGTTGTACTCGGCGCGCATGGCGTCCAAGGGGCACCCTTTCGGTCCGGACACCCCGTGGCAGCGCGAGCTGGAGCAGGCGTTCCCGTACATCGAGACCCCGGACCAGTTGACCACGATCGACGAGGTCAAGGCGGACATGGAACGGCCCATTCCCATGGACCGTCTGATCTCCGGTGATGTGGGTTACGGCAAGACCGAGGTTGCGGTGCGTGCGGCGTTCAAGGCCGTGCAGGACGGTAAGCAAGTGGCCATCCTGGTGCCCACCACCCTGCTGGCCCAGCAGCACACCGAGACGTTCACCGAGCGGTTCTCCGGATTCCCGGTGCGCCTGGCCACACTGTCCCGCTTCCAGACCGCCAAGGAGTCCAAAGCGACCCTGGAGGGCCTGCGTTCCGGCGCCGTGGACGTGGTGATCGGCACCCACCGGCTGCTGAGCAAGGAAATGCAGTTCAAGAACCTGGGCCTGGTGATCATTGACGAGGAACAGCGCTTCGGTGTGGAGCACAAGGAGAAACTCAAGGCCATGCGCACGGACGTGGACGTGCTGGCGATGTCCGCCACGCCCATTCCCCGCACCCTGGAGATGTCCATGACGGGTATTCGTGAGACCTCCACGCTGGCCACCCCGCCGGAGGAACGCCACCCCGTGCTCACGTACGTGGGCCCGTACACACAGAAGCAGGTTTCGGCGGCCATCCGGCGTGAGCTGATGCGTGAAGGACAGGTGTTCTTCATCCACAACCGGGTCTCGTCCATCGACGCGCAGGCCAAGGAGCTCGCCGAACTCGTGCCCGAGGCGCGCATTGCCGTGGCCCACGGTCAGATGAGCGAGTCCCGACTGGAGCAGATCATCGTGGACTTCTGGGAAAAGAAGTTCGATGTGCTGGTGTGCACCACCATTGTGGAAACCGGTCTGGACATCGCCAACGCCAACACATTGATCGTGGACGGCGCCGACCGCTACGGCCTGTCGCAGCTGCATCAGCTGCGCGGTCGTGTGGGCCGCGGCCGGGAACGCGCCTACGCCTATTTCTTGTACCCGGCCGAGAAGCCGCTGAGCGAGACCGCGCTGGAGCGGCTCAAGGCCGTGGCCGCGCACAACGAACTTGGTTCGGGTATGCAGTTGGCCATGAAGGACCTGGAGATCCGCGGTGCGGGTAACCTGCTGGGCGGTGAACAGTCCGGGCACATCGCCGGAGTCGGTTTTGACATGTACCTGCGTCTCGTGGGTGAGGCCGTGGCCGAGTACCGCGGCGATCAGGACCAGGCGCCGTCGGAAATGAAGATCGAGCTGCCCGTCAACGCGCACTTGCCCCACGACTACGTGCCGGGGGAGCGGTTGCGCCTGGAGGCCTACCGCACCATTGCCAATGCCGCTTCGGAAGAGGCCGTGGTGGAGGCCGGCGAGGAACTTCAGGACCGTTACGGACCACTGCCCACCCCGGTCAAGAACCTGCTGGACGTGGCGCGGCTGCGCATTTTGGCTCGCGCCTCAGGGCTCTCGGACGTGGCCACCCAGGGCAACATGATCCGGTTCGCCCCGGCCGACCTGCCGGAGTCGCGGGAAATGCGGCTCAAGCGCATGTACCAGGGCGCGCAGATCAAGGCGATCCCGGGAACTGATCGACACATGGTGCTGATTCCCAAGCCCAAGACGGATCGGATCGGCGGCAAGGATCTCGTGGACGAGGCAATTTTGGCGTGGGCGCGAGAGGTATTGGACTCGATCTTCCCCGCGGCCCAGCAGGACAGCGGTCAGGACTGAGCTGCCGCCTGCGCCGGGTAGTGAACGGCAGCAAGACTGTGCGGTGCGGGTGCGGCGGTGGCCACCTGCGGGCGCGCATTGGCGACGTAGTGGAGCACCAGCGCGCCCAACGCCACCAGGATCAGCAGCGTCACCATGGTCGTCAATATCGTGGCGGCCCGCGAACCGTGTGGGTCGTGTGCCGCGCTTTGCCTGCGGATCGTATTTTCGCTCACTTGAATCTGCCCCATAACGTGTTCTCCCCGGGATGGTCCCCTCGCCGTCCCGGGTATTCACTATGCGCCTGAATGGGTGCAGGAGCCAGGGGAAAACGCGGAATGCGAGCCAAACCCGCGCAAGTGTGGACAACCGCGAGATGGATTTGTCCACCATTCGGCGGTGGGTTGGGCGGACCGTCTCGGCCTCTCTCCCCGGTGTCGCGACCGAGAGGGGGCGATGACACCGTTCGGGCGGCGGCACCGGCAGAAAAACCCGAGCATGCAAGAACCCCGCCACCGATATCCGGTGACGGGGTTCTTCGCCGTACAACCTAGTGGTTCACCTGTGCCTGGTTGGGCACATTGGGGCGCTGGGCCATCTCATGCGGTCCGCGGGGCAGATCCAGGGTAACATCGGTGCCGCCGGCGGAATGCTTGGCGGTGGATCCGGAGATCAACGCGGTAGGAACGAACAGGGCCACCCCGTACGCGATGATGCCCAACAGGAACAACCAGAAACTATTGGGGTAGCTGGAGAACAGTAAGAAGCTGGCCACGATGGTGATCATGCCGCCGCCGAACAGGATCAAGTTCTTGATCGTTTCGCCCTCACCCGAGTACGTGCGGGACTTCACCGAATGGCTTCCGGGCTCGGCCGAGCGACGAGTAGTCTCCTGCTCGTTGACGGAGGCTTCATCTCTTCTGACCATGAGTGCACCCTTTCAGACTGCAACCGCGCGGGGTAAATAAATTCTTCGACCAGTCTAGACGGTTGCTCGTCTCCTTGCTGACATTCCGTCAGTTACGGGACGTGTGCGCCGCCGCCGGCCGGGAGAAGGTCCCGACCGTCGACGGTGGCCGGCCCACAGTTCGCAGCGGTGCTTCAGAGCTTGGCCACAATGTCCGCGAGCAGGCGCGAGATGCGCGGGCCCGCTGCGGCGCCGGCTTCGAGGACTTCCTCGTGGGAGAGCGCGGTCTCGCTGATGCCGGCGGCGAGGTTGGTCACCAGGGACATACCGAAGACCTCCATGCAGGCGTGACGGGCAGCAATGGCTTCGAGTGCGGTGGACATGCCCACCAGGTCCGCGCCGAGAACCTTGGCCATCTGCACCTCCGCCGGGGTCTCGTAGTGCGGGCCGGGGAACTGCGCATAGACACCCTCGTCCAAGCTGGGATCGACCTGACGAGCAATCTCGCGGATGCGCCATGAATACAGATCGGTCAGGTCAACGAACGTGGCGCCCTCAAGCGGGGACGTGGCGGTGAGGTTGATGTGGTCGCTGATCAGTACCGGGGTACCGGGCTGCCACGCGGGATTCAAACCGCCGCAGCCATTGGTGAGGATTATGATCTCGCCACCAGCGGCGGAGGCGGTGCGCACACCGTGGGCCACGGCGCGCACGCCCTTTCCCTCGTAGAAGTGGGTGCGGGCACCGATCACCAGCGCGTGATCACCGCCGGCCAGTTTGATTGAGCGCAGCGTCCCCGCGTGGCCCTCCAACGCAGGACGGGAGAAACCGGGGATCTCCGTTGCGGGAATCTCATGTTCGATCTCACCGATGAGCTCGGCGGCCTCACCCCACCCGGAACCCAGGGTCAGGGCAATGCGATGATTCTCCACGCCGGTGCGCTCGCGGATAGCATCAGCGGCACGGCGGGCAATGTCAAAGGGATCGGCGGCAGCCGTTGCATTCTCAGTCACCCGCACCACTCTAGAACAGGGAGAAGAATTGCATGCCCGACCTTGACACCGGGGCCGTGATCCACGGTGCGTAAGTCACCGGGTGCACAGCCGAGGCAGAGATGCGCAGGGCCGAAACGCCGGTGGACATCCTGGGCAGAGATACGTAGAGAACAGGCCCCCGTGTCTGCGAACCTGCGCCTCAGATGTTCGCGGGAGGGTCGGAATCGGTCCCCGCCGCTACCTCGGCCACCCTCGTCACGGCGATATGAGCGCAACCGCGGAGCCGGGGTTCACCGTTAACCGTGGGGTCGAGGTCCCGTTCGCGCGTCTTCCCGGTTCAATTACTGCAACAATGGGAAGCGTGAATGTGCAGACTGAATTTGCGAATCCGAAACTCGTTGTCATTGGTGGCGGCCCGGGTGGGTACGAGGCTGCACTGGTGGCTGCGTCCCTGGGTGCCGAGGTCACGGTGATCGAACAGCAGGGCATGGGCGGCTCGGCGGTGCTGACCGACGTGGTCCCGTCCAAGACCCTGATTGCTTCTGCGGACACGATGAACCGGTTTGCGGAGGCCAAGGATCTGGGCGTCCACATTGTGGGTGGCTCCGAGGACGGTGACGAGATCAACCAACTCTCCGTGGATCTGGAAAAGGTCAACACCCGCCTGTTGCGCTTGGCGGCCACCCAGTCCCGCGACATCAAGCGCGGACTGGAACGTCAGAGTGTCCACCTGGTTAAGGGGCGTGGCCGATTGGCCGGCCCGAACACGGTGCACGTGGAGACGGAGGAAGGGCTGGAGTACGATCTCGAAGCCCAGTTCGTCCTGCTGGCCGTGGGCGCCTACCCGCGTGAGTTGGACACCGCCAAACCCGACGGTGAGCGGATCTTCAACTGGAAACAGGTCTACCAGATGCGGGAGATCCCGGAAAAGCTCATTGTGGTGGGCTCCGGTGTCACCGGTGCGGAGTTCGCGTCCGCGTACAACGGCTTGGGTTCGGACGTCACGTTGATTTCCTCCCGCGACCAGGTGCTCCCCGGTGAGGACTCCGATGCCGCAGCCGTGTTGGAGAACGTGTTCGAGCGCCGCGGATTGACGGTGCTGTCCCGTTCCCGTGCGGACACGGTGGAAAACACCGGCGACGGCGTTCTGGTCACCCTCGCCGACGGTCGTAAGGTCCAGGGTTCGCACTGTCTGTTGGCCGTGGGCTCCATTCCGCACACCACCGACCTTGGCCTCGAGGACGTGGGGGTGGCCACGAGCAAGTCCGGCCACATCGTGGTCGACGCCGTGTCCCGCACCACCGTGCCGGGCATCTACGCCGCCGGTGACTGCACCGGCGTGCTGCCGCTGGCTTCCGTGGCGGCCATGCAGGGCCGCATTGCCGTGGCTCACCAGTTGGGGGACGCCGTGCGCCCGATACGCACCGACCAGGTCGCCTCCAACATTTTCACCTCCCCGGAGATCGCATCCGTGGGCGTGGGCCAGAAGGAGGCGAAGACCGATCCGTCCGTGATCGAGTACGCCGCGCTTCAACTGGGCACCAATCCGCGCGCCAAGATGATGGCCGTGGACGACGGTTTCGTGAAGATCTTCGCCCGCCGCGGCACCGGCACCGTCATGGGAGGCGTGGTCGTGGGCCCGCGCGCGTCCGAGCTGATTTACCCGATCGCCCTGGCCGTGACCCACAACCTCAGCGTGGATGACCTCGCGGACACCTTTGCCGTGTACCCGTCCCTGTCCGGTTCCATCTCGGAGGCCGCTCGCCGGTTGCACGTGCACCACTGACCCACGACGGTACGACGTTGCTCCGGTGACCTTTCGCTCGAAAGGTCACCGGAGCGACGTCGTACGTGACGCACGGCGGAGCGGGTGGTCTGTTACTTCACAAGCTTGCGTCCCACGGTGTACATGTCCACGTGCTTGGTCTCCGGGGAGAACCACAGGGCGATCAGCGTGATGACCGCCGCGAAGGACAAGTACATGCCCACCGATCCCACACCGAAGTTCGCGTTGAGGACCACCGCGATGTACGGGGTGATGGCCGCGCCCAGGATGGAGGCCACGTTGTACGCAATCCCGGAGCCGGTGTAGCGCACGTTGGTGGGGAACAACTCGGGCAGGATGGCGGACATCGAACCAAAGGTCAGACCCATCAACGTCATGCCGAGCGCGAGGAAGAAGAGCACTCGGCCCATGGAGACGTCCTCACCGGTGCCCACGAGCGCCGGGTCCATGATCAGGCCGAAGCACAGGCCGAACACCACGATCGCGGCGGTGATCACGAGCTGTGAGGAACGGCGGCCGAATTTGTCGGCGAGCCACCCGGAGATCGGCACGGTGATCGCGAACAGCACCACGGCCAACAGCTGGATGACCAGGAAGTCGCGGTACTCGATACCCAGGCCACCGTTGCCCGGGGAGCCGATGCCGAAGGACAGCACCCACGCGGTCATGAGGTAGAACAACACGTAGGTGGCCAGCATGATGAAGGTGCCCTGAATGATCTGGACCCACGAGGTCTTGAACACCTCGGCCACGGGTGCCTTGACCTTTTCGCCTTGCTGCTCAGCCTTCGTGAAGACCGGGGTTTCCTCGAGCTTCATACGCACCCACAGGCCCAGCAGCACCATGACCACGGAGGCGATGAACGGGATGCGCCAGCCCCAGACCAGGAACGGGTGGTCACCCACGGCGTGATGCTCGGCGGTGCCGAACTGCATGACGATGGTCAGGATCAAGAAAAAGCCGTTGGCGAGGATGAAGCCGAACGGGGCGCCCAATTGGGGCCACATGGCGGCGCGGGCACGCTTGCCCTCTTCCGCGTACTCGGTGGCCAGCAACGAGGCGCCGGACCACTCGCCGCCCAAGCCCAGGCCCTGGCAGAAGCGCAGGATCGTCAGGATCAGGGGAGCCCAGATGCCGATGGAGTAGTACGTGGGGAGCAGGCCGATCAAGAATGTGGCGATGCCCATGGTCAGTAGCGCGCCGATCAGGGTGGCCTTGCGGCCGATCCTGTCGCCGTAGTGACCGAAGATCACCGAACCAATGGGGCGACCGAAGAACGCCGCGGCAAAGGTGGCCATGGAGGCCAGAAGCTTGGTGGTCTCGTCCTCGCCCGTGAAGAACAACGCGGGGAAGACGGCCACGGCGGCGGTCGCGTAGACGTAGAAGTCGTAGAACTCAATGGTGGTGCCCACCAGCGATGCCACGATCACGCGAGAGCGCGGGACGCGCTGCGCGAGTGGCTGATCCGATTCGGGTCGCTGGGAACCTGAGCCCGTCACGGTTGTAGACATGATGAATCCTCACAGGGGAAGGGGATGTGAATGATTCCACGCTAGACCTGACAGTCCACTAGGTGAATTCCGTCATCCACTATGTGAGACGGGTCCTTGACACGCAACCGTGGACGGAGCCCGGACGACCGGGTGTGCGTAAACCCGAAGAACGGCGGCACTCGCAGGCGTGCCGCCGTTCTTTCGCGTCGGGGAGGTCTCAGTCCGTGATGTTCGCCAGTACCGTCCCCGCGGAGACCGTGTCACCCGTGGCGGTCGTCAGATCCTTGATCACACCGGCCTTGTGGGCCGTGAGAGGCTGTTCCATCTTCATGGCCTCGAGCACCACGATCAGGTCGCCCTCTGCCACGGTGTCCCCGTTGGCCACCGCAATCTTGACAATGGTGCCCTGCATGGGCGAGGTCAGCGAATCACCGGAAGCACCCCGGGCCGCGGCGGAACCACCGCGGTTGGCGCGCGACTTGCGCTTGGGTTGCGGGCCGCCGGTGGTGGTGGCGCTACGCCCGGCGCCGGGCAATTGCGGCAGGGTGACTTCAAGCCGCTTGCCGCCCACCTCGACCACCACGGACTGACGTTCGGGTTCCTCCGCCGAGGGTTCGACGGGTGCTTCGTACGGCTGAATCTGGTTGTCGAACTCGGTTTCGATCCACCGGGTGTGCACCGAGAACGCGGTATCGCCCTCCGGGGCGAAAGCGGCATCGGCCACGACCGCGCGGTGGAAGGGGACGACCGTGGGCATGCCCTCGACCACGAGCTCGTCCAGGGCGCGGCGAGAGCGTTGCAACGCCTGTTCGCGGGTGGCGCCCGTGACAATCAGCTTGGCGAGCATGGAATCGAAGTTGCCGCCAATGGTTTCACCGGCCTCCACGCCGGTGTCCACGCGTACACCCGGACCCGTGGGCAGCGCGAACTTGGTCAGAGTGCCCGGTGCCGGCATGAAGTTACGGCCGGCGTCCTCGCCGTTGATGCGGAACTCGAAACTGTGGCCGCGCACCTGCGGGTCTTCGTAGCCGAGCTCCTCACCGCGTGCAATGCGGAACTGCTCCCGGACGAGGTCCAGCCCACTGACCTCCTCGGAGACCGGGTGCTCCACCTGCAATCGCGTATTGACCTCAAGGAAGGAAATGGTGCCGTCCTGACCGACCAGAAACTCGCACGTACCGGCACCCTGGTACTGAGCTTCCTGGAGGATGGCCTTGGAGGCCTCGTACAAGCGGTGGACCTGATCGTCGGAGAGAAAGGGCGCGGGAGCTTCTTCCACGAGCTTCTGATTGCGGCGCTGAAGTGAGCAATCACGAGTGGACACCACCACCACGTTGCCGTGGCCGTCCGCGAGGCACTGGGTTTCCACGTGCCGTGGGGCGTCCAGGAACCGTTCCACGAAGCACTCTCCGCGGCCGAAGGCGGCGGTGGCCTCGCGGACGGCGGAGTCGAAAAGTTCCGGGATGGCGTCGCGTTCGCGCACCACCTTGATGCCACGCCCGCCGCCGCCGAAGGCCGCCTTGATCGCGATCGGGAGCCCGTGCTCGTCCGCGAAGGCGAGTACCTCATCCGCGGAGTTCACGGGGTCGGCGGTGCCCGGAACCTGCGGAGCATTGACCTTTTCGGCGATGTGGCGGGCAGCCACCTTGTCGCCCAGCTTGGAAATGGCCGCCGGGGGAGGTCCGATCCACGTCATACCGGCATTGATCACGGCCATGGCGAAGTCCGAGTTCTCCGACAGGAAGCCGTACCCGGGATGGACGGCGTCGGCTCCGGCGCGAGCGGCGGCGTCGAGAATTTTATCGATCACGAGGTACGAATCGGCGGCCGTGGTGCCGCCCAGGGCGTAGGCCTCGTCCGCCATGCGCACATGCATGGCATCGCGATCGGTGTCCGCGTACACGGCCACGGAGGTGAGGCCTTCGTCGCGTGCGGCGCGGATGACGCGTACCGCGATTTCACCGCGGTTGGCCACCAAGACCTTGGTCATGGGGCGCATGTCAGCGGAGGCCTGCTGCTCCGTGGAGGTGATTGTCACGTAAATAGCTCCTTGTCGATACTCTCCAGCAGATTAGTGCCCCGTACTGGAGATCACCTAAGCGAGGGCCCGGGTGCGGGGTTGATCTGTAGGTCTTCCACAAATCATGACGTGGTGACCTGTGGTGTTGGCCGCCACCATTGGCTCGCAGTGATGCCGCGGGCGGCCAAGAGGCGGCGAAGTGTGGAGATGCTCAAACCGATCACGGCGTTGGGGTCTCCGGACACCCGGTCGATGAACATTGATCCGCGGCCGTCGAGAGTGAATGAGCCGGCGACCTGCAGGGGCTCGCCGGTGGCCACGTAATCGTCGATGTCCTCGCGGGACAGATGTGAAAAATAGACGTCCGCGGAGCTGACCTCGCCCTCACCGTGGGTTTCACCGTTGCGGCGATCCACCAACCAGTGGCCGGTGTGCAGGGTGCCCTTCTGTCCGCTCATGGCGGTGATGCGTTCAACCGCCAGATCCGCGGTGTAGGGCTTACCGTAGCTCTCGCCGTTGAGTTCGAAAACCGAGTCGCAGCCCAGAACCACGCGGTCCTCGGCGACCTCCAGGCTCGCCACCGCGTCCGCCTTGGCGCGGGCCAGTAGCAGTGCCGTGTCCGAGGGGCTCAGGGGCCCGTGCTCGGCGAGTGCGGCGTCCTCGTCCACGCGTGAGACCACGGTGTCGTACGGGAGGTGCGCGCGCGTCAGCAGTGCTGCGCGGGCAGGAGATTGCGAGGCCAGAATGAGAACGGGACGCATGGGTTTCAATATACGAGTCGATGGGCGAAGACCCAAAGGCGGTGACGCTTGCGGTAGCGCGGCCATGCTCAGGGCTCGTCCGGCGAATGTAACCAAATAGTTACTCTAGAAATCATTGACGTGTCATATCCCTGGGGTTACTCTTGAGTAACCCCGGCGATGACGGATGAAGTGCGCACTTGACGTTCTCGCTCGGGGCATCCCGGCGGTGGTTCATGTTTCAACACCGGGGAGGCGAAGCAAGGCCTGCACTGCCGGTTCACAGGGGGTGTGGGAGCGCGCGGAGAATACGGTGCCCAGCCGTCAAAAGCTGGCGCCACGTATCAGGGGACGCAAAGTAATCCCCGCGCGCTCCCGCGTGGACCTGTGATCGAGTGAGCGCCGACTCGGTTCCGGCATGTAACGAGTGGCCTCGCCGGTCTTGAACCGCGGGGGTCGTGCGCGGTGATTACGGGCTGGATTCACCCGGCGGAACAGTGCAGAGTTCGCTGCGCGTCAGAAACCGTTTGCCCGTGGGCGCCTCCAGGGAGAAGCCCCCGCCCCGACCCGCTATCGCATCGATGATGAGGCGCGTATGACGCCACACCTCGAATTGTTCGGTCGAGATCCAGAACTCCAGGGGACCCAACTCGCCACCGGACGGTGACGGCAACCGGGCTGTGCCCAGCAGCGCATCCGCGGCGCCCGTGCGGAATTCGCCGGCGGGAAAGCACATGGGGGATGAGCCGTCACAGCAGCCGCCCGATTGATGGAACATGAGCGGTCCGTGTTGATCCCATAGTTCTTGCAGTAAGGCCACGGCGGGTGCGGTGAAGCCCACCCGGGAGGCGGTTTCGCCGGGCACCCCCGGGGCGGTCTCAAGCACCACGTGGTTCTCAAGACCGCCCCGGTCCTGCGGTTCGATGGGGTGTGCGCTCATGGCACCTCACTATCTTTCGCTCAGGATTTAGAAAAAGCCCTGCGCAGTTTCGGTGTAGGACACCAGCAGGTTCTTGGTCTGCTGATAGTGGTCCAACATCATCAGGTGGTTCTCTCGTCCAATACCCGAGGACTTGTACCCGCCGAACGCCGAGTGGGCGGGGTAGTTGTGGTACTGATTCACCCACACACGGCCCGCCTGGATGGCGCGTCCGGCGCGATAAGCAATGTTGCCGCTGCGCGCCCACACGCCGGCACCCAGCCCATACAACGTGTCGTTGGCAACACCGATGGCCTCGTCGTAGGTGCCGAACTTGGCCACCGACAGCACGGGTCCGAAGATCTCTTCCTGGAAGACACGCATGTCGTTGGTGCCCTCGAACACGGTGGGCTGCACGTAAAAACCGCCCGCCAGGTCCCCGTCGAGTTCGGCGCGCTCACCGCCGATCAGCACCTTGGCACCCTCCTTCTTACCGATGTCCAGGTAGGAGAGGATCTTCTCGAGTTGGTCGGTGGATGCCTGGGCGCCGATCATGGTGTTCGTGTCCAGCGGGTTACCGGCTGTGATCTTGGAAACCCGATCGATACCGTCGGCCAGGAACTGGTCGTACATCGATTCCTGGACCAGCGCGCGGGAGGGGCACGTGCACACCTCTCCTTGGTTCAGCGCGAAGAACGCGAAGCCCTCCAGGGCCTTGTCGTAGAAGCCGTCCTGCTGCGCCGCGACGTCTTCGAAGAAGATATTGGGTGACTTGCCACCCAGCTCCAGCGTGACCGGAATGATGTTCTCAGAGGCGTACTGCATGATCAGGCGGCCGGTGGTGGTTTCACCCGTGAAGGCGATTTTGCGGATCCGCTTGTTGGATGCCAGGGGCTTGCCGCATTCTGCGCCGAAACCATTGACGATATTGACGACACCGGCGGGCACCAGATCTTGGATGAGCTCCATCAGCACCAGGATGGACGCGGGAGTCTGCTCCGCGGGCTTGAGCACCACACAGTTACCGGCGGCCAATGCGGGGGCGAGTTTCCACACGGCCATCAGGATCGGGAAGTTCCAGGGGATGATTTGACCCACCACACCCAGGGGCTCGTGGAAGTGATAGGCCACCGTGTTCTCGTCCAACTGCGACAGGCGGCCCTCTTGGGCGCGGATGGCTCCCGCGAAGTAGCGGAAATGGTCGATCGCGAGCGGGATATCGGCGTTGAGGCATTCACGAACGGGTTTGCCGTTGTCCCAGGTCTCCGCGACCGCAATGATTTCGAGGTTCTCTTCCATGCGGTCCGCGATCTTGTTCAGCAGCAACGCGCGCTCGGTGGGGGAGGTGGCATTCCACGACGGCGCCGCGGCCCAGGCGGCGTCCAAGGCGGCGTCGATGTCCTCGGCGGTACCGCGACCCACCTCGGTGAAGGGCTGTCCCGTAATGGGAGTGATGTCATCGAAGTACTGGCCCTTGACGGGTGCCACCCATTCACCGCCGATGAAGTGTTCGTAGCGGGGCTTGAACGTGACCTTGGCGCCATCTTTGCCGGGTTGTTGGTAAACCGTCATGGTGTGAATCTCCTACGTTCGTGTGGTGATGTAGGTCACAGCCTAATGGTTGCGCGGGGTCAAACAAGGAGCGGCACGGAATGTCCGTGCCGCTCCTTACCTGTGAGTTCGCGCCGGTTTTCGGGTTCCGGCTCAGTCCACGCGTTGCCCGTCACTGGGGCCCGACGGCGCATGGGCGTGCGAGCCCTCGCCGGTTCCGGTTCGGGCACCGACCGGGGACAGTTGCTGGTGGGTGTCCTCGTCCGTGAACGGCTCACCGGAACGCCGGGCGTTGTACAGGTCCATGTCGATGATGCCCTCACGCTTGGACACGATCGCGGCCACCAGGGCTTGACCGGTGACGTTGAGCGAGGTGCGGCCCATGTCCAGGATCGGGTCCACGGCCAGCAGCAGGCCTACGCCCTCGAGCGGCAGGCCCAGGGTGGAGAGAGTCAGCGTCAGCATGACGGTGGCGCCGGTGGTTCCTGCGGTCGCTGCCGAACCCAGCACGGACACCAGGGCGATCAGAACGAAGTGCATGGGCGTCAGCGGAACACCGTAGAACTGCGCCACGAAGATTGCTGCGACGGCCGGGTATATGGCCGCGCAACCGTCCATCTTGGTGGTGGCGCCCAGCGGGATGGCAAAGGACGCATAATGCCTGGGCACACCCAGGTTCCGTTCGCTCACGCGCTGGGTCAAAGGCATGGTCCCCAGGGACGATCGGGAGACGAAGCCCAGCTGCATGGCCGGCCACACGCCGGAGAAGAACTGCTTGATGGACAGGCCGTTGATCTTGATCAGGATGGGGTAGACCACGAAACCGACCAGGAGCAGACCTACATACACGGTGATCACAAAGCTGACCAGCGAGCCCATGGAGGTCCAGCCGTACTCGAACACCGCGCGCCCGATCAGACCCAGGGTGCCCAACGGCGCCAGACGAATGATCCACCACACGATCTTCTGCATGATCGCCAAGCCGGACTGCATGAAGGTCAGGAACGGTTCTGCGGCCTTGCCGACCTTGATCGCGGCAATACCCACTACGGCGGAGATCACCAGGATCTGCAGCACGTTGAAGTTCAGCGCCGTGGTCACGGTCTCAGCGTCGGGCATCTTGGAGGTTGCTTCCAAACCCAGGAAGTTCACCGGGATGATGCCTTGGAGGAACCCGAGCCACGAACCCTCGGTGCCCGTGTATTCACCGGGTTGTGCTTGGCCGGTACCCACGCCGGGCTGAATCACCACGCCCAGCACCATACCGATGGACACGGCGACCAGAGCCGTGATCGCAAACCACACCAGGGTCTTCCACGCGAGCCGTGCGGCGTTGGAGACGTCTCGGAGGTTGGCGATCGAGGCGATCACGGCGGTCACCACCAGGGGCACCACCGCCGCCTTCAACAGCGTGACGTAGCTGGCACCAATGGTGTCCAGCGTGGTCATCAACCAGTTGGGATTCTCCTCCGGATCGCCACCCATAGAAGCGGCCAGGGAGCCCAGGAGCACGCCCAGGATCAGGGCGATCAGGATCTGCCAGCCGAAGGAGGTCATCCATTTCGGTAGGCGCCGGGTATTTTCTGCGGAATTCATATCAGCAAGCGTAGAGCGGCGAATCCTAAAGCGCACGTGCCGCATGACGAAATGTTACGTCCCGAGGGACGTCGTGGTGCCGGATCGGAAAAAAACCCGCAAGAACACGCAGGACTAGAGCGTCATGGCGTATGCGAGTGTGTCCAACCCCACGGAACCCAGGCGCAATGCGCGGCTGTGAAAATTCTTGAGATCGAACCGCTCGCCTTCGCGCGCCTTCACGTTCCGACGCAGGTCCAGCCACAGTTCCTGGCCCAGTTTGTACGACGGCGCCTGGCCCGGCCAGCCCATGTAGCGCAGCCACTCGAAGCGCAGCACGGCGGGGTCCATGATCACGTTGTGGGTCAGGAAGTCCCACCCGTCCTGCGGGGACCACACCTCACCGGGGCGAGCGCCACCGAGCAGTTCACCCAGTTCCGCCGGCACCGTGTAGCCGCAGTGGAACCCGACATCGAAGATCACTCGTACCGTGCGCAGCCGCTGCGAATCGAGCATACCCATGCGGTCACCGGGGTCATCCAGGTATCCGAGTTCCGCCATGAGGCGCTCGGCGTACAGCGCCCAGCCTTCACCGTGACCCGACACCCAGATTCCCATGCGGCGCCAGTCGTTGAGTTCGCCCGCGTTGGCCAAGGCGGTCGCGCATTGCAGGTGGTGCCCGGGAACCCCTTCGTGGTACACGGTGGTGGTTTCCTCCCACGTGGCGTGGCGGTGGGTGCCCTCGGGGACCGACCACCACATACGCCCGGGGCGGGTGAAGTCACTACTGGGCGGTGTGTAGTAAATCCCGCCGTCCTGTGTGGGCGCGATCCTGCACTCCAGGTTGCGCATGGCGTCCGTGAACTCGAAGTGAGTCGTGGACAATTCGGACACGGCCCCATCGGCGAGCGCCTGCATCCAGCGCTGCAGGGCATCGGTGGAATCCAGGCGGCGGGCCGGATCGTCGTTGAGCGCGTTCATGGCCTCACGAATGGAAGAGCCCGGCAAGATTTCGTGAGCCACCAGACGTTGTTCCTGATCCAGCTGCCGCAACTGGTCGATGCCCCATTCGTACACCTCGCGAGGTTCGAGCGTGGCACCCAGGAATGACCGCAGGTGCAGGCGGTAGTCGTCCTCCCCGACGGGGTCGGACTCCCGAGCGGACGGGGCGAAATCTTCGTGGAACGAGCGCACCAGGGCCGAGTAGGACTCGCGGGCCCCGGTCACAGCCTGCTCCAAGGCGGGCCGCAGGTGTGCGGGAACGGATTCGTGGGTCAGGAGCGCGCCCAGGGGTCCCTTGAGTTCGGAGTAGGCCTCCGCTTGCGCACCGGCCTCCCGGATCTGGGTCATCGAGGCCATTTTGCCGAGCTCGACCGCCTCTCGCAGGCCCTCCGTGTAACTGCCCAGAGCGGGAGGCACGTGATGCAACCGCTCGACGATGTGCTCCCAGTCCTGCGCGCTGCCGGTGGGCATGTTGTCGAAGATTTCTCGCACCCACTGCACCGGCGAGGCAATGTTGTTGACGGGCGACACGTCCAGGTTCGCGCAGTGCAGATCCGCCTCAAGGTTCAGCTGATTACGCAGGGCGTGGATCGTGACCCGATCCACGTCATCCCGGGGTTGTGCTGTCTCCATGGCCCGGAGGGTTTCGGAGCGCAACTGCGCCCGGTCCGCTCGACCCCGGGGTCCGTAATCAGGGTAGGCGGGTCCGTAACCGGTGAGCCCGTTCAACGTGGCCGCCAGGGGATCCAACCTCATGGAGCGTTCGAAATGTCGGTTGGCCAGTTCGTCCACGTCGGTCGCGGGGCGGTGAACCGCTCCCAACGGGGGGAGTTCACGGGTCGAACGGTTGCCGGTTTGCTTGTCAGTCACGAGAAGCCACATTAGTCCCAGTCGGCGAGATGACAAGGTCGGACGCGAGTGGCGCTCACCCGCGGGGAGCCGTGTCGAAGCGCTCCAGCAATTCGTCCAGGATCTGGTCCACGGCCGCGCCGCCCGCTGCGGGATCGCCCGCCAGCAAGCCGTCCGCGCCCAGGACCACGGCCCACGGAGTGGAATCCATGTGGAATGAGCCGGCCAATGACCGGTCCGGGTCCACCAGGGCGTGGGTGCGCAGGGACTCGGGCAGAGCCCGGAGGGAACGTTCGTGGGAGACCACGGTGTGCAGCGCCACCGGACCCAGCTCATGGGGGATGTCCCGCAACCGGTGGATGACGATCGGACCCGGGTCACTGTCCGGGTCGACGTAGAACAGAGCCCGGGCCCGGGTGTGGGCCATGATGCGCAGAGAGACGCGCCGGCCCTGGCTGTCGAGGGCCCAGCCGAAGGGGATCGGCAGCCGCCCGTTATGCTCTGCCTCGGCAACCTCCTCACCCGGGTGAGTCGTGACGGTGGATCCCGCCACCTCGGCAGTGCGCAGCGGGGAGGTCGTGTCCCGCGTGCCGACGTGCCCCGGCAACGGCGCAAGAGTGTTCAGTTGATCCGCGCGCCATCCCTGCGCGGTCACGGTGCCCCTTTCCGCCCACACGATCACGCCGATGACCAGCAGCGGAACGGCCGCCGCCACCACGGTCCACCACGGCACCGGCAGGGCGGGCCCGGGGTAGAAACCCGTGCTCGTCGCGATGAAGGCGAGGGTGGCCAGGGCCACGAAGACCAGGTTACGAACAATGGTGCGCCAGGACAGGGGAGCCCGAGACAACGAACCGAAGCACCCGCAGGACGCCGGGTCACCCCGCCGCACACCGAGGCTCACGAACACCGTGAACGCGGCGAACAGCACCACGGTCGCGGCCGTGGCCGCCCACAGGATGATTCCGGAGCTCAGTAGCAGGGAGAATGCCAAGAGGATCTCGACCCAGGGAAGCGCGGTGCGCGCGGCCCGCGTGTTCACCATGGCGGGCAACGCCATCACGTTCAGGGCGCTCTCGTCGGTTGTGCGTGTGAGTAACTTGGCCACGCCACTGGCCAGTAGTAGAAGGGCCAGGCTCCACACCACGCTCGCGACAATGACACTCACGCCCATCATGATGCGGGGGGAATCATGAGACTCGCGGTCAGCTTTCAGGCCGTGTGCGGCGCCACGCACCCCATCCGGGGCGAAGTCTCATTCCCAGTCGCATGCGACGCGACTGCACTCGCGGCACGCGAACGGGAGTGGAGTGCGCATCGCCCGCGGCGGCGTCGTAGCTCACGAAGACCGCGGTGAGCGCAGCGAGTTCCTCGGCGGTCGGGTTGCCGTGCGTGACCGTGAAAAGGGGTTCGCGCTTGTCCTGGGGATCCAGGGACTCCAACCCGGACACCGCCTCACGGGCCTTGTACTGGGCGCTCACAGCGGAATGTTCCCGTGCTTCTTGGCGGGCATGGATGCACGCTTGTCGGCCAGACCGCGCAACGCCTTGATGATCTGGGTGCGGGTCTCGGACGGGATGATCACCGAATCCACGAACCCGAGCTCTGCGGCCTGATACGGGTTCAGCAGGTCCTCCTCGAACTTCTGGGCTAGGTCCGCGCGCAGAGCGGCGGTGTCCTCGTCGTTGTCCGCTGCGGCCTTGAGATCGCGGCGGTAGAGAATTTCCACCGCACCCTGGGCGCCCATCACCCCGATTTGAGCGGTGGGCCAGGCCAGGTTGATGTCCGCGCCCAGCTTTTTGGAACCCATCACGATGTATGCGCCACCGTAGGCCTTGCGCGTGATCAGGGTGACCAGGGGAACGGTCGCCTCCGCATACGCGTAGAGCAACTTGGCGCCGCGACGAATGATGCCGTTGAATTCCTGGTCCGTGCCCGGCAGGAAGCCGGGGACGTCCACGAAGGTCAGGATCGGAATGTTGAACGCATCGCAATGGCGCACGAACCGCGCGGCCTTCTCCGACGCCGCGATGTCAAGCGTGCCGGCGAACTGCATGGGCTGGTTGGCCACGATGCCCACCGTCTGACCCTCCACGCGGCCGTACCCGACCATCACGTTGGGTGCGTAGAGCTCCTGAATCTGCGTGAAGTGACCGTCGTCCACCACGGTCTCGATCACGGTGCGCATGTCGTAGGGCTGGTTGGCGGAGTCCGGAATGAGAGTGTCCAGACCCAGGTCTTCGTCGTCGATCTCCAGGATCTGGTCGTGCTCCATGCGCGGGGAGTCCTGCAGGTTGTTGCCCGGCAGGTATTCGAGGAGTTCATGGACGAAATCAAAGGCATCCTGCTCATCGGAGGCCAGGTAGGCCGCAGTGCCGGTGCGCTCGTTGTGGGAGCGGGCACCGCCCAGGGTCTCCATGTCCACTTCTTCACCGGTGACGGTCTTGATCACGTCCGGGCCGGTGATGAACATGTGGGAGGTCTTGTCCACCATGACCACGAAGTCCGTCAGTGCGGGGGAGTAGGCGGCGCCACCGGCGCACGGGCCCATGATCAGGGAGATCTGAGGCACCACCCCGGAGGAGCGCACATTCATGCGGAAGATGTCCGCGAACATCGCCAGTGAAGCCACGCCCTCCTGAATTCGTGCACCACCGCCGTCGTTGATACCGATCACGGGGCAGCCATTACGCAGGGCGAACTTTTGTACCTTGACGATCTTCTCGCCGTTGACCTGGGACAGTGAACCGCCGAAGACCCCGAAGTCCTGGGAGTACACGGCGACCAACCGGCCGTCCACGGTGCCGTAACCGGTCACCACGCCGTCACCCAGCAGCTTTTTCTTCTCCATGCCGAACATGGTGGAGTGGTGCACAGCCAGAGCGTCGAACTCCACGAAGGAGTCCACGTCCAGCAGCATCTCAATGCGTTCGCGGGCGGTGTTCTTACCGCGGGAATGCTGCTTCTCGACCGCCGCGTCACCGGCGGGCCGCTCGGACTTCTCACGGCGCTCGCGGAAATCGGCGATCTTGCCTGCGGTGGTGGTCAGGTCGTGGCTCATGGCACCTCGCGTTGTCTCGGTCCGGTACAGGGATGGGAGTACCGGGGGTCCCAGGTTCAGGACGTCACAAGTTTATTCTGCGGGGCGGCCCATGCCTTTGTAGGGGTCCCACAATCCCGTGACGGGTTCTTTCACGTAGTCATTGCCGGTCACTCATGACCACGTGCCGGTGTTGATGCTCCATTCACGCACGCTGTGGTCGGTCACGACCCCCGCAATGACCAGCGGATCCTCGGCCAGGATGGCTCGGACCTCGTCCGCGCTCTCGGCCGAAAAGACGAGTAGGGCACCGGCTGCGCCCTGGTCCGTGAAAGGTCCCGAGCCCATGACCTTGCCCTGTTGCGCCAACTCGCCCAGGTAGGCGCGGTGAGCGGGGCGGTGCTCGTTGAGGAGCTCCGTGGGGCCGCCGTAGGAGTAGGTCACTGCGAAAATACTCATGGTTGCCTTTCACCGGCACGATGTCGGGTTGCTTCCGTTCAGCTTATGCCCCGACAGCGGCGGTAGACATAAGCTGAGAAATAACGACATGTCCGTCCCCTCGAAGGAGCCACCCGCATGGACCCCACTGCCCTGGAACCGGCAGCGGATTTCCGCGCTGACCAGTTGCAGTCCTCGCTGGCGGACTCCGGATTCACCTCCGTGACCGTGTTGGACCAGGTCGACTCCACCAATCGGTGGCTCGCCGAGTTGGCGCCAGAGGCCGGGGGTGCGGAACTGAGTGCCGTGGTCACGGGTTTTCAAACCGCGGGTAAGGGTCGCCTGGACCGGCAATGGTTCACTCCGCCGGGTGTGGCGCTCACCTTCTCTGTGGCGTGCTCGCCCCACACCGCAGCGGGTGCACCCTGGCCCGTGGAATACGTACCGTGGCTGACGCTGATCATGGCGCACAGTGTCACGCATGTGGTGCGGAACCTCGTGGGTGTTCCCGCGGTGATCAAGTGGCCCAACGACGTTTTGGTGGACTCGCGCAAGGTCTGTGGTGTGTTGGCTTCGTTGGTCTCACCTCCGGACGGTTCCGCGCCCAGTGCGGTGGTGGGCGCGGGTTTGAACGTGAGCCAGCGTCACCTTCCGGTTCCCACCGCCACGTCGCTGCTCCTGGAAGCCGGTGACGCCGAGGCCGTACCCGGACGGCAGGCACTGCTCACCGAGATCCTGCGCGAGTTCGCCCGCTGCTATCACCGAGTGAGTGTTGACCCCGGTGCCGAACTCGGACCGGGCGGTGACGTGCGCGCTCTCCTCGAATCGGAAGTGGACACCCTGGGGCGCCGCGTGGCACTGCATCTGCCCGGCTCCACCGTGCCGGAACAGGCGGTGGCCGAGGGCCTGGGGACATCGGGCGAGTTGCTCGTGCGCGGCCACGACGGCGCCGCGCGCGCGTTGTCCGCCGGCGACGTCGTGCATGTGCGGCCTACACCCGGTGAGCCCCGAACCGCGGCCGAGCAACGCGCGATCCACGCGATCCGGGACGTCACCGCGGGTGACCGGGCATGAGAAGCAAGAACCGTCTGGTGCTCGGGTCGGGTGAGGAAACCATTGTCGCCACCAGGGCCCACCCCGTGAGACTGGTGGGGCCGGCCGTGATCGCGTGGGGCACAGTGTTGCTGTATTCGGCGCTGCACCGACTGCAGGACTTGATTTGGCGGCCCTCCGAAGCACCCTGGACCACCCTGCATTCGCTGGTGGGGTGGCTCATTACCCTTGCCGCGCTGTGGGTGGCGTACCGGTATGTGTTGCTGCCGGCGTGGCGTTGGTTGCGCACCGTGTTCGTCCTGACCAATCAGCGGCTGGCCCTGACCGGTCCGCCCGCCAAGGACGGCGTGGTGGCCCTGCCGTTGGGCGCGTTGCGCAGTGCACGCGTGGTGGCGCCCACCGGGGTGTTCGCCATGCTGACACGCGGAGTGGACCGTGGAACGGTCATTGCGGACTTCGGAGCACTGGGCGGCCTCAAACTGGCGGCCTGCCCGCAACCGGACGCCATGGTAGATCTGGTCCAACAGTCCGGACGGCGCGCTGGCAATTACAGTAGTTCTGGCACCAGCACATCACCGAGAAGCAGTTTTCAAGGAGGGCCGCGTGGCTGAAGACCCCAACGACCGCTCAGACCAGCCCGTGGTCGGTCCCCAGACCGAGCAGATCAACCTCAATCTCCACAACCCGGTGCAGTCCAATCTGTACGGGTCGGAGGAGTCCAAAGCGGCCGTCAAGAACCTCGATCAGCTCCTGCTGGGCTCCGAGCGCAACCTCAAACGCCGCGACACCGCACATGCCGCGGGGCTGTCCACGGCCTCAGCGCGGAAGATCTGGCGCGCCCTGGGGTTCCCCAATCTCAGCGATGACGAGGTGTACTTCACCCAGGAAGACGTCCGGGCGCTGCGGGTGGTCTCCGACCTGGTGCAGCGGGACAAACTGTCCGAGGAAGCGGCGCTGTCCCTGGCCCGCTCGGTTGCCCAGTTGTCCGACCGCATGGTCGTGTGGCAGATCGAGGCGCTCGTCGAGGACATGGTGGCTCACCAGGGCATGACGGACGCCCAGGCGCGGCGCGAACTGCTCCGCGTGCTTCCCGAGATGGTGGATCCGCTCAAGAAACTGCTCGACTATTCGTGGCGTCGACAATTGTCGGCCGCCGTGCAGCGGCTCGCGATGCGCGGGGAACGCGCCGACGGGTCCACGGAGAGTTTGGGCGAGCACGGTACGGACGTGGGCGGCTCGTCGCTTCCGCTGGCTCGCGGCGTGGGGTTCGCGGACCTGGTCTCCTATACCTCTCTGTCGCGGCAGATGAACGAGCGCACCCTGGCCAACCTGGTGCAGCGATTCGAGAAGCGCTGCGCGGAAATCATTTCCATGGGCGGGGGCCGGGTGATCAAGACCATTGGTGACGAGGTCATGTTCCTGTCTGAGACCCCGCAGGGCGGCGCCCAGATTTCCCTGGCGTTGTCGCGACTGATCAAGAACGACCCGCTCCTCCCGCAAGCCCGCGTGGCCTTCGTGTGGGGTCGCGTGTTGCCGCGGTTGGGTGACTTGTACGGGCCCACCGTGAATCTGGCTTCCCGGTTGGTGGCGCTGACCGATCCCGGCGGAGTGGTGGTGGACGCGTCCACGGCCTCCGTATTGACGAATGACAACCGGTTCGTCCTGACACCCCAGCCCTCTCGGAACGTGCGCGGTTTCGGTGACGTGCAGCCGGTGTCCCTGACTCAGGGCGAGGGCCCGCGACTGGAAGACGAGGACGAATGAGCAGCTCGCTGGCCATCCGATCGGGCGGTGTCACCGATCGAGGGCTGCGCAGGGAATCCAACGAGGACGCCCTGGTCGTCACCGACACCATGGTGGCCGTGGCGGACGGCATGGGGGGCCACGAGGCCGGTGAGGTCGCCAGTGCGTTGTGCGTGTCCACCCTCGGCTCGTCGGAGTTGTTCACGCTCGAGGACTTCATGGACTATCAGATCGTGGAGCCCGAACCCGGCTTGGACGTGTCCCGGTTCCGCGCGACGATCGACCGCCAGCTCAAGCTCGATCCCGACGTGCCCAATGAGGCCCTGGGCGCCGTGCACCGTTTGCGGTCCGTACTCTGGGAGGCCGATCAGGCGATTCAGGCCCAGTGCGGTACCCGCGCGGGAACGACCGTCACCGGCGCCTGGCTGGTGTGCATTGCGGGACAGTGGTTGTGGCTCATTTTCAACGTAGGGGACTCCCGCACGTACGAGCTGACCGGCCCGCCCGTGGGTGAGCGCCCCACCGATCCCGAACACCCCGTGGGCGTGGTCCAGTTGACCGTGGACCATTCCGAGGTCCAGTACCTGGTATCGATCGGTCAGCTCACCCCGGCTCAGGCGCTCGTTCATCCGCGGCGCAACGTGATCACCCGGGCGCTGGGCACCGGTCAGGTGTGGGAACCGGACGTCATTGTGATTCCGGCACGTCCGGGTCAGCGCTTGCTGATGTGCTCCGACGGTCTCACCGGTGAGCTCTCACCGGCGCACATCGCCCGGGTGCTTCACGCCGTGCACCATCCCAAGGAGGCCGCGGACGTCCTGTTGCAGGCGGCGCTGCGAACCGGAGGCAGGGACAACGTGACGTTGATCGTGGCGGATGTCCTCCAGGCGGACGATCCCCGGCTCACCACGGGCACCATCAATCACATCAACTAGTTTTCAGACTGCCGACGCCGCCCGCGCGAGTCTCGCGGGCGGCGTCGGCACGCGGACGGTTCGGCCTATGCGTGGTGACCCCGGGTTTCCGCCTTGGGGTCGCGGGCGGGTTTGGCCTCCTTAGCGGGGGCGTCGCCGCTGGCGCGCAGGCGGCGGAAGTACTCGTCCGCCTCCTGTTGACGCTCCTCTTCCACGGTTCCTGCGATCTCCGCGCGCAGCAGTTCTGCGCTCAGACCGAAGGAGTTCACGAGCTCCAGGGAGTAGGGGCGCAGCCGGGAGATCAACCGGTTCACGTAGCTCTGCAGGGCGCGGCCGCGGCGCATCGAGAGCCGACCGTAGGCCAGGTACCACCCCAGGTTCTCCTCGAGCAGGTGCAGCCCGAACAGGTCACGCAACCATGTGAGAACGCGCTTGGTGCCGGGATCCTGGATCTTCTCGAGCCCCTCGGTGAAGGCCTCCCACTGCAGCAACTGGGCGTGGGAGCGGGCGGCCTCGATCAGGCGATGTTGATTGTTGTTGAACACCTCCGCCTGGTCCGTTTTGGACTTGCGGGCCACGGCGCGCATTTCGTCCGCGACGTCCTCGATGATGGTTTCCACGCGGTCCATCAGCAAAGCGCGCTGGGCAGCGGGATCGCGCAGTGCGTTGACCGATTTGCGGGCGTCACCGGTGTCCGTGAAGGCTTGGGTGAGCTTGCGCAAACCGGAACGGTTGAAACCTGCCTCTGTGGCGCGATCGGCCACGTAGCGGGCCATCACACCCACGTCGGCATTCTTGAACTCATCCGAGTAATCGGCGAGCAGGCGCTTGGCCACCAGCTGCAGCAGAACCGTGTTGTCACCCTCGAAGGTCGCGTAGATATCGAGGTCCGCTCGCAACTGCGGGATGCGGTTCTTGGCCATGAACCCGGCGCCGCCGCACGCCTCACGGGCCTCCTGCAGGGTGGCCAGGGCGCTCCAGGTGGACATCGACTTGAAGGCGGCGGCCAGGGTCTCCAAATCCTGGCGGTTGCCGTCCGAGTCGTCCTCGCCGGAGAAGACCTCCTGGAACTTGTCGAGCAACTGCTGGTGGGCGAAGATCATCGCGTAGGTCTCCGCGATACGCGGGATCAATCGGCGTTGGTGCTGCTGGTAGTCCAGCAGGGTCTGCTCGCGGATGTCCGAGTCGGTGTTGAACTGACGGCGCTGTTCCGCGTACCGGACGGCAATGGTGAGCGCCATCTGGTTGGCCAGTGTCGCGGCACCGTCCAGGGACACACGCCCCTGCACCAGGGTGCCGATCATCGTGAAGAAACGGCGGCCCGGGGAGGCAATGGGGGAGGAGTAGTCACCGTTCTCATCCACGGCCCCGTACTTGTTGAGCAGGTTGCCGCGGGGCACGCGCACGTGTGTGAAGTGCAGGCGACCGTTGTCCACACCGTTGAGACCACCTTTGCGGCCGTCGTCCTCCCCGCCCACTCCGGGCAGGAACTCACCATTGTCGTCGCGGAGGGGAACGTACAGACAATGCACGCCGTGGTTGATGCCCTTGACGATCAGCTGTGCGAAGACCACGGCGGCCCTGCCGTGCACCGCCGCGTTGCCCAGGTAGTCCTTCCACGCGGCCTTGAACGGTGTGTGGATCTCGAACTCGTCGGTGTCGGGGAGGTACGTGGCGGTGGTGCCGATGGAGGCCACGTCGGAACCGTGTCCAATCTCCGTCATGGCGAACACGCCGGGAGTGTTGAGATTGAGGATGTCCGGGAGCCACTTGAGGTGGTGTTCCTTGGAACCCAGGTTGAGCACGGCCGAACCGAACAGGCCCCACTGCACGCCGGACTTGATCTGGAGGGACGGGTCGGCGAGCACGAGTTCCTCGAACGCGGAGACATTGGCGCCGGGGCTGTTGGAACCACCCAGGTACTCGGGCATGCCCGCCAGTGCCGTGCCGGCGTCGCGAAGGATTTTGACCTGCTCGAAGGTGAGCTCGCGCTGATCCTCGAACGTCACATTGTGGTTGCTGTGCAGGCGGGGATCCAGGGCGCGCTCGCGAGCGGTTTTGCGCGCCTCGGGCCAGCGGCCCAGTAGCACTTCGCCCAGACCGGCCACATCGATGTGGGTGGGCAGCGCGGCGTCCTCGGGGACCTGCGCCATTCGGTGGGTCGAGGGGTGGGTTTCGGGACGGGATGTGGTGGTCATTGTGACTCCTGAGGGGTTGTCCGGGAGGGATCGTCTTCCGCGGAGAATTCGGTGTAAGTGCCTGGCCGTAAGCCCTGAACGGCCCAGTCGGTAATGAGGCGACCCATGACGGTCCGGTCCGGTTTGTCGTCACCGTCGGGCAGGGCGAGCCAGGCTTCCCCGGCGCCCCGGACCATGCCCACGGTGGATGCCGCCCAGCACTGCAGCAGCGCCGTGGGCATTGCTTGTTCACCCCGGTGCCGAATGTGCTGGTCCATGAGTAGTTGGCACACGGAGTCCAGGAACTGCTCGATGGCTGAATCCCCGTCCGCCGGGGCGGTCACCACAAAGCGGTAGACGTCCGCGGAGGCATCCACGGACTTCAGGTACTCCTTCACCAGGGCGTACACCGTGGCCGCGAACGAGTCCGCCTCGTGGGCCGCGGCCACCATGCGGGTTCGCATGCGCGTCACGAAGTATTCACCCACGGCCGCTTGTACCCCGGACTTGTCCTTGAAATACCGGTAGAAAACGGACTTGGACGTCCCGCACGCGGTGGCGATCTCCTCCATGGAAATGCCGGCACCGTGGGTGGCCACCGCATCGCGTGCGGCGGTGATCAATTCAATGCGTCGTTTGGCGCGGTGGCGCTGCCACCGCGAATTTCGACCATCAATGTTCTTCGAGACCTGTTTCACGATACCGAGAGTATCAGCTACTGTGGGTTTCAGGTGATTCACACCACAAAATGACCGAGGAGCAGCTCTTTCATGGACAACAGCCAGCAGAACGCACAGCAGTCCCTTCGCCGTGCCGTAGTGGTCGCGGGTAACCGCATCCCGTTCGCTCGCGCGGGTGGTGCCTACGCGAGCGCCTCCAATCAGGACATGCTCACCGCCGCCATTGACGGGCTGGTGGCGCGCGCCGGAATCTCCGGCGAACGGCTGGGCGCGGTGGCCGGTGGTGCCGTGCTCAAACACTCCCGCGATTTCAACCTCACCCGCGAAGCCGTGCTGGGTTCCGCACTGGACCCCGCTACCCCGGCGTTCGATATTCAAATGGCCTGCGCAACCGGGATGGAAACCGTGAGCACCATTTCGAACAAAATCCGCACGGGTCAGATCGAGGCGGGTATCGCCGGTGGCGTGGACTCCGCCTCGGACGCCCCCATTGCCGTGAGCGAGGGGTTGCGCCGCGCGCTACTGCAACTGCAGCGCGCCAAGACCACCACCCAGAAGCTCAAGGCGCTCAAGAACCTCCGCCCCGGCGACCTGGTGCCTTCCGCCCCCACCACTGGCGAACCCCGCACCGGACTGAGCATGGGAGAGCACCAGGCGCTGACCACCCAGCAGTGGGACGTGAGCCGTGAGGATCAGGACCACATCGCGGCAGCTTCGCATCAGAACCTGGCCGCCGCCTACGATCGCGGATTCTTCGACGACCTGGTGACCCCGTTCAAGGGTGTGTCCAGGGAGAACAACATGCGCGCGGATTCCACCGTGGAGAAGCTGTCCACGCTGAAGCCCGTGTTCGGTAAGAAGCTCTCCGGCGAGGCCACCATGACCGCCGGTAACTCCACTCCGCTCACGGACGGCGCCTCCGCCGTATTGCTCACCAGCGAGGACTGGGCCGCCGAGCACCACCTGGCACCGCTGGCCGAGGTCGTCGATTCCGAGGCCGCCGCGGTGGATTTCGTCGGCGGCCACGAAGGCCTGCTCATGGCGCCGGCGTACGCCGTGCCCCGTTTGCTGGCCCGCCAGGGGGTGACCCTGCAGGACGTGGACCTCATCGAGATCCACGAGGCCTTTGCCTCCACCGTGCTGGCGATCATGGCCGCGTGGGAATCCGAGCAGTTCTGCCGCGACCGCCTGGGCCTGTCCGAGCCGGTGGGCACGGTGGACCGTTCCAAGCTCAACGTCAACGGTTCCTCACTCGCGGCCGGTCACCCGTTCGCGGCGACCGGTGGTCGCATCGTGGCCTCCACCGCCAAGGAACTGGCGGCCCGCGCCAAGGCCGAGGGCCGCCCGCAGACCGCGCTGATTTCGGTGTGCGCCGCCGGTGGTCAGGGCGTGGCCATGATCCTGCGTTCCGTCTAGGACGCAATCCCCGCAGATTCTCAATTGTCAGGAGCTTTGAGTGGCAGATACATATGTGGACCTGGTCAATTCCGGGTTGGGCAAGCAGGTCGCGAGCAAGCTGGGCCTCCCCAAACCGGCCAAGCTGCGTCGTTACCGCCCCGGTAGCGATTTCCCCGAGGGTTCCGTTCTCGTTCTGGGTAAGGGGCAGGCCGCCGACGCCGCCGCCCACGCGATGCTCGCGTGGAACCTCGATGTGCGCCGTCATGCCCAGGAAGTGGACCGCGTGGGAGCGGTGATCATCGACTACACCGGGCTCACCTCGCCCCGCGACCTGGGCAAGGTGGCGCTCGAACTGGCTTCCGTGCTGCGCAAGCTGCGCGCCGGCGGTCGGGTCATCACGATCTCGCGACCGGCCCCGGGAATCGGGACCGGGGCGGCGTCGGGAACCCCGGCCGGCGCGGAAGCTCAGGACCCGGCCGTGGCGGCGGCCCGCCAGGGTGTGGTGGGGTTTGTGCGCTCGGTCGCGCAGGAGATGCGCGGCGGTACCACCGCCAACGGCATCCTGGTGGCGGACGGCGTGTCCGCCGACGCGCCCTCCGTGGTGGGTGCACTGCGGTTCTTCCTCTCCGGGCGCAGCGCGTTCGTGGCCGGGCAGTTCCTCACGGTGACCGACGAGCGCGTTGACTCGACCGTGGACTGGGATCAGCCCGTGGCCGGCAAGGTCGCCGTGGTGACCGGAGCGGCCCGAGGCATTGGCGCGCAGATCGCCCGGACCCTGGCGCACGCCGGCGCCAAGGTGATCGTGGTGGACGTTCCCGCCGCGGGCGAGGCGCTCGCCCGGTTGGCCAATCAACTGCATGTGTCCGCCCTGCAGCTGGACGTCACGGACCCCGGGGCGGGGGAGAAGATCCTTGACCTGGCCGCCGAGCGTTACGGCACGCTGGACCTGCTGGTCCACAACGCGGGCATCACCCGGGACAAGATGCTCGCCAACATGGACCAGGGCAAGTGGGATTCCGTGATCGCCGTGAACGTCGAGTCGCAGTTGCGGATCACCCGGGCGGTCCTGGCCTCCGACATGATGGGGGAGCGCCCGCGCATCGTGTGCCTCGCATCGACCAGTGGTGTGGCCGGTAACCGCGGCCAAACCAACTATGCGGCGTCCAAGGCCGCAGTCATCGGTGCCGTTGCGGCCACGGCCCCTCTGATCGCCGAGAAGGGCGGCACCATCAACGCGGTGGCACCGGGCTTCATTGAATCCGAGATGACGGCCAAGATCCCCGCGGCCCGCCGCCAAATCTCACGTCGCCTCAACTCCCTGCAGCAGGGCGGCCTCCCGGAGGACGTCGCACAGACCATCACCTTTTTGCTGTCGGATGCAGCCGGCGGAATCAACGGCCAGACGCTGCGTGTCTGCGGCCAGAGCCTCGTGGGAGCGTAGCGCCATGACCCGTTCACCCGACCAGCTGCCCACCGTTCCCGAGCACTACGAACTCGTTGAACCCGCAGCCAAGCCGAACCTGGGCCTGCTCTACGCCACGGCCGGTGTCAGCGCCGCCGGGGGGGTCGCGAGCGACGCCGCCGCGCGCGCCCTGCCGGCGCTGCGCAAGTCACCGCTGGGCAAGGTGCTTCCCGGCTCCCTCCTCCACCGCGGCGGAGACCGGTTGCGCGCAAGCCTGGACCTTCCCCGGGTCGCCCATGTGGTCGAGGGTCTCGTGGTGGAGCCCGAATGGCATGAGAAATTCTGCCGCGTGGTGCACGCGAGACCCAGATCGCTGGCCCCGGGCTCCTCGGAGACCGCGGTGTTCTCCGGGGCCCTGCACTCCGTGGCGTTCCCCGTGGCCATGTCCGTGTTGACCCGCCAGGACTTCCCCCTGCCCGTCATGGGTATGGTCCACCTGACCAACACGGTGCAGCACGTGATGGACGTGGCCGTGGGTGAAGAACTCACCGCAACCGCCTGGACCGAAAACCTCCATTCGCACCGAGCCGGAACCGTGGTGGACGCCGTCGTCACCCTGACACGAACGGATGGGACCGTGGCGTGGGCCGGACGCTCCGGCTACCTCGCCAAGGGCCTGACCGCCGCCATAGCGGGGGAGGACGCACGGACCGGTGAGGACGAACCGATATCGTCGTCGCTCGGCGCGCCGTTCAACGCCCCGCAGCAGACCGCGCAGTGGTCCCTGCGGGCGGACACCGGCCGCCAGTACGCCGGGGTGAGCGGGGACTACAACCCGATTCACCTGTCGGGGGCCTCGGCCAAAGCCCTGGGTATGAAGGGCGCCATCGCCCACGGCATGTACACCGCCTCCCGCGCGCTCGCGGCCACCGCGGTGCCGGCCGAGGTGCCGTTCTCGTGGTCCGTGAAATTCGCCGCACCCGTTGTGTTGCCGGCCACCGTGTCCGTGTCCGTGCACGACCACGGCCGCCGCGAGCACTGGGAGAGCTCCCGGGTCATCGCCTGGGACCCCGAGCGCAACAGGCCCCACCTGGAACTGGCGGTCGAGCCGCTGTAGGGCTCGCGAGGCCCGTGTCGCCCGACCGGCGCAGGGCGGTGCGAGAGAGACGCGAATGGTCTCGATCGCACCGCCCTTTTCGCTGTGGGCCGGTCGATGTGCGCTGCAGCATGTCCGAGCCGTGGGACACAATGGTGGAGTGAGCGAGAACAAGGTGACGAAAACCCAGCAGGCCACCGATGCCTCCGGGCAGGACCTGAATCCGGACGAGCCCAGTGAGGCGCTGCGCGAGGAGTACGCGCAGCTGTCGGATCGCGTGCGAGAGGCGCGCACCGCCTACTACGTCAACGACCAGCCCGAGATCTCGGACGCCGAGTACGACGAGCTGTATCGCAAGCTCGAGGAGTTCGAGGCCCTGAACCCGCACCTCGTGGCCAATGATTCGCCCACGCAGGAAGTGGGCGGCGAGGTCTCCGCGGCCTTCGCACCGGTCAAGCACCTCGAGAAAATGTATTCGCTCGAGGACGTTTTCTCGACCGATGAACTCACCGCGTGGCTCACCCGAGCCGAGGCCCAGATCGGCGGACTTCCCGGCGCACCCGAGGTCGAGTGGCTGTCCGAGGTCAAGATCGACGGGCTGGCCGTGAACCTGCTCTACCGCAACGGTGATCTGGTGCGCGCGGCCACCCGCGGCGACGGCACCACGGGGGAAGACATCACCCACAACGTGGCGACCATCAAGGACATCCCCCAACGGCTCACCGGGGAGAACCTCCCGCAAGAGGTCGAGATCCGCGGTGAAGTGTTCATCTCCTCCAAGAACTTCCGCGCGCTCAACGAGCAGATCGTGGCGGAGGGCCGCGCGCCCTTCGCCAATCCCCGCAACGCCGCGGCGGGGTCCCTGAGACAAAAAGATCCCCAGGTCACCGCCCGCCGCCCGTTGTCGATGTTCGTGCACGGGATAGGCGCGGCAAAGGGTTTCGACGTGCAGAGCCAGTCCGAGGCCTACGACCTGCTGGCCTCCTGGGGTCTTCCGGTGAGCCCGTACTCCAGGGTTCTGGGCAGCATCGATCAGGTGCTGGAATTCATCGAAAAGTTCGGCAACAAGCGCCACGAGCTGTTGCATGAAATCGACGGCATTGTCATTAAAGTCAACAACCGCCGCACGCAGTTCCGGCTGGGCTACACCTCCCGCGTGCCGCGGTGGGCCGTGGCGTACAAGTACCCGCCGGAAGAGGTCAACACCAAGCTCCTGGACATCCGGGTGAACGTGGGGCGTACCGGCCGTGTGACGCCTTTCGGATTGATGGAGCCCGTGAAAGTGGCCGGCTCCACGGTGGAAATGGCCACCCTGCACAATCAGGACGTGGTCAGGGCCAAGGGTGTGCTCATCGGAGACACCGTGGTGCTGCGCAAGGCCGGTGACGTCATCCCCGAGATCGTGGGCCCCGTGGCCGCGCTGCGTGATGGCTGCGAACGCGAATTCGTGATGCCCACGCACTGCCCCAATTGCGGTACCGAACTCCGCCCGGCCAAAGAAGGGGACGTGGACATCCGGTGTCCCAATGCGCAGAGCTGCCCCGCTCAGCTGATGGAGCGGGTCGCCCACGCGGCCGGCCGAGGTGCTTTCGACATTGAAGCGCTGGGCTATGAAGCCGCCAAGGCCCTCACCCAGCCCGTGCCCCAGGACGCCTCCGATGGCACCGAGTTCTCCGAACCTCCCCTGCGGAATGAAGCACGGTTGTTCGATCTCACCGCGGCGGATCTCGAACATGTCCAGATCTGGCGTGAGTCCAAGCGCACGGTCACGGACAAGCAGTCGGGGGAGAAGACCCAAGAGGTCACGCTGCAACTGGTCCCCTACTTCTGGACCAAACCCACCAAGGCCAAGCCGAGCGTGCCCTCCAAAACCACCGAGCAAATGTTCGATGAACTGGAGAAGGCCAAGTCCAAGGAACTCTGGCGCGTGCTGGTGGCGTTGTCGATCCGCCATGTGGGCCCGACCGCCGCCCGCTCACTGGCCACGGCCTTCGGCTCCATGCAGGCCATTCGAGACGCCGATGAGGAGGTCCTCGCGGGCACCGACGGAGTGGGCCCGGTCATTGCCCGGGCGGTCAAGGAGTTCTTCGCGGAGCAGTGGCGCCGCAATGTGGTCGACACCTGGGCTCGGTCCGGAGTACGCATGGAGGACGAGATCGACGATTCCACACCGCGCACCCTTGAGGGCGTGACCGTGGTGGTCACGGGGTCCCTGGAGAATTACAGTCGCGACTCCGCCAAGGAGGCGATTCTGGTGCGCGGGGGTAAGGCCTCTGGGTCGGTGTCCAAGAAAACCGATTTCGTCGTGGCCGGCGAGAACGCCGGTTCCAAATTGGACAAGGCCGAGTCGCTGGGTGTTCCCGTCCTCGACGAGGCAGGATTCGAGCGGCTCTTGGCAGAGGGGCCGCCCATCGTGGACGAGCCGAGCGCCGATGGAGACAGCGACACCGAGAAGTCATCGACACAAACGCAGGAGAACTAGCCACATGGATCGTGTACTGGAGGGCCTGGGCCCGGACACCGCTGAACTCGAGGAGCTTCTGGAGACGGCGTTCCACGCGGCCGCCGCGGGCGCCGCAGTTCTGAGTAGGCGGGACGAGTCCGAGTTCGACGCCGTGAACAAGACGTCCGCGGGGGACTGGGTCACGGCCTTCGACGTGGCGGCGGAAAACGCCGTCGCGCAGGTGCTGCGCTCGGAGCGGCCCTCGGACGCCATTACGGGTGAGGAATCCGGCACGTTCGTTCCGGAGAACCGCTCCCGGGTGCGCTGGTCGGTTGACCCGTTGGACGGCACCACGAACTTCATCAGGGACATCGTGTACTACGCCACCTCGGTGGCCGCGTGTGATGACCAGGGCAACTGGCTCGTGGGCGTGGTGCACGCACCGGCCCTGGGGCGTATTTACTACGCGGTGCGTGGGATGGGGGCGTGGGTCCGTCGCGACGGCAAGGACAAGAGACTCACGGGCCCCGTGCCTGAACGCACCGGTGCCCTCTACGGAACCGGTTTCTCCTACGACCCCGTGATTCGCCGCGAACAGTTCGGTTCGTTCCTGGACACCATGGACCACTACACGGACATGCGCAGGCTCGGAGCAGCATCTCTGGATCTGTGCATGGTAGCCGAGGGAGCACTGGACGGTTACTCGGAGCGGGCACTGCACGAGCACGACTGGGCTGCGGGTGCCTTGATCGCAGAAGAAGCCGGCGCTCACGTGCAGCGTCCGGACCTGCCCGCACCCACCGCCCTGCGCGGCCCTGACCAGGACGAACGGGTATATGCGGACGATTACGAGCGCGTGCGCAGCACCACGATCATCGGGGCGTGCGCCCGCGCGTGATAGCCGCTCCGCGCCCCCGTTATCAAATCTCTATCATCCCGTTACATGTGCTTAACCGCACATCTTGTTGACCCCGTGTCGACGAATGTCATAGCGTGGCACGCGTTGTGCTCCTCAGTGGGGCACGGCCCGTGTCCCCCAAAGGGATGCACCAAAATTTTGGGAATGGATTTGGCATAACGAGAATTGTTACGCTATCGTTATCAACGACTTCCCCAAGGGACTCTCCGACGAGGGAGTCCGCAACGCTTGAGGCGGATACGATCTGCGCCCCAAGCCATGCTGGATGCTGCTGCAACACCGTACGTCGTCTACAGGGCAGCATTCCGTAGTTACTACCCCTGAATTCGACTTGTCATGGGTAGACGACGGCGCGAAGACACCCAGGGATGGGAACGAGCGTAGGTGGCCTAACGGAGCATGATGAAGACTTCGAACATGATTCGCCGTGGTGCTGCTGCTCTCGTGATCGGCGGTGCAGCCGTGGGTGCTATGGCCATGCCGGCCAACGCAGCTCCCGCATCGACCTGGGACGCTCTCGCCGAGTGCGAGTCCGGCGGCAACTGGGGCACCTCCACCGGTAACGGTTTCAGCGGTGGCCTCCAGTTCACCCCGTCCACCTGGGCCGCTTACGGTGGCTCCGGTGATCCGTCCACGGCCTCCAAGTCCGAGCAGATCCGCGTTGCTGAGAACGTTCAGGCCGGTCAGGGCTGGGGCGCATGGCCCGCTTGCTCTGCCAAGCTGGGCCTGTCCGGCGGCGGCGGGGGCTACACCCCCGAGCAGCCCGTGGCTGCTGCCGCTGCTGTGGCTCCGCAGTCCACCCAGGTCAAGCAGGAGCAGGCTGCTCCGGCTCCCGAGGCTGAGGCTCCCGTGGCCGCACCGGCTGCTCCGGCTGAAGCTCCGGCCGCCGAGGCTGCTGCCCCCGCCGCTGTGGAGTACACCGCTCCGGCGGCTGACGTGGCCCCGGCTGCCTCGACCGGTTCTTCCTACACCGTTCAGGCTGGCGACACCCTGGGCTCCATTGCCGCCAAGCTCGATGTGAACGGCGGCTGGGAGGCTCTCTACGCTTCCAACGCCGGTGCCGTGGCTGACGCCAATCTGATCTTCCCGGGCCAGGTCCTGAACATTCCTGCCTGATTGATCTGAACATCCTCGGATGCTTGATCCCCGCCAGCGGGTCTCCGCTGCGTGATCACCGGAGGTCCCCTTCCGCATAATGCGGAAGGGGACCTTTGCATATCTTCAAATAATGATGAAAATGAAAGAATAATCACATGACGGTGGACACAGTAATCATTGGCGGTGGCATAGCTGGCTTGTCCCTGGCGTCCGAACTCGCAGAGCGTCGGGGATCCGGGGCGGGAATCACGGTGGTCGAAGCAGAGGCGGCCCTGGCCCATCACACCTCCTCAAGGTCGGCTCAGCAGCTCATCCCCAGCTACGGTCCCGAACCGGTCCTCGAACTGACCAGGCTCACGATTCCCGATCTGGTGGCGCCCGCCCACGCGGCTCCGTCCCCGCTGGCGTGGCACAGCCCCTTCGTGGTGACGGGGTCACCCGCAGACGTCGCTGCGGAGACCGTACCGGGGCTGCGCACCTTGTCGAGCGAGGAACTTTTCGAGTACTGCCCCGAGCTGGCCGAGAACCCCGATCGTTACCGGGCGGCGGTCATCGACGATTCTGCGGTACGCACCGATGCCACCGCGCTCGTGGAGTGGCACCGGCAACGCGCAGAGCAGGCCGGCGTCCGGATCATCACGAGGGCGAAGATCACCGCGGCCAGGCCGACCGGTGACGGCGCATGGGCCTTGACCGTCGGCAACAATGAGCTGAAGGCCCGCACGGTGGTCAACGCGGCGGGAGCATGGGCGGACCACGTGGCTAAATTCTTCGCAGCGGCGCCGCAGCACCTGCAGCCGCTACGGAGGACCGCGGCCTTGGTCTCCCTCAGCGAGCCCCTGGGCCCGACCCACCCCATGGTTGAGGACGCCGCGTCCGGTTGGTACTACCGCCCCGATGGGGACGGCGCCATGATCTCGTGGGGCGAGGCGGAACCCAGTCCCGCCTGCGATGCCCAGCCGCACCCGCTGGCCATCGACGAACTGATCGAAACCGTCCAACGGGAAACAGCCATGAGGGTCACGGGTGTCCGCAAGGCGTGGACCGGGCTGCGCACCGAGACACCGTCCGACGTGCCCGTCTGTGGCTGGGACACGCAGGCCGACAATCTACTGTGGCTCGTGGGTCAGGGAGGCTACGGATTCCAGACGAGTAGTGCCCTGGCTCGCGCCGCAACGGACGTGCTGGTGGACGGGCGGATCGGGGACTGGCTCAGTGCTGAATCCGCCGCCGCTCTGCGACCTCAGCCGGTCACCGGCTGACCGCCGGGGAAACCGGCTGGCCCGCAACACCCAATGTCTCGGCCAGCCACGCGTACTCCCACGCGGTGTCCTTCCACTGCGAGTAGCGACCGGAGGCACCACCGTGGCCGCCGGCCATTTCACAGCGCAGCAGCACGGTCTCCGGGTGTTCGGCGTGTTCGCGCAGCGCGGCCACCCACTTGGCCGGTTCAACGTAGAGCACCCGGGTGTCGTTGAGGCTCGTCACCGCCAAAATAGGCGGGTAGTCGGCAGCGCGGAGGTTCTCGTAGGGGGAGTAGGAGCGCATGTAGTCGTAGACCTGCCGGTCCGCCACGGGGTTGCCCCATTCCTCCCATTCCAGGGCCGTGAGGGGAAGTTCCGGCATCAACATGGACGTCAGCGGATCCACGAACGGCACCGCGGCCAACGCACCGCAGTACAGGTCCGGAGCCAGGTTCAGCACCGCGCCCACGAGCAACCCGCCCGCGGAACCGCCGAGAACCGCAATGCGAGCGGCGTCGACGTCCTGCCGTTCGGCGAGGTGGCGGGTGACCGCCACGTAATCGGTGAAGGTGTTTTTTTTGGTGAGCTTCTTACCGTGGTCGTACCAGGAGCGGCCCAGCTCGCCGCCGCCGCGCACGTGGGCCACGGCCCACACCACACCGCGGTCGAGCAGCGACAGACGGGAGATCGAGAACCCCGGATCGGTGCTGGACTCGTAGGAGCCGTAGGCGTACTGGATCACGGGAGCCGGGACGGTGGTGTCCAGGTCCGCGCGCCGCACCAGGGAGATGGGGATGCGTGTCCCGTCATCGGCCACGGCCCAATCGCGCTCCACCGTGTAATCGGTACGGTCGTACCCACCGAGCACCGTGGCTTCGCGGCGCAGGATGGGCTCACCCACACCCAACTCGTCCGCACCGTGGTGTCCAGGCCCGGCCGTGGGGATGTCGTAAATCCGCGGGGGCGTCACGAAGGACGTGTAGGACACCCGGACCACGGGGTTCTCATAGCGGGCGGAGACGAGCGAAGCGGTGAAAAGCTCCTCGTCGAAGTCCGGCTCCGTACCGGCCAGACCCTGCGCGCCGGCGGTGCCGGCCATGAGGGATTCGAGGCCCGCGCGCGGAATGAGCCGCACCCGCGGGGTCGTTTCGGCACGCAGGGACACCACCAAATGCGTGGCCGTGGGCTCACACACCTCGATCCGGGCTTCTTCGCTCACGGGGACCACGTCCACGAGATCGACATCGGCGATACTCGAACCGGCTTGGGACAACGGCATGAGACTGACGCGGGAGTTCGGCGCCTGGTAGTCGTGCGTGAGTAGCACGTAGTCGGTGCCGGCCACGGTGATGGGTTCGGCCGAGTACAGCACGCGGTCACTTTCCGGAATCAGGGTGAGCCACTCATGGTGCGGCGCGGCGACGGGGCGAATGCGGTACTCGCAGTACTCCGAGCACGCGGAGACCACCATGAGCCACTTCTTGTCCGCGGACAGTTCCACGCCCAGCCACAGGCCGGGATCGTCCTCCTGGTACAACAGTTCGTCCTGCTCGGAGGCGGTACCGATCACGTGACGGTACACGCGCCAGGGCCGCCACGAATCATCGACCACCGTGTAGATCAGCTGCGACGCATCGGGGGTCAGGAAAGCACCGTAGGAAGTTTGCTCGATCCGGTCGGGCAGCAACTGTCCGGTGGCCAGATCCTTGACGTACACCGTGAACCGCTCGTCTCCGGCGGTGTCCTCGGACCAGGCCAGATGGGTTCCGTCCTCGGAGACACTGAACGCGCCCAGGCCATAGAACTCATGGCCCTCGGAGGCGGCGTTCGCGTCCAGCAGCGTTTGTTCGCCGGGCAACGTGACACCGGGTTCCACCGTGGGGGGAGTCCAGGCGTCTTCTGAGTCGCTGATCTCGGATGCGGGGAACCTGCAGAAGACCTGATGCGCCCCACCCTCGACGGTGCGGGCGAAATACCACCAGGCTCCATTGCGGGAGGGGACGGACATGTCGGTTTCCTGCGTGCGGTCCTTGATTTCACGGTAAATGTCCTCGCGCAACGGTTGCAGGTGCGCCGTCACGGCCTCCGCGTAGTCGTTCTCACGGTTCAGGTGAGCCCGCACGTCATCCGAGTCCTTGTCCCGCAGCCACTCGAAGTGATCCTCGAACACATGATCATGGAAACTGCGGTGAACGGTGCGTCGAACGGCTACGGGGTATGCGGGCATCTCGGAACTCATGACCCCAGTCTAGGGAGCACGGCACAATGGTGTTCGTGTTGACCGATTCCCCGCAGCCACGACCCGCCCGTGACGGCCCCGCCCGCTCCGAGCTGTGGTTCCACATAGTGCTGGTCCTGGGGGTGTCATTGGGGTCTTCCGCGGTGTACGCCGCATTGAACCTGGCGGAGACGCTCTCGCGGGGCCCGCTCTCGGATGCCGAGGCGACTTTGAATCGGGTCTTGAGCCCGGTTCCGGCCATCGACCTGCTTCGGCAACTTGCGAGCATTGGCTTCGCCCTGGTGCCCGTGGCGCTCGCCCTCTACCTGCTGGCCGGTTCGCTACCCGGTATTGCAGCCGTGCTGCGGCGGATCGGCGTGGACGGTCGCCGCCCGTGGTGGGACGCGGCCTGGGGAGCCGGGTTGTTCCTGGCCATGGGTTTGGGGACCGTGGGCCTCTATCAGGTGGGCAGGGCACTGGGGGTCACGGCGGCCATCACCACATCGGCCCTGGACGAGCACTGGTGGACGGTGCCCGTGCTGATCCTGTCCGCACTGCGCCACAGTGTGGTCGAGGAAATCATCGTGGTCGCGTTCCTGTGCGATCGGTTGCGGCGCATCGGCTGGTCGTGGGTCACGATCGCGGTGGCCACGTCCCTCTTCCGCGGCAGCTACCACCTGTACCAAGGCTTCGGACCCGCGCTGGGCAACATGGTCATGGGTCTGGTGTTCGTGTGGGTTTACCGCCGCTACGGTCGACTCGCGCCTTTGCTCATCGCCCACGCGCTACTGGACATCACCGGTTTTTTGCTCCCCCAACTGCTCGCGCGCTGATCGACGACGCCGCCGCTGCCGCGGCCCTCTCGAGCGAAAGGTCGCGGCAGCGGCGTCGGCGGGAGAAGTCAGATCGTGACCAGGCCGTCCGGGGTGGCGAAGGAAACCTCCATGACACCGGGGGTGCCGTTGGGCGAGCACCAGGTGACGTCCAGGGCTGCCAGGACGTCCTCGACAGGCCCACCCAGCCATTCGGTGACGCGCTCGGGAGAACCGGCGATCTCCATGCCGGCCAACCGGACGTCCGTGAGCTGTGCTTGGGAGGGGTGCATGTCCGGCTCGGAATCAAAGTGGACCATGAACGGCAACTGAGGATCGGCGATCAGACCCTTGACCCCGATCTGGTGCCACTCCAACTGGCGGCCGTCCGGGAACAGCCGGGAGCCCGGAACGGAGGGGCGACCGAGCTTGTCCTCGTACGGGGCCAGGTCCGGTACCTCAACCACCCAGCCGAGCCAGCCGCCTCCGGCCTCGGAGCGGGCGCGCACGGCCTGACCGAACGGGGCCTTCTCCGCGGCGGGGTGCTCCAGCACCTCGACGACCTCCACGTACTGGTGGTCTGTGAGCGGCAGGATCATGTTCCGCGTGCCGAAGCGCGGGTGGATCCCGCCCTTGACCGGCTCGATCCCTAGCTGATCGGCAATCCGTTCCGTGGTGGCTTCAAGGCCATCGGATTGAGCTGCGAAAGAGACATGATCCAGTTTCATGCTGTCATGGTGGCACCGCGCGGGGTGGTCACCAAATCGGGACATAAAACATGTCCGTGTGATGCGGGTAACTCAGCTTGACGTCCGAGGTACCGGCTCCGGAGAATGAAGGGCAGGTCACGAGAGTCAGCGACAAGCCCCAGCTAGCTGACCGGCAACCCTCCCTCCGCGGTGGGGTGCCCTGGGTGAGGACCGGGCCGCATCGGAACAACTCGATGGCGGCAAGCGCGGGTCACAGGTGCCCGATCGCCGCACGGGCGCCGTGCTGCGGATCGATCACCGGGCCCCTGACCCCGAGAAAGGGAGTGCGGCATGAGCCCCGCAGCCACCCCGTCCGAGCCCCGGAACTGGGCTTTCGAAACCCGTCAGATCCACGCGGGACAGGAACCCGATCCCACCACGGGATCGCGGGCCTTACCCATCCACCAGACAACCTCGTACGTGTTCCCGGACGCGGAGACCGCGGCCAAGCGCTTTGCCCTGGCCGAACTGGGACCCATTTACACGCGCCTGACCAACCCCACGACCGAAGTGGTCGAGAACCGCGTGGCGTCCCTGGAGGGCGGGGTGGGCGCGCTGATGCTCAGCTCGGGTCAAGCGGCGTCCACCTTTGCGATCCTCAACCTGGGCGGTGCCGGAACCCATGTGGTGGCCAGTCCGTCCATGTACGGCGGCACCTACAACCTGCTGCGCCACACCCTGCCCAAGATGGGCGTGGAGACCACGTTCGTGTCGGACCCGGACGATCCCGAGGCATGGCGCGCCGCGGTCAGACCCAATACGGTGGCGTTCTTCGGGGAAACCATTCCCAATCCTCGTAATGACGTGCTGGACATCCAAGCGGTTGCCGCGGTGGCCCATGAGTCCGGTGTGCCGCTGATCGTGGACAACACGATTGCCACGCCGTACTTGATTCGACCCATCGAATGGGGCGCGGACATCGTGGTTCATTCCGCCACCAAGTTCATGGGCGGACACGGCACGTCCATCGGCGGCATGATCGTGGACGCCGGCAACTTCGATTTCGGGCAGGATCCGCAGCGCTTCCCCGCCTTCAACGAACCGGACGAGTCCTACAACGGCCTGGTGTACGCCCAGGCGCTCGGCAAGGACGGCAATTTCGGTGTGAACCTGTCCTTCATCCTCAAGGCGCGTGTGCAACTGCTGCGCGATCTGGGTTCCTCGATCTCCCCTTTCAACGCGTTCCTCATCGAGCAGGGCATCGAGACATTGTCCCTGCGCATGGACCGCCACGTGGCGAACGCCCAGAGGGTGGCCGAGTGGCTCGACGCGCGCGACGACGTTCGCGCGGTCTCCTACGCCGGCCTCACGTCGTCCCCGTGGCATGAACGCGCTGAGAAGTACGCGCCCAAGGGTGCCGGGTCCGTGCTCGGTTTCGTGCTCGACGGCGGTCGCGAGGCGGGAACGGCGTTCGTGGACGCCCTGAGCCTGCATTCCAACGTGGCCAACATCGGCGATGCCCGCTCCCTGGTGATCCACCCGGCCTCCACCACCCACTCGCAGCTGACCGACGACGAACAGCGGGCCACCGGCATCGAACCCGGGTTCGTCCGACTGTCCGTGGGGTTGGAGAACATCGACGACATCCTGGCGGACCTGGAGTCAGGTTTCGAGGCCGTGGCCGCACTGGGCGGCGCAGGGGCGCCGTCGTCGGCCGCATCCAGAGTGGGAGGAACGCGGGCGTGACCATTGTGGGAGGCGGAACCACCGACTCGCTCGTCCGCGAGGACGGCGTGATGGGTTACATCAACGTGGGTCCCCTGACCCTGGAATCCGGCTACCGCCTCCCGCGTGCGCGACTGGCCTACGAAACATGGGGGCGGCTCAACGAGGACGCGTCCAACGCGGTGCTCATCGAGCACGCCCTGACCGGGGATTCCCACGTGGCACGGGGACAATCACGCGATCACGCACCCGAGGTGGAACGCGTGGCCGCCGAGGCGGGCGGCTGGTGGGACGGCCTGGTGGGACCCGGGGCGGCCATCGACACGGACAAGTACTTTGTGGTGTGCGCCAACATTTTGGGCGGCTGCTACGGCAGCACCGGCCCGGCGACCCAGGCCCCACCCGAGGTGGACCCGGAGCAGAAGGCCTGGGGGTCGCGCTTCCCGCGCATCACCGTGCGGGACACCGTGACTGCCGAAGCGGTCCTCTCCGATGCCCTGGGTATCGAGCGCTGGCGATTGATCATCGGCGGTTCCATGGGTGGGGCGCGCGCTCTCGAATGGGCTGTGATGTACCCGCAGCGGGTGGCCGCGTGCGGTGTGGTTGCCGCGTGCGCCTCCGCCAGCGCGGAACTGTTGGCGTGGGGCCAGGCGCAAGCGCTGGCGATCCGGCAGGATCCGAATTTCCGCGGTGGCGACTACTACGACGGCGACTTTCCGGAAGCCGGTTTGGGACTGGCACGACGCATTGCCCACATCACCTACCGATCGGCCGCGGAGTTGCACTACCGCTTCGGCCGGGAGACCCAGCCGAACGAGAACGTGGCCGCAACCCACACCGCGCAGCGCGGCCGTTACCGGGTGGAGAGCTACCTGGATCACCAGGCGTCCAAGCTGGCCGGTCGCTTTGATGCAAATGCATATTTGAGCGTCAATGAGACGCTGATGTCCCACGACGTCACGCGCGGGCGCGGCAGCCTGACAGAGGTTCTGTCCGGCACCTCGTGCGAATGGCTCGTGGCCGGCGTGGACTCGGACCGGTTGTTCTTTCCCGCCGAATCCGCCGAGATCGTGCAGGCCCTACCGGGTGAGCAGCAGCTGCACATGATCAGCTCGCCCAGCGGCCACGACGGCTTCCTGATCGAAGCCCCGCAGCTGGGTCTGCTGTTGAAGAAGACAGTGCTGCGGGACTAGACCTCGGGAGTTGGTTCCGGGGCGTTCGCATGCTCACCCGCGCCCGGGATGACCGCTCGGCCGAATTGCGGGCGTTTGGCGGTGACGAAGTCCCCGGAGCTGCGCCTGGTGATGCGGCGGGCAACCCACGGGGCAAAGTGCTTGCGCGCCCATACGAGATCGTCCCTGCGGGCTTCCCGCTTGGTTCGCGCGGGCTGTGCCTGCCGGACATCGGGGACCAGTCCGTGCTCGATGCCCAGACAGTCCAGCACCTCCACGGCAATGCGCTGATGACCCAGGGGTGAAAAGTGCAGCCGGTCGGGTGCCCACATCAGCGGATCGGCCAGTTCATGAAGGCCCCACAGGTTCGTCATGACGGCGCCGTGGCGGGCGGCGATCACGCGCACGTTCTCGTTCCAGATGGCCACCCGACCCCGGATGCTGCGTAGCACCGGGGTGTTGCCCACATCGGGGCCGTCAAACATGACCACCGTGGCGCCCGTCTGCGCAATCCGAGCAATCACGCCGTCCAGTTTCAAGGCAATGGCATCGGGATCGGCGCCGGGTCGCAACATGTCGTTGCCGCCGGCGCTGATGGTGAGGAGATCCGGATGCAGGGCAAGGGCCGGTTCGAGCTGTTCGTCAATGATGGGCTGGTAGAGGCGGCCTCGGATGGCGAGATTGGCGTAGGCGAAGTCATCGGTGAGCCGGTCCAACTCCTCGGCCACGCGGTCCGCCCACCCGCGGTGACCGCCGGGCGCGTTCTCATCGGGGTCGCCCACGCCCTCGGTGAAGGAATCGCCGATGGACACCATGCGGTGCCAGGGGTGTGTCGGGGGAGCGGGTAGCTCCTGATGGTCATGAGCGTGGTGTTCAGGGGGAATGTCGGGCAATGTCATACGCGCTGTTCTACCACTGACCGCGGGCCGACGCACGGGTGGAGTGCGGGGGCGTGCGATCGTGTCAGGATGGACACATGAGTGATACCCCGTTTGTGATCTGGAACAACGAGCCCGCTGACCGCACCGATACGCCGCTGGTGGTGATGTTCCACGGGTACGGGTCCCATGAAGAGGATCTGCTGGCCATGATTCCCGCCCTGCTGCCCACGGCGACCTACGCGTCGTTGCGAGCCCCGCAGCCCGCGCAGATGGGGTACCAATGGTTTCCGTTGTCCGGGGACTTGAGTTTCTCATCGGGCGCCGTGGTCGCCGCCGTCGAACCCGTGTCCGCGTGGCTTCAGGAGCGAGCCCAGAACCACTCCAAGGTGTTCTTGTTGGGGTTCTCCCAGGGCATGGCGGTGGCCACCAGCGTGGCGCGCCACATCCCCGAGACCGTGGACGCCGTGGTGGGCCTGTCCGGTTTCGCGGTTCCGATCGCCGACGGCGACGCGTATGCGGACTTCTTCAACGACGCTTACCTCAAGGAACACCCCCTGCCGATGTTCTGGGGCCGCGATCCCGAGGATCCGGTGATCCCGCAGGCCATGGTGGACGCCACGGCGGACTGGGCGGTGGACCACGCGGAGGTCACCAAGGTGCAGTATCGGGGAATCGGTCACGGCGTCTCACCCCAGGAGCTGGGCCACGTCAAGGAATACCTTCAGCACGTGGTCAGCTGACACCCCACCCGTGCGCGGGCCGCTGCGAATACTACGAAGCATGACGGTGGATGTTCCCCACCCTGTACCCGGGGCCTAGATTGGCGCCATGAGTGTTCAGACCGAGTGGCAACCCCGGCCCTCACCAACTCCCCGCGCCCGGAAACCCCCGGTTGCCTCGGCACGCGGAGCCGCGGCGCTGACCGTGGGGTTGGTGGTCAGTCTGTTGGCGGGCACGGCCCAGGCTTTGCAGTCCAGGGTCAACGGCGAACTCGGTCATGCCGTGGGCGATCCCTACGGGGCCGCGCTCGTGAGTTTCTCCTCGGCGTTCTTGATCATCCTGGCGGTGACGGTCATGACGCCCGCCGGTCGGCGGGGCGCCTCGCGGATTCCGGAGGCCGTGAAGCGCGGTGAGATTCCGTGGTGGTACCTGGGCGCCGGTGTGCTGGGCGGATTCATGATCGTCACCCAGGCCATGACCACCGTGGTGCTGGGATTATCGGTGTACATCCTGGGACTGGTGTTCGGAAAGTCCGTGGGGTCGTTGATCGTGGACCGATTCGGGGTTGGGCCGGGCGGTGTGAAGTACCTGACGGGCTACCGGGTGGTGGGTACAGCCATCATCATCGTGGCCGCGCTGGTGGCCATGGCCCCGCGTTTCGCGGCAACGAACCTTGCGGCTTCGCTCCCGCTGCTCGTTCTCTTCGCCACCCTGTCCGTGTTGGCGGGGTGCGGCAACGCCATCATGACCGCGTGGAACGCGGGGATCGGTGCCAAGGCGGGAACACCCATTACCCCCACTCTCACCAATTTTGCCGCGGGAACCCTGGCCTTGATTGTCACGGTGCTGGTTGCGCGTGGCATGTCCGACCCGGGTCCGTGGGTCTGGCCCGGTCAGTGGTGGCTTTACACCGGTGGCATCTTGGGCATCATCCACGTCGCGGCATCCAGTGTGCTTCCCAAGCATTTCGGAGTGTTGGAGACCAGCTTGGGAATGGTGGCCGGCATGTTGATCTCGGCCCTGGTGCTGGACGTCCTGGTGCCCACGCCCAACACCATTGTCACTGCGGTCACGATCGTTGGCACCCTGGTGACCCTGGTGGGACTGGTGGTGGTTACCCTGCCGTGGCAGCCTCGTCGCCAGAACTGACGATCTTGACCGGTTCGAGACCGGAACCCAAGACCTCGATCACATCGCCGGGGTGCAACTGAGCCCCGCGGCGTTGTTCTTCCTTGCCGTTCACGATCACCACTCCGCCGGCAATCAGTTCCTTGGCGTGGTTACCGTCCTCGGCCAAATTGGCCAGCTTGAGCGCTTGACCCAGCCGGATCATGTCATCGCGAATGGGAAGTTCTTCCGTGGTCTCTTCACTCATGGGTTCATCTTCTCAGAACGTGGCGGCAAGGGCGGCGTGATCAAGCGAATTAGTTGCATGTCCAATGGTTTGTCATTAGATTATCCGTGAGATACAGGTCACAGCGCCATGCCGCAACCCTTCAGGAGAGCACCCATGACTCAGGTCCCGCACTTCATTTCCGGTCGCCGCGTAGACGGCACATCCGGGCGCTTCCAGGACGTCTACAACCCCGTGAAGGGCCAGGTCGCCGCACAGGTGCCCCTGGCCTCCGCCGAAGAAGTGGAAGGTGCCATCGAGTCCGCGCAGCAAGCCTTCGAGGCATGGTCCGCCACCAATGCGCAGCGCCGCGCTCGCGTCCTGCTCAAGTGGGTCGACCTGATCAACGAGAACATGGACGAGCTGGCCACACTGTTGTCCAACGAGCACGGCAAGACCTTCCCGGATGCCAAGGGCGACATCCAGCGAGGCGTTGAAGTGGTCGAGTTCGCCGCCGGAGCCCCGCACCTGCTCAAGGGCGAGTACTCGAGCGCTGCGGGCACCGGCATCGATGTCCATTCGCTGCGACAGCCCCTGGGTGTGGTCGCGGGTATCACGCCGTTCAACTTCCCGGCCATGATCCCGCTGTGGAAGGCGGGCATCGCCCTGGCCGCGGGTAACACCTTTGTCCTCAAGCCCTCGGAGCGGGATCCGTCCGTGCCCGTGCGCCTGGCCGAGTTGGCCCTTGAAGCCGGCATGCCGGAGGGGGCCTTGAACGTGATCCACGGTGACAAGACCGCCGTGGACGCCCTGATCCGGGATCCACGCGTGAAGGCCGTGGGCTTCGTGGGATCCACCCCGATCGCCCAGTCCATTTACCTAGACGCCGCCAAGCACAACAAGCGTGCCCAGTGCTTCGGTGGTGCCAAGAACCACATGGTCATCATGCCGGACGCGGACCTGGAACAGGCCGCCGATGCCCTCATCGGCGCCGCTTTCGGTTCCGCCGGTGAGCGATGCATGGCGGTTTCCGTGGCCGTTCCCGTGGGTGAGGCCACGGCGGACAAACTCGTGGAGCTGTTGCGCGAACGCATTGACAAGCTCACGCTGGGTCCGTCGCTGGATGAGTCCTCGGACTTCGGCCCCGTGGTCGGCAAGGACGCCAAGGAACGGATCGAGAACTACATCGGGATCGGCGTGGACGAGGGCGCCCAGTTGCTCGTGGACGGCCGCGGCGCAACCGTCGAAGGTCACCCCCACGGCTTCTGGGTCGGTGCCACGCTGTTCGACCGGGTGACCCCCGACATGCGCATCTACCAGGAAGAGATTTTCGGTCCGGTGCTGTGCATTGCCCGCGCGGCGGACTATGAGGAGGCTCTGCGGCTGCCCAGCGAGCACGAGTACGGCAATGGCGTGGCCATCTTCACGCGCGACGGTGACACCGCCCGTGACTTCACCACCCGGGTGGAGGTCGGCATGGTCGGCGTGAACGTGCCGATCCCCGTGCCCATTGCCTACTACACCTTCGGCGGCTGGAAGGCATCCGGCTTCGGCGATCTGAACCAACACGGAACGGACGGGCTGAAGTTCTACACCAAGACCAAAACGGTCACCACGCGCTGGCCCACCGGCGCAAAGGAAGGCGCCAGCTTTGTGATGCCCGAGGGCAGCTGAGCTCACACCGGAACCTTGACGTCCCACCTCGAAGGAGAGTCATGAACACTTCACCGACAGCCACCCAGCCGCGCGTCGCGTTCCTGGGGCTGGGTCACATGGGCGGGCCGATGGCCGTGAACCTGGTCCGGGCGGGGGTCCCGGTCACGGGCTTCGACGTGGTCCCCGCGGCCCTCGAAGCCGCCCGAGCGAATGGCGTCACCGTGGTGGACAGCCCCCAGGAAGCGGTGCGGGACGCGCAGGTGGTCATCACCATGTTCCCGTCCGGCCGGCATGTGAAGGACGCCTACACCGGGGTCGACGGCGCCCAGGGCCTCCTCGCCGCGGCGCCGGCAGGTGCCACATTCCTGGACTGTTCGACCATCAACATCTCCGAGGCCCAAGAGGTGGCGCAATTGGCCAGGGATGCCGGCTTCACGGCCGCCGATGCGCCGGTGTCCGGAGGCGTGGTGGGTGCCCAGGCCGGAACCCTCGCGTTCATGGTGGGCGCCCCGGACGATGTCTTCCGGGAGATCCACCCGCTGCTGGACATCATGGGGGCACGGGTCGTGCACTGCGGGGACAGCGGCATGGGCCAGGCGGCCAAGATCTGCAACAACATGATTTTGGGCGTCTCCATGGTAGCCGTCAGCGAGGCGTTCGTGCTCGCCGAGAAGCTGGGGCTCGAGCACCAGGCCATGTACGACGTCGTGTCCAAGGCCTCGGGACAATGCTGGGCGTTGACGACCAACTGCCCCGTGCCCGGACCGGTTCCCACCAGTCCGGCCAATAACGACTACCAGCCCGGTTTCGGCGGGGCGTTGATGTCCAAGGACCTCAACCTGGCCGCCACCGCGATCGAGCAAACGGGCGTGACTGCTCGGATGGGGCAGCTCGCGGCAGAGATCTACAACGAGTTCTCGGACGGCGCGGGTGCGGGCCAGGACTTCTCCGGAATCATCAACACCATTCGTGAGGACAGCGCCGGTAATAGGTAACTCATCAGAGGGCCAGGCCTTACGGAGCCGTGGGTGCGTCCTCGAAGTCGCCGGACCGGGCGCGAAAGCGGCTGAGAATGGCGATGAGGGAATCCACCTCGTCGGGTTCGAAACCTGTCCGCAGGAACAGATCCTCGTTGAGGACCCGCGTGGCCTCGGCCGCGGTCTTCTTACCCTTGGCGGTCAGCACGATGGTCATGGCGCGGCGGTCCGTCTTGAGCGGCTCACGCTTGACCAACCCGGCGTCCTCCAACCTATCCACCGCGTTGGTCACGGATGTGGGATGAACCTGCAGCAGGGCGCTGGCCCGCTTCATGAGCATTTGCTGTTCCCGCGTGAAGCTCAGCAGCGCGATGAGTTCATAGCGGGCGAAGGTCAGCTTGAACGGCTTGAGGACCTGCTCCGCCTCGGCCAACAAGATCTGCTGGACCCGCATGATGGCCGTGACGGCGGCCATGGGACCCGAGGCTTCTTCCCACCCATTGCGCACCCAATTGCGCTGGGCCTCCGCAATCGGATCTTTCGTGAGCGTACGACTATTGGACATTGGACCATTCTATTCCGGGGTTGGACAGACTCTGACCGGGGGGTGATGAGGCCGGTTGTACACGTGCGCCACCGGCCGTGGCCTGGGTTCTAGCGCGTGAGCGACAGGTCTTCCTCGCGGAATTCCGTCCCGTAGCCCTCGGGAGCCTCACCGGATGCGGAGCGTTGCTCCTCCGCCTTACGCAGCTCCACGCGGCGAATTTTCCCGGAAATCGTCTTGGGCAGATCCAAGAATTCAATGCGACGGATTCGTTTGTACGGGGGCAACTTGCTCAGGCAGAACTGCAGGACCGCGGTTGCTGTCTCCGCGGTGGGTTCGTAACCGGAGCTCAGAGTCACGAAGGCCTTGGGGACGGCCAATCGCAGCTCGTCGGGGGCGGGCACGATGGCTGCTTCCATGACGGCCGGGTGCTCGATCAAAACCGATTCCAGCTCGAACGGTGACACCTTGTAGTCACTGGACTTGAAGACGTCGTCCGCGCGACCCACGTACGTGAAAACGCCGTTCTCGTCCCGGGAGACCACGTCACCGGTGTGATACAGCCCGTTGCGGAACACATCCTCGGTCTTGGCTCGGTCGCCGTAATAACCGCGCATCAGCCCGACCGGGCGGGGATCCAAGCGCAGACACAGCTCTCCCTCCTCCGCTTCTTCATCCGTCATGGGGTCGATCAGCACCACGTCAAAACCGGGCAGGGGCACTCCCATGGAGCCGATCACGATGCGACGACCCGGGGTGTTGGCCACCTGCAACGAGGATTCGGTCTGCCCGAAGCCATCGCGGATCGTGCACCCCCAGGCCCGGTAAACCTGCTCGATGACCTCGGCATTGAGGGGCTCACCGGCGGACACGGTCTTCTGGGGCGGGGTCCGCAGCAGGCTCAGATCGGCCTTGATCAGCATGCGCCACACGGTGGGTGGCGCGCACAGGCTGGTCACGCCGATGTCGTCCATCACGCCCATGAGGGAAGCGGCGTCGAACTTGCGGAAGTTGTACACGAAGATCGTGGCCTCCGCGATCCAGGGGGCAAAGAAGTTGGACCACGCGTGCTTGGCCCAGCCGGGTGAGGCCACGTTCAGGTGGATGTCACCGGGCTCAAGTCCGATCCAGTACAAGGTGGACAGGTGACCCACCGGGTAGGACGTGTGCGTGTGCTCCACGAGCTTGGGCTTGGAGGTGGTGCCCGAGGTGAAATACAGCAGCAGGGTCTCATTCGCGTCGGTGGGGGAGTCCTGAGTCAGCTCGGGGGAGGCGGTATAGGCCTCGTTGTAGTTGAGGACCGTGCGGTCACCGGCATCCGGGGACTCGATCCGGTCGACCGGAGTGTAGGCCCCGGGCACGTAGATCACCGTGTAGTTGCCGGTCACGGGTGCGAACTTGGGGGCATCCTGCATGCCGACGATGGCCCACTTGGCTTCCGCGCGGGTGACTCGGTCCTCGAGGTCGGCCGGTCCCATTTGCGTGGTGGTGGGCACCATGACGGCCTCGATCTTGATGCACGCCAGCATGGCCTCCCACAGTTCCACCTGATTGTTGAGCATCAGGATCACGCGGTCACCGCGTTGCACGCCCTGTTCGCGCAGCCAATTCGCGACCTTGTGGGAATCGCGGCTGAGCTCGCCGAAGGTCCGGCGCAGCTGCGAGCCGTCCTCCTCGAGAATGATCAGGGCGTCCTGATCCTTGCGCTCGTCGGAGGCGGCCACCTGATCGAACCAGTCGAAGCCAAAGTTGAAATGGTCGAAACGCGGCCACACGAACTCTTCGCGGGCGCGCTGCCAGTCCTGTTGGAGCGACACCAGGTGGTCACGGGCTGAGCGGAATTCGGTCGTCACGGTCATGGCTTTCGGGGCCTCCTCGATATGCGGTCGTGATCCTGACGTGCCGTGCTCACCGGCCGGCGGCACCGGCATTGGATGTCCGTTACTCGAAAAGTGTGACTCACGACACCCCAAATATACTTGGAAGGCCTATAGTTGGAAAGACCACAATCGGAGTACCGAGAACCTTGAGGACCACGACCATGACCAGCGCGACCCTCTCCGGTGATGCACCACAGAGCCTCTTGCCGGACGTAGACCTTCTGCACGTGGAGTTCCTTCTCCATCCCGCCGAACGTGAACGGCTGACCGTGATCAAGGACCACCTGCAGGCCCACGTGCGCAAACAGACCATTGATCCGTGGAATCGCGAGCACCTACCCACCGAGCTGCTGCACGCCCTGGCGGACCTGGGACTCGGCTCGTTGTTCCTGGACGGCTCATCGCGGTTGTTCCAGGGCCTGGTGCACTCGCAGATCGCCCGCGCCGATGTTTCGTTGTCCGCTCTGATCGGGATCCACAACGAACTGATCGTGGGCACGATTGCGGAGCTGGGTTCGGAAGAGCAAAAGGCCCAGTGGCTGCCGGCCCTGTCCGAGCTCACGCAGCTGGGTGCCTTCTGTCTGACCGAGCCGAGCCATGGTTCGGACATTGCCGGCGGCCTGGCCACCACGGCCACGCTCGATGGCGACGAGTGGGTCATCCGGGGAGAAAAGCGCTGGATCGGCGCCGGCACCGTGGCGGCCATCGCTTTGATCTGGGCCCGTGACACCGCGGACGGAGTGATCAAGTGCTTTGCGGTGGACACCACCCATCCCGGCTACTCGGCCACCAAAATCGTCAACAAAATGGGTTTGCGCATCATGCAGAATGCGGACGTCGTGCTCAACGAGGTCCGCGTGCCGCGCAGCGCGCTGCTGCCCGAAGCCATTGGTTTCGACGCCGCGAATGCCCTGCTCAAGGATTCCCGCGCGTGGGTGGGGTGGCAGGCCGTGGGCGCCCAGCAGGCCATTCTGGATATTCTGCGCGATTACTCGCTGGAACGCGTGCAGTTCGGCAAGCCGCTCGCGAGCTTCCAGGTCATCCAACAAACCATAGCGGAGGTTGCGGGCAACCTGGCCGCCAGCTCCGCCATGATGGTCCAGATGGCCCGCCTGCAGGAGACCGGCGAGCTGGAGATGATGCACGCGGCGATTGCCAAGTCCACCACCACGCGCCTGGGGCGACAATCCGCGTTTCTGGCCCGCGATGCCCTGGGCGGCAACGGCCTGTTGAGCGATTACGAAATGTCCAAGGTGCTGGGCGACCTGGAAGCCATTTACACCTACGAGGGCAGCTATCACATCAACGCGCTCATTGTGTCCCGCGCGCTGACCGGTGTCTCCGCCTTCGTCTGAGTCCATATCACCGCACGCCACGAGGACTCGTGTTCGGAGCCCACGAGTTAGGCGAGTTTTCCGCGTAATGGCTACCCTGGAACCAGGACGTCGTATTGGGCGTCTCGTTCGTGGTGCCCAGCGCACGTGAGCCGTCCCGCGGCGGCGTCGTCAGCGGGGCCCTCAAGAACCACCCAATGGATTCCACGCGCGCGGCCGCAGCCAGCGGTCGGGCGAGAAACGGATGTGAGAACGCATGGCTGCCAAATCCACCCTGGACAATGTCATTTCCTTGGCCAAGCGCCGAGGCTTTGTCTTTCAGGCGGGTGAAATTTACGGCGGTTCTCGCTCCGCATGGGATTACGGACCCCTGGGCGCGGAACTGAAGGAGAACATCAAGCGCGAGTGGTGGCAGACCTTTGTGCGCGGCCGCGCAGACATGGTGGGACTGGACTCCTCGATCATTCTGCCCTCGGCCGTGTGGGAAGCCTCCGGCCACGTGGAAACCTTCACCGATCCGCTGGTCGAATCGCTGCACACCCATAAGCGCTACCGCGCCGACCACCTGCTCGAGGCCTACGAGGCCAAGCACGGTCATCCGCCGGTCAACGGCCTGGCGGACGTCAAGGATCCGGAGACCGGCCAGGACGGGAAGTGGACCGAGCCGCAGCAGTTCTCCGGCCTCATGAAAACCTTCCTGGGCCCCGTGGACAACGAAGAGGGCAAGCACTACCTGCGTCCGGAAACCGCGCAGGGCATTTTCGTGAACTTCCTGAACGTGCTCAACGCATCGCGTAAGAAGCCGCCGTTCGGTATCGGTCAAATCGGCAAGGCGTTCCGCAACGAGATCACCCCGGGTAACTTCATCTTCCGCACGCGTGAGTTCGAGCAGATGGAGATCGAATACTTCATCCACCCGGACGAGGCAACCACCTACTTCGACGAGTGGGTCGAGGCGTGCTGGGACTGGTTCGTGGACCTCGGTGTGAACGCGGACAACATGCGCCGCTTCGACGTTCCCGCGGACGAACGTGCGCACTACTCGGACGGCACTATTGACATCGAGTACCGCTTTGGTTTCCAGGGTTCCGAGTGGGGCGAGCTCATGGGCGTGGCCAACCGAACGGACTTCGACCTGACCAACCACACCGAGCACTCCGGCGACAAGATGCAGTACTTCGATCAGGCCTCGGGCGAGCGCTACACCCCGTACGTGATCGAGCCGTCCTTCGGCCTGACCCGCTCCATGATGGCGTTCCTGGTGGACGCGTACGTCGAGGACGAGGCCCCCAACACCAAGGGCGGCGTGGACAAGCGCACCGTGCTCAAGCTCGACCCGCGCCTGGCTCCGGTCAAGGCGGCCGTGCTGCCGCTGTCCAAGAAGGACGACCTCAAGCCCACCGCGGAGAACCTTGCCGCCCAGCTGCGCCGTCGCTGGAACATCGACTATGACGACGCCGGCGCCATTGGCCGTCGCTACCGCCGCCAGGACGAGATCGGCACGCCGTTCTGCGTGACCGTGGACTTCGACACCCTCGAGGACCAGGCCGTGACCATCCGTTCGCGCGACGAAATGACGCAGGAGCGCGTGGGCCTGGATCGCGTGAGCGGCTACCTCGCCGAACGTCTGGAGAAGTAAGGACCGCATGAGCATCGAGTACCGTCCGTGGCGCGAAGACGACGACCTCCGTCTCCTGGAGGTCTGGCCGGATGCGCCGTCGGCCCCGGCCCGAGCCTTCCGTGCCCGTTTGGGTGCCAGTGAGGGCACCGCTTTCTCCCGCACTCTGGTGGCCGCCGATTCCGGCGTGCCCGTGGCGGCGGGGGTCGTGTACGAGTCCCGGTGGCACCCGCAACGGCTGTGGGGCTACGTGGAGGTTGCCGCGGATCGGCAGCGCGAGGGGATCGGCCGCGAGCTCGTGGCGCGGTTGCGAGCCGAAGCCGAGCGGGCGCCGTCGGGCGTCAGCGCCCTGCGCACCCGCGTGACCCCCGGGTCTGCGGGGGAGCAGTTCGTGCGGGCCCAGGGTTTGCGGCCCGCGATGCGCTCGCGGGTGATCCGCGTGGCCGCCGGTGCGCTGCCGATGCCCACCCTGGGACAGAACGCGGACGGCACTCCCGCTCAGGCCGTGGCGGACCTCGCGACGGGCTCCGTGGAACTCACGCGCGCCGTGTGGGAGTTCTACCGGTCCGTGCACGAATGGGATCCCGTGGGCGAGATCGGGATCGGAGCCGTCAATCAGCAGTTGCTCTCGGACAAGGCCGGCGCGTTCGGTGCCGTGGTGTTGCGTGACGGTGCGGCGGCCGCCGGTGGCAAGGAACCCATTTCGGCCTTCGCCGTGAGCTACCGCCCCTTTGACCCGCACAATCCGGATCAGGAACCGGCCGAGTTCGAGGCCGCCGACGTGCTGCTGGGCTACGTGCCCGGTGCCGCGGGCGACGAGACGGAAACCGGGGAGGCCGTGGAGAAACTGCTCGCCCTCCTGGTCAATGACTACCCGGTGGAACTGGAAGTGGACGATTCCATGACCCCGCTGGTTGCCGTGGTGGACAACCTGCTCGAGGCCGGTGTGGCGCACGTGGTCACGGAGACGGTCACGCTGGTCGACTAATCGTCGTCGGGGCACAACCAGTGTGATCCTAATGCGGTGGAGTTTCGCCACCGGGTGACTGGCAATGGTATGACGTTCTATGGAGAAAGGACGGCCATGTCATTACACACGGTGCACTCGGGGCCCAAACCACCCATGAACGGGCGGCTCAGGTTGATCGCCACGGTCGCCACGTTCGGTGGGTTGCTGTTCGGTTACGACACCGGCGTGATCAACGGTGCGCTGCCGTCCATGGTGGAGGACCTTCAGCTGACTCCGTTTCTGGAGGGTCTGGTGGCGTCCATCCTGCCCTTCGGCGCGGCGTGGGGTGCGGCCTTCGGCGGTAAACTGGCGGATCACTTCGGACGCCGCGGGGTCCTGGTGGTTCTGGCGGTCATCTTCGTGGCCGCAACAATCGGATGTGGGACCGCGCCGACCGTCACGATCCTCGTGGTGTTCCGTTGCATTCTGGGCCTGGCCGTGGGAGCGGCCTCCGTGATCGTGCCCGTGTTCCTGGCAGAGCTCGCGCCGGCGCAACTGCGTGGCCGGGTGGTGGCCCAGAACGAGCTCATGATCGTGGGTGGGCAGGCTCTCGCGTTCGTGTTCAACGCCGGTCTGGCCACCGCGTTCGGTCACGTTCCCCACGTGTGGCGTTACATGCTGGTGCTCGCCACCGTCCCCGCGTTGATCCTGTGGGTGGGCATGATCATTGTGCCGGAATCCCCGCGCTGGCTGGCCCGCAACGGTTCCGTGGACCGCATGTTCGACGTGCTGCGCCGGATCCGCGAAGATGCATATGACCCGGGTGAGGGCCAGAGCGTGCTCCAGTTGGCGAAAGAGGACGAGGACCGCCCCACCGCGCGGATCACGGACCTGGTGCGCGTGCCGTGGATCCGGCGCATTTTCATCCTGGGCGCGTCCATGGCCGTGATCAACCAAATCTCCGGTATCAACGCCATTCAGTACTACGGCGTGAGCGTGCTGCAGGACGTGGGCTTCGGCGGTAACGGTGCCTTCTACGCCAACATCATCCCCGGTGTGGTGGGTGTGCTGGCGGTGGCGCTGGCCATGTACCTGCTCAGGTACGTGGGCCGCCGGAAACTGTTGCTGACCGGGCTCGTGGGCACGGCGACGTCGTTGACCGCCTTTGCGCTGTCCTATCTGCTGATTCCCGAATCCAACCCAGCGCGCGCGTGGGTCGTCCTGACGTGCATTGTGGTGTTCGTGGGGTTCATGCAATGCTGCATCGGCACCGTGACGTGGCTGTACATGTCCGAGATCTTCCCGCTCAACGTGCGCGGCGTGGGTATGGGCGTGTGCGCGTGGATCCTGTGGATGATGACGTTCGTGGTGGGTCTGACGTTTCCGATACTCACCGACTCGTTGGGCGTGGGATACACGATCCTGATCTTCGTCGTCCTGCAGGTCATGGCGTTGGTGTGGGTGTACCGGGTGGCGCCGGAAACCAAGGACAGGACCCTGGAGGAGCTGGAGCATTATTTCCGCACCGGGTAGGGGACAATAGTTTGTCAGCCCCGTCCGCCGTACCCCGGTGTCAACGCCATGTGAGGAATCCGCCCGTGTCCTGTGAGCTCAGCGAAACCGCCACGCCGGAAGACTTCGCGCGCCCGCGCTGGGTCGCCCAGCCGGACGTTCGCGAGCGAGCGCGGCGCTTGAGCCAGAAATTCGAAGAGGCCTACGGTCGCGCGCCGGTGGGTGTGTGGGCGGCGCCCGGGCGAGCCAATCTCATGGGCGAGTACGTGGATTTTTCCGGCGGCATGTGCCTCCCGTTCGCCCACCAGTACGTCACGCTGACCGCCGCGGCGCCTCGCGAGGACGGGGTGCTCAATGCGCAGTCCATGCAGGACGCGGACGAGTCCGTGGCCGATGACCGCCCGCAATCCACCCGCATTAGCGCCGTTGCACCCGGGGCCGTCCCGGGTTGGTTCGGCTACGTGGCCGGCGTTGCCTGGGGGATGAACCGGGTGGCGCACGGCGAGTCCGCGCACCCGGTGGCGGTTTCCGAGCTCGAACTGGCCGCCGACTTCGGGGCGGATCTCATGGTCGACTCCACGGTACCGATCGGGGCCGGATTGGCCTCCTCCGCCGCTCTCGAGTGTTCCGTGGCGCTCGCGTTGTTCTCACTGAACACTGGCCGGGATCACCCGGACGATCCCCAGCGCCGCGCCCTCGCCCGCGCCTGCATAGCGGCGGAGAACCATATTGTGGGCGCCAACACGGGCGGCCTGGACCAGACGGCGTCCCTGCGTTCCCACGCGGGGGAGATCCTGGCGCTGGACTGCCGGGACTTCGACGTGGCCCGCTTGCCCGCCGATCCCGCGCTCGCCGGTCTCACCTGGCTGGCTGTCGACACGCGCGCACCGCACAAGCTCGCGGATGGTCAATACAGTTCCCGCCGCGCCGAGTGCGAGGCTGCCGCTGCGGTCCTGGGCCTGCCCACCCTGCGCGATGCGCTCCCGGAACACCCCACACCGGACGACGCCGCTGCCGTCCTCGCGCGCTTCGATCGCCTTCTCGAATCTGGGGCGGACCTCACCGAGGACCGTGAGAAGACCCGGCTGCGGTTGCGCCACTCCATGACCGAGATGGTCCGTTCGGTCCAGATCGCCCACGAGATGCGCAGCGACGCACCGAACTGGTCCCGCGTGGGTCGACTGCTGGTCGAGGGTCACGAGTCCATGCGCGATGACTGCCAGGTCACCGTGCCGGAACTCGATACCGCGGTGGACGAATGTCTGCGCGCGGGTGCGCTGGGCGCCAAGGTGGTCGGCGGTGGATTCGGAGGGTCCGTGATTGCCCTGGTGCCGTTGGAGTCCGTCGCCGGGCTGGCCGCCGCCGTGCAATCGTGCTTTGCCCGCAACGGGTTCCGGGAACCGCTGTTCCTGACCCTGCAGCCGTCCGAAGCGGGCCGCAGGGTCCTCTGAAGCGCCCGCGTCCCGTGACACGGGCCCGGCGCTGAACATTTCCGGCGGCGGTTCGCCACAATGAGGCGAGAATCAGTGCGATCCTCTGCCATGAATGTCACTCACCCTTAGGAGCCACCCGTGTTCGCAGCGGCCAGTGCCACACGACGACTCAAGCACGGACTCGCGGCCCGTGACTCCGGGGACACGGCGGCGGCCCGGGAGGCCCTCGAGACCGCGCTGCGCACCGCGCGCCTGGGCGAGGTGTGGCTGGTGGCCGGGGATGCGGCGTCGGCGTTGGGAGACCTGGCCCGGGACACCGGCGACTTGCCGGGCGCGGAACACCACTACCGGCTGGCCGCGACCCAGTACCGGCGAGCCCGGCGTAGCGCTCGTTCCGTGGGCGGACACGTGCGGAGCCTGGAGAATCTGGGGGATGTCCTGCTGCTGGAAGGGCGCCCGTGGGATGCCTATCGCGAGTTCCAGGAGGGAGCCACGGCGGCCGGAGTCGACCCGTTGCGACCCACGGGTACCGGAGCCGGTGTGGAGTTCGTCTCACGCGAGGACCTGCGGTGGACCTCTCACCTGGCCACGGCCGCACAGGCTGCCGGCCGGCGCAGGCTGGCCAACGACCACTACGAAACGGTCCTCGCCGGTTGCGAACTGCGCGGGGACGTTGCCGGTCAGATCATGTGTTGGAAGGGCCTCGCGGCGCTCGCGCAGGACATGATGGCCTGGAACGACGCCGCGCACGCCCTGTACACCGCCAGTAACCTCTATCCCGCGCTCCCGGCACCGGAGGCGCACACCCGGGAGTGGGTGCAGTGCCTGCGTGATTTGGGGACCGTGTGCAAAACCCTCGGTCGCCGCGACGAACAGGTGAGGGCCTTCAAGCTCGCGGTGCGCCTGGAACACGTGGACAGCGCGGCGCGGCACCCCGAAGAGTGAGACAATGGCGCACGATGAGCACCACGAATACTGAGACCGCGGACCGGGAACCGGCCGTGTTGAACCTGAAACCGTTGCAGCTGGGACCGTTGACCATTGACGTGCCCGTGGTTCTGGCACCCATGGCGGGGGTGACCAACAAATCCTTCCGCACGCTGTGCCGCGAGTACGGCGGGGGACTGTACGTCACCGAAATGGTCACCGCGCGGGCCCTGGTCGAACGCCGCCCGGAGTCGCTGCGCATCATCCACCACGACCCGGATGAGACCCCGCGTTCGATCCAGATCTACGGTGTGGACGCGGTCAACGTGGGCAAGGCCGTGCGCATGGTCGCGCAGGAGGATCGCGCGGACCACATTGACTTGAACTTCGGGTGTCCGGTGCCCAAGGTCACCAAACGCGGTGGTGGTTCTGCCCTGCCGTGGAAGACGGACCTGTTCCGGGCAATCATTCGCACGGCGGTCCGGGAGGCCTCCGAGGCGAATATCCCGGTGACCATCAAAATGCGGATCGGCATCGACGACGAGCACCAGACCTACCTGGACGCGGGCCGCATGGCGCGTGACGAGGGCGTGGCTGCCGTGGCCCTGCATGGCCGGACACTGCAGCAGCACTACTCGGGCAAGGCCGACTGGGAGTCGATCGCCCGGCTGCGCGAGGCGCTCCCGGACATCCCCGTGCTCGGTAACGGTGACATCTTCTCCGCCGAGGACGCGGTGCGGATGGTTGAGCAGACGGGTGTGGACGGCGTGGTGGTGGGCCGCGGTTGCCAGGGCCGCCCGTGGTTGTTCGGCGACCTGCAGGCGGCCTTCGAGGGCAGCCCCAGGCGCTACAGGCCCGGAGTCCGCAAGGTCGCGGACACCGTGTACCGGCACGCCGAGTTGCTCGCCGAGGAGTTCGGTGACGAGGCCAAGGGGTGCCGAGAAATTCGCAAGCACGTGCCCTGGTACTTCAAGGGCTACCCGGTGGGCGGCGAACTGCGCGCTCACATGGCGCAGGTGCCCAGCCTGGCCCGACTGCGTGAACTGCTCGACCAGCTGGACCTGGACCTGCCGTACCCGGGTCAGGACGTGGAAGGCCCTCGTGGCCGCGCGGGCAACCCGCGTAAACCCCACCTCCCGGACGGCTGGTTGGACTCCCGCATTCTGGGCGACGCCGAACGTCTGGGACTCGTGCACGCCGAACTCGATGTTTCCGGAGGCTGACCGATTGCACACCCCTGACCGTTTGGGCATCCTGCCCGCCGGATACGCCCACGAGGACGCCGAACGGTACGTGGCCGAGAACCACCACAACCGGCACCGCTCCCACTTCGAACGCGACCGTGCGCGTGTGCTGCACAGCTCCGCTCTGCGGCGGTTGGCGGCCAAGACCCAGGTGGTGGCCCCCAGCACGGATGATTTTGTCCGAAACCGCCTGACCCACTCCCTGGAAGTCGCCCAGATCGGACGCGAACTGGGTAAGGCTCTGGGGTGCGATCCCGACGTGGTGGATGCCGCGTGCCTGTCCCACGATCTGGGGCACCCGCCCTTCGGCCACAACGGTGAAACGGCGCTCGCGGCCATGACCCGGGAGATCGGCGGTTTCGAGGGCAACGCGCAGACATTGCGACTGCTGGTGCGCCTGGAACCCAAGATCGTCAGCGGGAGCGGCCACCCGGCGGGCCTGAATCTCACGCGCGCCGCCCTGGACGCCACGTGCAAGTACCCGTGGAGCGCCACGGACGCGCCACCGCGCCCGGACGGGAAACCCAATCGGAAATTCGGGGTGTATCAGGACGACCTGCCGGTGTTCCGCTGGATGCGAGAAGGTGCGGTGGCGGGTCGCAAGTGTTTGGAGGCCCAGGTCATGGACCTGGCCGACGACATCTCCTACAGCGTGCACGACGTGGAGGATGCGATCGCCTCCAACGCCTTGCAACTGGGCCAACTCGCGGACCCCATAGCTCGGGCTCGCGTCATTGAATGGACCCAGCGCTGGTACCTTCCCCGGGCCACCGCGGAGGAACTGGACGCCGCCCTGCGCCGGCTGGAGGACTCCCCGGTGTGGATTCCGCTGATGAACGGTTCTCGCACGGACCTGGCGCGGCTCAAGAACATGACGAGCCAGTTGATCGGCCGGTTCGCCATGTCCGCGGTGGAGGCCACACGCGACGTGGCCGGTGACGGTCAGCTGACCCGTTACGGCGCGCAGCTCGTGGTGCCGCACGAGACCGACCTGGAGATCGCCGTACTCAAGGGCATTGCCACGGCGTTCGTGATGACGGTGCGCGATGCGCAGCCGCTCTATGAGAATCAGAACGAGATCCTCACCATCCTGGTCAACGCGCTCATGGAGACCGACGGCCGTTTCCTCTCCCCGGAATTCACGGGGGATTGGCGCGAGATCGGTGACGGCCCCGGCGCGGAGGCGGCCCGGTTGCGGCTGGTCGTGGATCAGGTCGCCTGCCTCACCGACACGTCAGCGGTCGCACTCCACGACAGGATCCGCGGTGCCAACTGGCGCACCGGCGACAAACCACTTTGGTGAGGCGTGTCTCATTCAATGGGATTGTGGCCTGGGCAACACCAACGTGGGATTAGTATCACTGTGATCTGTCGCCCTATCGGAAGAGATTCCCCGTGAGCCCTACAGCTTCCTCACCCCGCGCCGGCACCTCGTCCGGCAAGGGCCTCATCCTCAAATCCCCCCGGTGGGTCGCGCCCCTGTGCTGGATCGCGGTTCTGCTGGACGGCTTTGACGCCGTGGTCCTCGGCGCGGTCATGCCCGCACTGCTGGAGGACAAGGCCTTCGACATGACCACCGGCGAAGGCACCGCCGTGGCCACCGCCGGTTTGTTCGGCATGATGGTCGGTGCGCTCGCCATGGGGTGGCTCACCGACCGTCTGGGGCGCCGCAAAATGCTGATCGGCGCCGTTGTCATTTTCTCGGTCCTGACCTTTGCTGCGGCCTTCGCTCCCACCGTGCTGTGGTTCGGTACGTTGCGTTTCCTGGCCGGCCTGGGGCTGGGCGGATGCCTGCCCACCGGCATCTCCATGGTCAACGAATTCGCCCGCAAGGGCCGCGGCTCCAACGCCACCACCGTCATGATGACCGGATACCACGTGGGTGCCGTGCTCACCGCGGCCCTGGCCATCTGGGTACTCACGCAGTTCTCGTGGCACACCATGTTCATTGCCGGTGCGCTGCCGGCCGTGATCCTGGTCCCGCTCATGTACTTCTTCCTTCCCGAGTCACCGTCCTACCTGGCGGCCAAGGGCGATGACGACGCCGCTCGCGCGGTCGCCGCGCACTACAACGTGGAACTCGAACTCCCGAACACCGCGAACGCGACGCGCGGGGCCGGAGCGGACCGCGCGGCGTCGTCGACCGCGGCCGGTGAGAAAACCAGGCCCGCGAAACAGGGCGCGGCTCTGCTGCTGAGCGGCACGTACGCGCGGAACTCGACGTTCATCTGGATCGCGTCCTTCATGGGCCTGCTGCTGGTGTACGGCCTGAACACGTGGCTGCCGCAAATCATGCGCGCGGCGGATTACGACCTGGGCAACGCGTTGGGTTTCCTGTTGATCCTCAACGTGGGTGCCGTGGTGGGCCTGTGGATCGGCGGCCGCGTGGCTGATCGCATCACCCCGCGAGTGGCGGGCATCCTGTGGTTTGCCGCGTCAGCCGTGCTGCTGGCGGCCCTGGCCATCAAGCTGCCGGTGCTCGGCATCTACATCATGGTGTTCCTGACCGGTTGCTTCGTGTTCTCCTCACAGGTGCTCGTGTACGCGTTCACCGCCGCCAACCACCCGCCGCAGGTCCGCGCCACGGCGCTGGGCATGTCCGCCGGCGTGGGCCGTCTGGGCGCGATTAGCGGCCCCATTCTGGGTGGCACGCTACTGACCGCGGGGCTGGCCTACCCGTGGGGATTCTTCGCCTTCGCCCTGGTGGGTGCGCTCGGCGGCGCGTCCATGCTGGGGACCAAGACCGTGGACCCGGTGGACACGCGGGTCGTGATCGATCCCGAGGAGCCTCCCGCGCGCTAGGTGCCGCGCGCTCCCGCGACTGGTCAGAGCGGCGTCGTCCCGAGGTGCGACGCCGCTCTCTCGCGTCCGGGCTGCACAGGCCCGCGGCTGGGTCTCGCGAGTTTGACGCGTTGCCTAGGATGAGAGGCGTGGCGGGACTGATCAGGCGAGAAGACATAGACGAGGTGCGATCACGCACCGACCTCAAAGAAATCGTCGACCAGTACGTGACCCTCAAGCCCGCCGGCATCGGTTCCTACAAGGGTCTGTGCCCGTTCCATGATGAGCGCACGCCGTCCTTCCACGTGCGCCCGCAAATGGGCACCTACCACTGCTTCGGCTGCGATGAATCCGGGGACGTGATCGCGTTCCTCATGGAGATGGATCACACGCCGTTCACCGAGACGGTGGAACGGCTGGCAGCGCGCATTGGTTACGAGCTGCGTTACGAGCAGGGCTCGGGGCCCAAGCGCGAAGAAGTGGGCCGCCGGCAGCGGCTATTGGACGCCCACAAAATCGCGGCGGAATTCTTCCAGCGCAATCTCTACACCCGGCAGGCAGCGGCCGCCCAGCAGTTCCTGGGGGAGCGCGGTTTCGACGACGACGCCGCGCGCACTTACGGCATCGGATACGCACCCAAGGGCTGGTCCAACCTGCTCAAACACTTGCGGGACCGGGGTTTCACGGATCAGGAACTCAAGCTCACGGGCATGTTTTCGGAGGGCAATCGGGGACTATACGACCGGTTCCGCGGCCGGTTGATCTGGCCCATTCACGCGGTGGCCGGCGAGGTCATCGGCTTTGGCGCGCGCAGGCTCTACGAGGACGACCAGGGGCCCAAGTACCTCAACACCCCCGAGACGCAGCTCTACAAGAAGTCTCAGGTGCTGTACGGCATCAACCTGGCCAAGCGGGCGATCGCGAAAGGTAAACAGGTGGTGGTGGTCGAGGGGTACACGGATGTGATGGCGTGCCATTTGGCCGGTGTCGAGACCGCGGTGGCCACATGCGGTACCGCCTTCGGAGCGGACCACATCAAGGTCGTGCGTCGCTTCCTCTCCGACGATTCCGCCGGGGGAGAGGTCATCTTCACTTTCGACGGCGATGCCGCCGGGCAGAAGGCCGCGCTGCGTGCGTTCCAAGAGGACCAGCGGTTCGTCGCGCAGACCTATGTGGCCGTGGGACCGGACGGCATGGACCCGTGCGACCTGCGCCTGACCCGCGGCGATGCCGCCGTCCGAGACCTGGTCAGTACCCGAACTCCGCTGTTCGAATTCGCTCTGAAGGCGACCATTCGCGACTACGACGTGAGCAGTTTGGAAGGTCGGCTGCGGGCGATGCGCGCGTGCGCACCCATCGTGGCGCAGATCCGTGACTCGTCCCTGCGCCCGGCATATGCCCGGGAGCTGTCCGGGTGGCTGGGCATCGAGACCGATGAGGTGATGCGGGCGGTGGCGGCCGCGGCCAGGCGGGGCTCGACCTCGCAGCACCGAGGGCAGCAGCGCGCGCCCCAACACCGTGAGTCACAGCAGTTCTCGTCGGCTCGTGAGGGATCCGGGCGTGCCCGGGGCGATGGTGGGCGTCATGCGGATCCCCACGGAGACGCTCGGGAGCAGGAACGGCCGGCCGAGGTTCAGCTGCCCAATCCCCGTGAGCCGGTCGCCCGGATGGAACGCGAGGCCCTGGAGGTCGTTCTCCAGGTTCCGGATCTGGTGCCCGACGCGTATTGGGGTCATTTCGACTCCGCCGAAATGCGCTACCCGGTGCACCAAGCGCTCCACGACTCGATCGTTGCCGCGCGGCCCGAGTACAACGTCAACGACCCGCGTGGTGGGCGGGGCTGGCTCGAGCGCGTGCGCGGGCAACTGCCCGAACCGCTGTACGGATACCTGGCGCAGCTGTCGGTGACCCCGCTGCCCGCGTCCTCCGAGCAGCAGGTCCGCAACTACGCCGTGGGGGTGCTGACCAGCCTGGTGGAAATGCACATCAACCGCGCCAAATCGGACAAGCTCGCGCACCTGAATCGCACCGATCCGCAGCGGGAATCCGCGCTGTACCAGCAGCTGCAACGGGAGCTGCTGGACCTGGAGATGCAACGGCGGAGCCTGCTGGGCAATTGAGGTGCGCGTATCGGCGGGCTGGATTTGAGGAACCGGCACAGGGTCTGTAAAGTAACGTCTCGTTGCACAGATGTGCACGGTCCCCCGTAGCTCAATTGGCAGAGCATTCGACTGTTAATCGAAGGGTTACTGGTTCGAGTCCAGTCGGGGGAGCCAGCATCGACAAAAGCCCCGGTCCGCCGGGGCTTTTGTCGTGTCCGGGCCCGACGCGCGATCGGGGTGGACAATCACGGCGGTGTTGCGCTCCCATTGGCATCTGAGCACAGCCTCGCAGCCGGAGCACGTGGTGTGTGGCGGGCACTCACCGGACGCGGTGTCGTCGGCGTCTTTCGAACCACCCGCGAGGCCCGCCCTCAATGAGCACGTGCTTGGTGTGCGGGTCGAGGAACATGAGATAGCCGGTGAAGGCGAGAGCAACCACGTAGGCGATGGTGGACACGTTGAAACTGACCTCGATGTAGGGCCACACGGACAATTGGTCCTGCGCCCCGAAGATCACGAAGAACCCGGTGACCACGTAGTGCACGCGCACCTGCCAGTTGTCCTTGATGCCGGTGACCGCCAGGAACGGCAGGAACCACAGGATGTACCACGGCTGAATGATCGGGGAGAGCATGACCACGGCGGCAAAGGCCAGCCCCATGCGTCGAACCACCCGGTGGCTGCGCCGACCTTCTCCCCAGAACATCAAGAGCACCACGGTGCCGATGCCCAGGTATTTCAGAGTGTTGCGCAAGGCCGCCGCGATGTCTCCGCCGGGCAGCCCCAACGCGTCGGCAACGCGGTTGACCTGCATGCTCAGGAACCCGGATGGCGAATAACCCGTGAAACCCGGAGTGGGGTCCAGGATGGCGAGGATCCATCCGGGGCCCAGATCGTAGGGAATACCGCTCAGCAGGAGCAGCCCGAAACTCAGGATCGCCGTGCCGGCCCACGTGGCGAATTTGCGGGGCCACGAGGCGTTGGTGCCGGCCCACAGCAACCCGATGAAGGGGAGCAGCAGAATCGTGATGGGTTTGATGCCGATGGACGCGGTGACCAGCAGAATGCCCCGGATCGGCCTGCCGGTCGCGGCAAAATACGTGCCCGCCACGGCAAGGCCGACCATGAGACCGTCGTTGTGGGCGCTGGCCACAAAACTGATGAGGAACAAGGGATTGGCGACCGTGAGCCACAGGGCGCGAGCGCCGTCGAACCCGTGCATTGCCGCGAGTTTGGGCACGTACAGCACGCACAGTGCGACACCCGCACACGAGAGAAGTCGGAACAGCAGGACGGAAAGATCGGGTTGGGCCCCGGTGACCTCGACCACCAGGTGCGCCAACCACAGGAAAACGGGCCCGTAGGGGGTGCGGGACTCTGCCCAGGCCGGATCGGCGCCCAGCATGAACCAGTTGTCGAGAGTCGAGATGCCGGTCGTGTACGGGTTCTCCCCGGCCTCCATGAGGCGCCCCTGGCCGATGTAGGCGTACACGTCGCGAGAAAAAATCGGCACGGCCAGCAGCAACGGCAGTGACCAGGCGAGCACGGCTATGACGACGGCGCGCAGCGACCCTTTCGGCCACCCGGTCAGTCGCTGCCCCAGCCGAACCCACGAGCGCATCAGGAGCATGGCCCCGAAAGTCAGCAGCACCGTGGAGATGACGATCCCCCATCCCTCGGTGCGCATGGCGATCACCAGGGGATTGCGAACCATGGGGGAGCCCAGGGCGATCCACCCGATACCAATGGACCCCACGAACATCATGAGGGAGCCGATGAGGCCCTGGACAATGGCGATCAACGGGCGGGGAACCCGCGGTGTACCCGGAACGGAACGGGCCTCGGCGGGAAGCGGCTCCCCGTCGGCACGCGGGGTCGCTGGAGTGCTGCCGTGGGCAGTGAGCTCCGGGGGCAAACCACTTTCCGACATGACCTGTGTCGTTTCCCTACTTGTCAACATTTTCGGGTGCCCAGGCACTGTGGCCCGCGGGACATCATTCAGGAGCCTGATCCTAGCAGCCGGACGTGCCGCAACCGGGGTTTCGGGTGCGATTCCCAGGGGGAGTGGCCATGGCCGGTGCCCCGGTGTACTGCACCCATGACTCATGAGTCCACGGGGACCGGTCCGCGGCACGTAGCATGAGTACGCATCCGTGCCCTGCTCCACCGGATACGGAACCGATTTCCTGAGGCCGCCCGCGGTCTCGTACCGCTGCGCACCTGACGAGGATTGATCATGTCCACGCACAAGCCGTTGACCCAACAGGACCGATTGAACGTTCTGGATCGGCCCCAGAACCTACCGGGGTGGTTGACCTCTCCGCGTGCGCTCCTGGCCGGGTTCGTGGCCCTGCACCTCGTGTTCCTGATCTTTGCGCTGATCGTCTCCCTCAACGGCAACGCCTTCAGCGACACCAACATTTACCGGGAGTGGACGCGCATCGGCTTCGATCAGGACGCCCTGGCCGGTGGACCCAGCCCGTGGGTGTACCCGGTGCTGGCCCTGGTGCCCATGGCGCTCGCGGGCATAGCGGGCCCGGGGCCCTTCTTCTTCCTGTGGGTCCTGACGACCACGGTGCTCAACGGCTGGGCCGTTCTCAAACTCACCGATCGCGGCCGTAACCCGCACGCGATTCCCGCCGCCTGGTGGTGGCTGGGCTTCACGTTCCTCATGGGATGGTTGGGTTTCGCCCGGGTCGACGGCCTGACGGCCCCCATTGTTCTGGTGGCCCTGGCCTACGGTGTGGCCCATCCCTTCATTGCCTCCACGCTGCTGAGCATTGCCACGTGGATGAAGGTCTGGCCGGCAGCCATCGTGCTCGCCCTGTTCACGGTGGTGCGTCGGCGTGTTCAGGTGGTCGTCGCGGGACTGACCGTGAGCGCGGTGGCCGCGGGCGTCGCCGCAGCCATGGGCGCCTTCCCGCTACTGTTCAACTTCCTCACGCAGCAGGGCGACCGCGGTATGCAGCTGGAAGCCACGTTCACCACCCCGTGGCTGTGGTCTTCGGTGCTGGGCGTGGGCGGCTCCCAGATGTACATGAACACGGACATCAACTCGATGCAGGTGGACGGGCCGGGTACCGAGATCATGTCCTCGCTCATGCAGCCGTTGCTGATCGCGGCCGCCCTGGCCGCCACGGTGCTGCTCATCCGCGCGCTGCGCCACGGCGTGCGCACCGGCGGAGCGGATCGCACCGAACTGTTGCTCGCCGGCACCCTGACCCTGGTCTCCGTGTTCATCGTGTTCAACAAGGTGGGCTCCCCGCAGTTCATGGTGTGGCTGGGCCCGGCCGTGGCCCTGGGACTCGTGCACCATTGGCGCTCGTGGCGGACCCCGGCCATCATGCTGATCGCGATCGCGGTTCTCACGTTCTTCATCTACCCGCTGTTCTACAACGCGCTCAGTCACGACAACCCCGCGATGGCGCTGGTGCTGACCGCACGCAACGCCCTGCTCGTGGTGTTGCTGTTGTGGTCAGCGCGGCGCCTGTACTGGTTGGGATCCAAACGCCCCACCGACGAGCTCGTCCCCAAGGAGTCCTGACATTTCCGCCGCATTCTTCGACCGGCTCCGCGGTGCGCGCGACGGCCTGCTCCCGGACCGCGTGATCGCCTGGTTCTCCCGCCCCTCCAGCGTGTGGTGGGGTTTCGCCGTGGTCCACCTGTACTACCTGGGATGGATGGCGTCCTTCTTCCTCAACGGGTGGGCCTTCAGCGACACCGAGCAGTATCGCGAATGGGCCATGGCGGGTTTCTCCACCGACGTTGCCGACCAGTCGATCAGCCCGTGGGTTTATCCGGTCCTGGCGCAGATCCCCATCCACCTGGCGGGAATCGCCGGTCACGATCTGTATCTGTTGGCCTGGACACTCATCATCACCGCGCTCAATGCCGTGGCGATCTGGTTCCTGACCCGCCGCAGCATGGGCGGCCGCGGTGTGGCACCGGCCTGGTGGTTGCTGATTTTCCTGGTCTTCCTGGGCTACCTGAGCTTCGCCCGTGTGGAGGGAATCGCCGCGCCCATCGTGTTGATCGGCATGCTCTACGCCGCCCGCCGGCCCGTGGTGGCCTCCGTGTTGCTCAGCATCGCCACGTGGATCAAGGTGTGGCCGGCCGCCGTCATCCTGTCCTTGCTGATCGCGGCGAAGAAACGCGTGCAGGTATTTCTCGCCGGAGTCGCGGTCACCGCGGTGGTCGTGGTCGGAACGTGGCTCTCCGGCGGCCTCACCCACATTGCCGATTTCATGGCCAACCAGGGCTCGCGCGGCATGCAACTCGAGGCCACGTTCTCCACCCCGTGGGTTTGGCTGAGCGTGCTGAACATTGCCGATTCCGAGATCGCGGACAACACGGCCATCAACTCCTCCGAGGTCTACGGCCCCGGCACCGAACTCGCCGCCCGCCTCATGCAACCGCTGCTCGTCGTCGCCGTGGTCGTGGGCACCGCGCTACTGATCCGTTCGCTGCGCAGGGGAGCGGATCGCGGTGAACTCTTCTACGAGGGCGCCCTCATGATGACCACCGTGCTCATCGTGTTCAACAAAGTGGGCTCGCCCCAGTTCATGATCTGGCTCGCGCCCGTGATCGTGGCGGGCCTGGTCTACGACTGGAGGCGTTGGCGCACCCCCGCAGCCCTGCTCATGGGCATCGCGGTGGTCACGTTCGTCATCTACCCGCTCTTCTACACCCCACTCATCCACGCCAACCCGATCATGGCCGGCGTGCTGAGCATCCGGAACATCCTGCTGATCCTGCTGCTGGCCTGGTCGGTCAAACGTACGTGGGATCTCGGGGCCAAGCCCCGGCCCGCCCGCGAGGTGGCCCGGGGCTGAGGCCCGGCGCTCGCCGGGGCATCCAACGCGACCGGAACGACGTCGTACCGGGCTCGATCTGCGGGCCGACCGCCGCGCCCCGGGTGAAATGCCACGGATTTCTCACTACGTGTCCTGCCGATACGCGCAAGCTGCCGTGCCTGCCGCGGCCTCGGTGGTAGTTTTGATTTAGGAAACACCCATAGGAAGATCAAGCATCATCGGAGGCGGCATGAGTCATGCAGTGGGCCCGGAAAGCGGCCACACCCCCGGCGCGCGCACTCGGGCAACCAAGAAACCTGGAGCGGCATCCATTCTTGATGTCACCAAGGTCTTTGCCCGTTTGCTGCCCAAGCAGCTCAAGGACGAGGCGCAGTTAGCGGCACTCGAACTCAAGGACAAGGGCATCAAACTGGGTGTGGGCGCAGCCCTCGCCGTGGTGGGCCTGGTATTCCTCGGCCTGGCCGTCATTGCGCTCATCGGTGCGGCCATTGCCGGGCTGTCCAACCTGATGCCGGCATGGTTGGCGGCCTTGCTGCTGGCCCTGCTCTTCATCGTGATCCTGGCCATCCTCGTCCTGGTGGCGTTGGCCAAGATCAAGAGCGCTATGCCGCTCAAGCCGGAGAAGACCCTGTTCGGGCTTCGTTACGACCTGGGTGTCGTGAAAGAAGGCTCCGCTTATACAGAGGGCCGCGTGCAACGCGAGATCAACGAGGCCGAGCAGCAGAAGGAACGCGAGCAGGAAGCCGCCGCCAACGACCCCAATCAGGTCAAGCCGGTCAAGCCCACCGAGGAACAGCTGCGTCACCGCCTGAAACTGCGCCGCGAGCACTTGAAGAGCCTGCGCGATGATGCCCAGAACCGTGCGGACTCCGTCCAGGCAGCAGCCCAGGGTTTCGTGGGTCGAACCGCCGGCACCTTCAAGTCCACGCAGGATTCGGTCAAGCAGACCTTCGCCACCCGCGGCGGTTCGCAGGGCGTGCCCACCGCAGACTCCACCTCGGCCACGGCCGGAAAGAGCAGCCTGAGCGATCGGTGGCAACCGTTGGCCGTGGCCGCAGCCGCGGGCTCCGCTTTCTTGGTGTTCCTGCGCAAGCTCCTCAAGAAGTAGCGCCCGTCGGGTAACCGACGACGCCGCTGCGTCGCCTCCGGAAGGCCGGGTCACCACGGTGACCCGGTCTTCCTCGTGCCCACCTCCTACGGGGGTATGGGATCGGTCCTCCGCGGGGCTGATTTTCACGATGTAGTGAGGAAAAGGTCACGGTGGCGCCCTACGATGATGCTGTGGTGGAAGACGTGATGAACCGGTGATGCAGTGGGTGGCAGTTTCGTTGGCCCTCATGGCCGCCCTGTGCTTGGCACTCGGGACCCAGACGCAGTCTGCGGCCGTCACCGCGCACACCCAGGAGGCCTTGAAACCCTCGAACCTCGGGTCCCTGGTGCGCAATCCCAAGTGGGTGGCCGGGCTGGTGCTGCTGGGGCTGGGAACGGCATTCAATGTCGGGGCACTGACGCTGGCCACCGTCACGGTGGTGCAGCCCATCGGTGTGATCGCGCTGGTCATCACCACCCTGTTGCATGCCAAAAACAAACACCTGGACATCAATGCCCGCACCTGGGGTGCCATTTCACTGTGCACAGCGGGCGGCGCCGTGTTCGTGGTGGCCGCTGTTGCCGGCACAGACCCCAGCTACCTCGCCGATCCGCTGGCGGAAGTCATTCTGGTGGCCATCCTGATCGCTCTGGTCCTCTCCTTCTGTGTCGCAGAGCTGTTCTTGCGCCACCGCCGCATCAGCATGTTTTACGTCCTGGCCGCCGGAATTCTCTACGGGTTCGTCGCGGTGCTGGTGCGATTGACCATGACTCACACACTGGCCCACGGCCTGGGTCAGATCCACTGGTTCACGGTCATCATGATTGTGGTGGCGTCCGTGGTGGGCGGTTGGATGGTGCAATGTGCTTACTCCTGCGGGCCGCCGGATCTGGTCATCGCGGGCCTGACGGTTGTCGACCCGATTGTGGGCGTGATCCTCGGTCTGTCCGTTCTGGGAGAGGCCGGCCCGGGCTTCACACCGGGAGTCGGAGTGATCATGTGCCTGGCGGGGAGCGTTGCTATAGTCGGCGTCGTATTGCTTTCTCGCCACCACCCCGAAGTGATCGAGCGCAGGGAACGGGCGAAGCGATTAGAGTATGAACTTTCGAGTAAATCTTCACCCCATGCGACCGAGCACAGGAAGACTCTGAACAGCACCCGTGAGCACTGAGCATCCTGAAGAACAGCGTCCCTTGAAGATCTTGATCATTGCGGAGACTTATCCACCGGACATCAATGGCTCCGCCCAGTTCGCACGGCGGCTCGCTCGGGGAATGCTCGGCCGAGGGCACGAAGTCCACGTCATGGCTCCCATGACCGCCAAGGGCACATCCCTCACGGTTGACAAAGACGGCGTGATCGAACATCGAATCCGCTCGCATCGAGCCTTCACGCACCCCTATTTCCGGTTCTGCTTCCCCTGGGAGGTGTACCGCGAGATCAAGCGGGTGCTCGATGAGGTCCAGCCCGATGTGGTGCACAGTCAGTGCCACTACATCCTGGGGCGTCTCGGTATTCAGGAGGCTCAGCGCCGCGGGATCCGGTTGGTGGGTACCAACCACTTCATCCCGGAGAACATTGAACCGTTCCTGCCGTTCCCGGACTGGTTCATCCGCGGGTACCGGAAAGTCTCCTGGTGGGACCTTGCGCGACAGTTCCGCCGTTGCAACGTGGTGACCGCACCGACTCAGCTGGCGGTGGACACCATGGTCGCCAACGGGGTGGACGACACTGCCGTTCCCGTATCCAATGGGATCCAAGTGGGCGACTACGAGCAACATGAGGGCGAGCACCTGAAGAAGCCCGACCATCACACGGTTCTTTTCTGCGGCCGGCTGGCGGTGGAAAAGAACGTCAATGAACTGATCGAGGCCATTTCCTTGATCCCGGTTGAAAAGAACATTCACGCGGAAATCGTGGGGGAGGGCGAACAACTGGATTCGCTGGTCTCCCTGGCTCACGCCTTGGGCGTGGCCGAACGAATCCATTTCCGCGGTTTTTTCACGGATGAACAATTACGGGTGGCCTATCTCAACGCCGATGTGTTCTGTCAGCCCGGCACCGCCGAGCTGCAGTCCCTGGTCACGCTGGAAGCCATGTCCGCGTCCACACCGGTGGTACTCGCCAATGCCCGGGCACTGCCGCACCTGGCGGACGAAGGGGTCAACGGCTACCTCTTCGAACCGGGTAACCCCCGCGATCTGGCCGACAAGCTGCAACTGGTGTTGGACGCCACCCCGCAGCAACGCCGGGCCATGGGCGAGGCGAGCCACCGCATGATGGCCCGCCACTCCTTTGCGAAAACCTTGGACACTTTCGAAAGCATTTACCGCGGCGAACCCGCCTGATGCCCGGCGCCACCGCGCGGATGCGGTAGCGTAGAGCGGCGGCCACGGCGATGTTCCGTGGTGGCGCAGGGGGCGGTAGCTCAGCTGGTCAGAGCAGAGGACTCATAATCCTTTGGTCGTGGGTTCAAGCCCCACCCGCCCTACATGAATGACCTTCTCACCAGTGGAAACACCGGTGAGAAGGTCTTTTGGTTGTGGGCGTGGGTGCGCAACCCATCAGCTACGCACCTCATGCCCCCGAAGAACCTCCCAATGCATCTCATGCACCGTTAGAGCCCTCGGAGGAGCGGAAAAGGGTCGCAGCGGCGCCTGAGGGGTCCGGGACGGTTCTAACGGCACCTGGAGCGCTGAGAGTCGCGGGGGCAAGCACACGATGCACGGCGTACGCCGAACTGTCATGGCGCCACGTGAGTGAGGGGCACCGGATGGGTCGGCAGGATCACCGCGGCACCGGCAGCAGCACCGAAGGGCGCATGTCCTGAACGAACTGCAGCGGGTTCACGTAGTCGCCGTCTCTGCGCACACCCCAGTGCACGCAGTTCGCGGGCGGACAGTGCCCGGCCTCGGCAATCGTGCCGATCACCTGGCCGCGGGCCACGCTCTGGCCTCGTTCCACCGTGGCCGCAACGGGTTCGAAGGAAGACTTCAAGCCAGCACCGTGATCCACGGTGAGGACCGGCCGGTCCACCACCACTCCCGTGAATGACACCGTGCCGGCAGCGGGGGAGCGGACCTCCGTACCAGGCGCGGCCCCAAGGTCCACACCGCGGTGCCCGGAGAGCCACTTCTGAGCCGGTGGTTGGAATGACCGAGTCACCGCGGGTTGGGGTTTGACTGGCCAGGTCCACCCTCCGGCGGCCCGCGCCGGTGGTGGACCGGCCACGCCACCGCCCACGACACCCCCGAGGAACAAACACAGGGCCAACACAAGGGTGAGCGTCCGCGCACGGAAACCGAGCGGTGCGCGAGAGGCGCGCGGACACGGTGCGAGGGCGGCGTCGTCGGACATCATGAGGCCAGACTGGCCCGGGAATCGATCCGGAACCAGGTGCAAGCACCCGATGTGGAGCGAGATGCACCGTGCATGAGGTAAGCTGATCCGTGCAGTGTCGACTGCTCTCATTCTTCATGCCCGTGACCCGGGTGCGACCGTGAGGCGGCCACTGACTTCGCGCGCGAAGGAACACATTGACGTGTGTGCGCACTCCTCGGTCCACAACTCGTTGCGGATGGGGTGCGTTGATCGGGTCCGTAGGGCCGGGTCACGAATCGCGCCAGGGATCGTCCCGATCGATCGATAACCGTAAACCCATGGCGGTCGCCCTAAGGCCGCCAGCAATCAACAGGAGACGACATGCCCGTCGTAACCATGCGCCAGATGCTCGACAACGGCGTTCACTTCGGCCACCAGACCCGCCGTTGGAACCCCAAGATGAAGCGTTTCATCTTCACCGAGCGCAATGGCATTTACATCATTGACTTGCAGCAGTCGCTGGGCTTCATTGACCGCGCGTACGAGGCTGTCAAGAACACCGTGGCTCACGGTGGCACCATCTTGTTCGTGGGTACCAAGAAGCAGGCTCAGGAAGCAATTGCCGAGCAGGCCACCCGCGTGAACATGCCCTACGTGAACCACCGCTGGTTGGGCGGCATGCTCACCAACTTCTCCACCGTGTCCAAGCGCATCGATCGCATGAAGGAACTGGAAGAGGTCGACTTCGACGACGTCGCCGGTTCGCAGTACACCAAGAAGGAACTGCTGCTGCTGCGCCGCGAGAAGGAAAAGCTGGAGCGCACCCTGGGCGGTATCCGCAACCTGACCAAGGCCCCCTCGCTGGTGTGGATCGTGGACACCAAGAAGGAACACCTGGCCGTTGACGAGGCGCAGAAGCTCGGTATCCCGATCGTCGCGATCCTGGACACCAACTGCGACCCGGACGAGGTTGCCTTCCCGATCCCCGGCAACGACGACGCCATTCGTTCCGTCTCGCTGCTGACCCGCGTGATCGCGGACGCCGTGGCCGAGGGTCTCATGGAGCGCAACAACGCCAAGTCCGGCGGTAACACCACCGACGAGCCGATGGCCGAGTGGGAGCGCGAGCTCCTCGAGCAGCACGAGGCTGGCAAGGCCGAGGGCGCGGAGAAGACCGAGTCCGCCGAGCAGGCCGAAGCGCCGGCACCCGCCGCCGAGACCCAGGCTGCTTCCGCGGAAGCTCCGAAGGAAGAGACCCCCGCAGCCGAGTAAGGCCGCGAGTTTCGTTCACCTTCCATTCTTTCGGGTGGCCCATCATGGCTACCGACGTTGGCCGGGCGTGTATCCCACGTTCGGCCAACCCCAAACGACAACAGAGGAGTTCACATGGCGAACTACACCGCTGCTGACATCAAGGCACTGCGCGAGCGCACCGGTGCCGGCATGCTCGACGTCAAGAAGGCCCTGGATGAAGCCGATGGCGACGCCCAGAAGGCCCAGGAAATCATCCGCGTGAAGGGTCTCAAGGGCGTCACCAAGCGTGAAGGCCGTTCCACGGCCGAGGGCATCATTGTTGCTCGCGTCGAGGGCAACGTGGGCTACATGGTCGAGCTCAACTCCGAGACCGACTTCGTGGCCAAGTCCGGCCCGTTCGTGGAATTCGGCGCCAAGGTTCTGGACGCGGCGGTTTCCGCTGACGCCCAGGATCTGGATGGTCTGCTTGCCGCTGATTCCGAGGGCAAGCCCGTCTCCGAGCTCGTGACCGAGACCGGCGCGCTGCTGGGCGAGAAGGTCGTCGTGCGTCGTTTGGCTCGTGTGGAGGGCGATCACGTGGCCGTGTACCTGCACAAGACCTCCAAGGATCTCCCGGCTCAGGTGGGCGTGCTGTTGGCCGTGTCCGGCAGCGACGCCGAGCAGGCCGCTCACGACGTGGCCGTTCACACCGCCGCGATGGCCCCCAGCTTCCTCAGCGAGTCCGACGTCCCGGAAGAGACCGTCGAGAACGAGAAGCGCGTGGCCGAAGAGACCGCACGCAACGAGGGCAAGCCGGACAAGATCATCCCGAACATTGTCCAGGGTCGTCTCAAGGGCTTCTACAAGGACGTCGTTCTGGTCGATCAGGACTTCGCCAAGGATTCCAAGAAGTCCGTGGGCCAGGTGTTGTCCGAGGCCGGCGCAACCGCCACCGCCTTTGCACGTTTCCGCGTGGGTGCCTGAGCTGATGAGCTAGACCACGTCGGACGACGCCGCTCGTGAGCGGCGTCGTCCGAGGTCACCTCGGCGGGGTGTCACCAAGTCATCGGTGACACCCCGCCGTTTCTGTAAGCTGTAAAGCGGTCTGCCACGTGTGGGCCCGCACCTCGACCGACGTCTTCCTGGGGAGAATCTATGCCCACCACCAACGAATCCGAACTGCATGACGAAGCTGTGCGGTTGAGCCGGGATCCCCGTGTGGAACCCAAGCGCCGCAGGGTGCTGTTGAAGCTCTCCGGCGAGGTTTTCGGCGGCGGGCAGGTGGGTTTGGACACCGCCGTGGTCCGCCGGATCGCCGAGCAGATCGCCGCGACCGTCGGGCAGGTGGAAACGTCGATCGTGGTGGGCGGCGGCAATTTCTTCCGTGGCGCCGAACTGTCCCAGGCGGGCATGGACCGCTCCCGCGCGGACTACATGGGCATGCTGGGCACCGTGATGAACTGTCTTGCACTGCAGGACTTCCTGGAGCAGTGCGGGGTGGACACGCGCGTGCAGTCGGCCATCAAGATGGAACAGGTGGCCGAGACCTACATCCCTCGCCGAGCCATCCGACACATGGAGAAGGACCGCGTGGTCATTTTCGGTGCGGGTGCCGGCCTGCCGTATTTCTCGACCGATACCGTGGCCGCCCAGCGCGCGCTGGAGGTGCACGCCACGGAGGTCCTGATGGCCAAGAACGGCGTGGACGGTGTGTACACCGCGGATCCCCGGAAGGATCCCACGGCGCAGCGTTTGACGGGGCTGACCTACGACGAGGCACTGGCCCGCGACATTCGTGTGATGGACCAAACCGCCTTCAGCCTGTGCCGCGACAACAACGTGACCATGCGCGTGTTCGGCATGGAGGGCGAGGGCAATGTCACCAGGGCCGTGTTGGGCGAGCAGATCGGCACGCTGGTCACCCCGTAAATCGTGGGTTCTCGCGGACACGGCTAGAGTGGAAGTTAGTACCACGCCCGCCAGAACCCCTGGCTTTTCCACGCATAAGGAGCGATACACGTGATTTCTGACATCCTTTCCGATGCCACTTCCCGGATGGCCAAAGCGGTGGATGCGGCCAAGACCGACTTCTCCACGGTTCGCACCGGCCGCGCCAACCCGGCCATGTTCTCGAGTCTGACAGTCGAGTACTACGGCACGCCCACACCGCTGCAGCAGTTGGCGTCCTTTCAGACGCCCGAGGCGCGCACCCTTCTGATCACCCCGTACGACCGATCCGCGCTCAACGACATCGAGAAAGCGCTGCGCGACTCCGACATCGGCGCGAACCCCGCCAACGACGGCAACGTGATCCGGGTGGTCATGCCGGAGCTCACCGAGGAGCGCCGCAAGGAGTACGTGAAGATCGTTTCCACCAAGGCCGAGGAGGGCCGTGTGTCGGTGCGTAACATCCGCCGCAGCGCCAAGGAAGCCATGGAAAAGGCCATCAAGGACGGCGACGTGGGTGAGGATGAGGGCAAGCGCGGGGAGAAGGATCTCGACGCCGCCACCAAGAAGCACATTGATCAGATCGATGAGCTTTTCAAGAACAAGGAATCCGAACTGCTCGGTGTCTGATGGCAGCAGCGCACGCCCCCAAAGGATCTGACAACCGTTCATCCGCCTCCTCCCAGGGACAGGCGAGTGGGCGGCGTGACCCGGTGGGGAAACCGTCCCGGGTCGAATTGCTCAACACGGGCACCCTGAGGGAAGTCATCAAGCGGCCGTGGACTCGTAGCGAGGAACATCGTGCGCCGTCCAAGGCCGGACGCAACCTACCGGCAGCCATTGCCGTGGCGGTGGTGCTGATTGCCACGCTGCTGGTGGGGCTGTTCCTCTTTCCCCTCGTGCTCGCCCTGTTGGCGGGCACGGCCGCGGGAATCGGCGTGTGGGAGATCGCGCGATCGCTGAGTTACCGAGGGATTGCAATTCCCCGAATTCCCGCCGTGATCGCTGCGCTGCTCATGCCGCTGGCGGCCTATCAGGGCGGAGCCCAGTACCTGTCCTTCGCCGTGGTGCTGTCCGTGACGCTCGTGGTGGTGTGGCGGGCCTTCGGACCCAGGCAGGGCATGCTGCTCTCCATCATGGGTTCGGTCTTCGGTCTGGTCTGGGCGTCGTTGCTGCTGAGCACGGCCCTGTTGCTGTACCACTCGGAAAATGGGTCCCTGAAGATCCTGACCGTTGTGCTGCTGGCCGTCAGCTCCGACACCTTCGGGTACGCGGTGGGCGTGGTGTGGGGTAAACATCCCATGGCGCCCAGGATCTCTCCCAAGAAGTCCTGGGAGGGCTTCGCGGGCTCCCTGGGGGGCGCGGTGATCGTGGGTATTCTGTGCTCCGTGTTCCTGCTGGGGGACACGTGGTGGCAGGGCGCGATCCTGGCCGCGGCCATCGTGGCCGTGGCCACGCTGGGTGATTTTTCCGAGTCGATGGTCAAGCGCGAACTGGGTATCAAGGACATGGGCACCTTGCTCCCCGGACACGGCGGCGTGATGGACCGGATCGATTCCATTCTCTTCGCGGTGATCACCGGATACGTGCTCTTCGAGCTGTTCGCCGTCCTGGCATAGACAATGACCCCGGTGATGCGGGGCGCAACCGCTTCGGCCGTTGGAAAGGTAAACACCACAATGAGCGAGAACACCCCCGGTTCTTCCCCTGCGGACCGGCCGACCCGGGCGATCAACGGCCTGGATACCAGCACAGGGTCCCAGCAGGCCCCCGCACACGATGCTCCCGCTGCGCAGACCGCAGGCCGGGTCAAGGCCGCCCGCGATGCCGGCCGGAGGTTCTCCAGGGTCAGCGAGGAGCAGTGGGGTTATGACCCCGCAGAGGTCGACGACTTCCTGGACCGGGTCGACGCCGTTCTGCTCACCACCTCCGGTGACCTCCGGTCCGCACCGGGTGTCAGCAGCCGACAGGTGCGGGAACGTGTCTTCGACCGTGTGCAGGGTGGCTATGATTCGGCGCCCGTGGATGCCCGGCTGGACGAGCTCGAGGACCAATTGGCGGATCGCGAACGGGATGCGTTCATTCACGAACACGGACCGCAGCGCTGGGAGGAGCACCTCGAGCTGCTGGGGCAGACACTGCTCGGACGGTTGAATCGCCCCCACGGCGAACGGTTCCGCCAACCCTCACAGCGCAAACAATTGGGCTATTCGGTGGCGGACGTGGACGTGTTGTGCGACCGGCTCACCGAGCACTTCCGTTCCGACGAAGACCTGGATCCGTCCCTTGTCCGTAAGGCGGTGTTCCGTCAGGCACAGGGCCAGCGCTGCTATGAGGAGCAACAGGTGGATGCGTTCCTGGATCGTGCGGTGGAGCTCATCCTGGCATTGCGCTGATTCCCAGGCTGCTGCGTGTTTGTATACAAAGCGGGCCTAACTAGCGACACGATCGCGAGTTAGGCCCGCTTTTTCGACTTTTTGCGTGTTGCTGTTGTGTTTGTGGATACAAAGAGCTTAACGTGGTCTTCATCACACAAGGAGGCTCTCATGGCGTCTACGCCCCCTGTCGACTCGGCCAGCTCCACGGCTTTCGACTTCACTGACGCGCAACGCTCGGACCAGTTCCAGCGGTTGCGTAAAACCCATCGTTCGTTCGTCTTTCCCATGGCCATTGCGTTCCTGGTCTGGTACCTGCTGTACGTGGTGCTGGCCATCTACGCCCCCGATTTTATGTCCCAGCGAGTCTTCGGGAACGTGAACCTCGGGTTGCTCCTGGGGCTCCTGCAGTTCGTCACCACCTTCGGCATCACAGCGGCGTACGTGTCCTTTGCCAACCGGAAACTTGATCCCCAGGCCACTGCTCTGCGCGAGCACCTCGAGGCCTCCGGTGCGGGACGAGGGGAAGCGTAACCATGATCAATATCACCTCTGCGGTTCTTCCCGCGGTCCACGCAGCGACCGACGCGGACACCGAAACCGTCGGCACCCCCTGGATCAACATCAGTGTGTTCCTGGCCTTCGTGGTCATTACGTTGGTCGTGGTGATCCGCGCGTCCAAGTCCACCTCGACCGCGGCTGATTACTACGCCGGCGGCCGCTCATTCTCCGGTACGCAGAACGGGCTCGCCATTGCCGGTGACTACCTTTCGGCGGCGTCGTTCCTGGGCATCGTCGGAGCCATTGCGCTGCAAGGCTATGACGGGTTCCTGTATTCCATCGGCTTCTTCGTGGCCTGGCTGGTTGCGTTGCTGCTCATTGCCGAGCCGCTGCGTAACACGGGCAAATTCACCATGGCGGACGTCCTGTCCTTCCGCCTCCGCCAGCGCCCCGTGCGCGTGGCCGCATCCATTTCCACCCTGGCCGTGACGTTCTTCTACTTGTTGGCGCAGATGGCCGGTGCCGGGGCGCTCGTGTCGCTGTTGCTCGGTATTGGTTCCAAGACGGGTCAGTCCCTGGTCATCGTGATCGTGGGTGTCATCATGATCGTCTACGTCCTGGTGGGCGGCATGAAGGGCACCACGTGGGTCCAGATCATCAAGGCGTGCCTGCTGGTCACGGGTGTTGCCGTCATGACCGTGTGGATCCTGGCGCTGTTCGGCTTCAACTTCTCGTCCATCCTGGGCGCCGCGGTGGAGACCAACAACAACCCCGCCATGCTCGATCCGGGCTTGAAGTACGGCTTGAGCGAGATCACCAAGATCGACTTCATCTCGCTGGGTCTGGCGCTGGTCCTGGGTGCCGCCGGTCTGCCGCACGTTCTCATGCGCTTCTACACGGTTCCCACCGCCAAGGAAGCCCGTAAATCCGTGGTGTGGGCCATCACGCTGATCGGCCTGTTCTACCTGTTCACCCTGGTACTGGGGTTCGGCGCAGCCGCAATGATCGGTTCCGACCGGATCCTGAACGCCCCCGGTGGTGTGAACTCGGCGGCTCCCTTGCTTGCTTACGAGCTGGGCGGCTCCATCCTGATGGGTTTGATCGCCGCGGTGGCCTTCGCAACCATCCTCGCCGTTGTCGCGGGCCTGGCCATCACGGCCTCGGCGTCCTTCGCACACGACATTTACACATCCGTGATCAAGCACGGCAATTCCGATCCCAAACAGGAACTGCGCGTCGCCAAGACCACCGTGGTGATCATCGGTCTGGTGTCGATTATCGGCGGTATCGGCGCCCAGGGCCAGAACATTGCGTTTCTAGTGGCGTTGGCCTTCGCGGTCGCCGCGTCGGCCAACCTCCCCACGATTCTGTACTCGCTGTACTGGAAGCGCTTCACCACTCGCGGTGCCGTGCTGTCCATGTACGGAGGTCTGATCAGCTCCGTGGTCCTGATCATCTTCTCGCCGGTGATGTCCGGCGCTGAGACGTCCATGATCCCCGGCGCAGACTTCGCCATTTACCCGCTGTCCAACCCGGGCATCATTTCCATTCCGCTGTCCTTCCTGTTGGGCTTCCTCGGTTCCATGTCCGAGCGCCGGCCGGAGGACCCCAGGAAGCAGGCCGAAATGGAAGTTCGTTCCCTGACGGGTGTCGGTGCAGAGAAAGCAGTCAACCACTGATTGAGTGTCCCGGCGATTTCTCCTGTAACCTGGTAAAAAGCTGGCAGTCAGTACGCTGACCAAGGCATACGAACGCGACAGCCTCGTGTTCAAGCCAATAGCTAAACTGGAGGAATCATGGGCATTATCAGCTGGATCGTCCTGGGCCTGATCGCTGGCGCACTCGCCAAGCTCATCATGCCGGGTCGTCAGGGTGGCGGCATCATCGTCACCATCATCCTGGGCATCATCGGTGCCATCGTGGGCGGCTTCCTGGGCAGCCTGGTGGGCATTGGATCCTTGGATTCGGTGTTCGACATCGGAACCATCATCACCGCAGTCGTGGGCGCACTCATCGTGCTGTTCATCTACGGTGCAGTGACCGGCCGCAAGGGCGCTCGTCGCTGATCCACGGCATCACTGAACAAGGGCGTCACCTCCGGGTGGCGCCCTTGTTGTCTGTCCCGAGCTCTTTCCTTCCACGAGATACTGGTGACCATGTCTGACGCACCCCTGACCATGACCCCCGAATTCGACAGCGCCACTCGCGAGCATCCCCGGCGCGTGGTCATTCTGGGTTCCACGGGTTCCATTGGTACGCAAGCGCTCGACGTCGTCGCCTCCGCGCGCGGGCTGCGGCGACCGGGCGGTAACGACGCCGCTGCGGGGCACCCGCCGCTGTCGGTCACTGCCTTGGCCGCGGGGACGTCCAACCTGCCGGTGCTGGCGGAGCAGGCCGTCCGAGAACGTGTGGCCGCGGTCGGGACCAGTGGCACGGGCGAGCACGCACGGCAGCTAAAGGAGCTCATTGCGCAGCGAGCCTCGGGGGAGGGCCTGGCGGGTTTCACCCCCGAGATCTTCCACGGGCCCGAAGCCGCGACGCGCGTGGCGGAACACTCGGACTGTGACGTGGTGCTCAACGGAATTACCGGGTCCATCGGGTTGGCTCCCACGCTCGCCGCACTACGCGCGGGGACGCCCGTGGCACTGGCCAACAAGGAGTCCCTCATCGCGGGTGGTCCGCTGGTCAAACGGGCGGCGGCCGCCACGGGCCTGGAGACCGCGCTGATCCCGGTCGATTCCGAGCACTCGGCTCTGGCGCAGGCGCTGCGGGGAGGCCGCTCCAACGAAGTCGACCGCTTGATCCTCACCGCGTCGGGCGGGCCCTTCCGCGGGATGTCACGGGAGCAACTCACCACGGTCACGCCCCAGGAGGCGCTGAAACACCCCACGTGGGACATGGGGGTGATGGTCACGACCAACTCCGCCACCATGGTCAACAAGGCGCTGGAGGTGCTGGAAGCATCCCTGTTGTTCGACGTGGCCCTGGAGCGGATCGACGTGACGGTGCACCCACAGTCCGTGGTGCACTCCATGGTCCAGTTCGTGGACGGCTCCACACTGGCTCAGGTATCACCGCCGGACATGCGACTGCCCATTGCCTTAGGGGTGGGGTGGCCCCACAGAATTACCGGCGCGGCGGCGTCGTGCGACTGGACGCACGCGGCGCAATGGACCTTCGAGCCACTCGACGCCGAGGCGTTCCCCGCCATCGAGCTGATGAAGCACGCCGGGAAGCTGGGCGGCACCTGGCCGGCGGTGTTCAACGCGGCCAACGAACAGGCCGTGTACGCCTTCCACCGCGGTGAGGTGAACTTCACGACCATCGTGGACATTGTCGCGGCAGTGGTTGATGAACACGAGGGTGAAAAGTCCCCGCGGCTCGAGGACGTCCTGGGTGCCGAGGACTGGGCCAGGAACCGGGCGGACCAGTTGATTGCGCAGCGTTTCAGCGCTCGCTGACTACCGTCGACCCCGTGTTAGGATGGACCGTGGATGACGAGATCCGGCGTCAAGCTCTGGCTGGCCGGACGGCAACCCTCTCCCGTAGCGGGGTGCCCCAGATGACCATCCGGCCGCGGTTAACGTAGCTCCCGGCAAGTGCGGATTTCCGAATCACCCAGCACGAGCCCTGCGACTGCGGTGTGTCCTGGAATGCACCGCCTTTCACTGTTGACCGCCCAGAACATTCCACTCCTCGGAAAGGCACATCGTGCGATCTCACCGTTTGATCCCCCTTGCGCTGGCCACCACCCTTGGCCTCACCCTGACCGCGTGCGGCGGAGACTCTGAATCCTCCGATCCCGCTGCAGACGGCACCATCACCATTGGCATTGTCGGTTCGGAACCCGCGCACGACGCCCTCAAGGAAGTCGCTGCGGAGAACGACATCACCGTGGAATACGTGGACTTCAGCGATTACAACCAGCCGAACCCCGCCACCAAGAGCGGCGATGTGGACATGAACTGGTTCCAGCACATCGCCTACCTTGCGGATTACAACAACAACTCCGGGGACACCATCACCCCGGTCGGTTCCACCGCGATCTACCCGCTGGGCATGTACTCCAGCACGTACGACTCCCTGGACCAGATCAAGGACGGCGACGAGATCGCGATCCCCAACGACTCCATCAACCTGGGCCGCGCGTTGAACCTGTTGAAGCAAGAGGGCCTGGTGGAATTCACCAAGGACACGATCGCCCCGACCGAAGGCGATATCGACACCGAGAAGTCCAAGGTCTCCGTCCGCCCGGTATCCGCCGAGCAGACCGTTCTATCCATGGATTCCGTGGCCGCGTCCGTGATCAACAACGACTTCCTGGGCCGCGCCGACATTGATCCGAAGTCCGCCCTTGCCTCGGATGACCCCACGCAGGACAGCGCCAAGGTCTTCGACAACATTTTCGCCGCCACCGAGGCCAACGCGGACAACGAGACCCTCAAGAAGGTCGCGAGCTTCTACTACGATCCCAAGGTCTTGAAGGCCGAGGACGAGGAGAGCAAGGGTACTGCTGTACCGACCGAGGTCGACCAGCAGGAACTCAAGGACCTCTTGACGCGGTACCAGGAAGATCTGAAGGAACAGACCCAGTGATTGCCGAATCCAGTGAGCGTACCCTGGTGCGCTTCCGGGATGTGAGCAAGGTTTACACCGGCGGATCCAAGCGGGCTCCTCGCGTGGTCAACGCCGTGGACACCGTGACCCTGGACATCACCAAGGGCGAGATCTTCGCCGTGATCGGGTACTCCGGTGCCGGCAAGTCCACCTTGGTCCGTCTGATCAACGGCCTGGAGCCCATCAGCTCCGGATCGTTGGAAGTGGCGGGCAACCGGGTGGACGGCAAGTCCGAGACTCAGCTGGCCCCGATTCGTCGCAAGATCGGCATGATCTTCCAGCAGTTCAACTTGTTCAATTCGCGTACCGTGGCGGGCAATATCGAGTATCCGCTCAAACGCGCCGGGTGGAAGCCCGAGGAACGCGCCCAACGGGTCACGGAACTGCTGGCCTTCGTGGGGCTCACGGACCGGGCGAAGAACTACCCGGAACAACTGTCGGGCGGTCAGAAGCAGCGGGTGGGCATTGCACGCGCCTTGGCGTCCAACCCGGAATTGCTGCTCGCGGACGAATCCACCTCGGCGCTGGACCCGGAGACCACCCAGGAGGTGCTCGGCCTGCTCAGGCGGGTGAACCGTGAGCTGGGGATCACCATTGTGCTCATCACCCATGAAATGGACGTGGTCCGTTCCATTGCAGACCGCGTGGCGGTCATGGACAGTGGCCGCGTGGTGGAGGTGGGTGCCACCTCGGACGTCTTCGCTCATCCGCAGGCGGAGACCACTCGGAAGTTCGTGTCCTCGGTGATGCGTACCGTTCCCCGGGGGCACGAGATCGCCAAGGTTCGCCGGGAACACCCGGGTCGGTTGATCCTGGTGGATGTCACGGACCAGAACAGGATCGGTTCCGTGCTCTCGCAGTGCGCTCGTGACGGCGTGACGTTCGAGATCGCGTTCGGCGGTATTTCGATGCTGCAGTCCCGATCATTCGGCACTCTCACGCTGTCGCTCAACGGCCCGGACACCGCCGTGGACAACACCATTGTCCGACTGCGCGAGATCACCAAGGTAGAGGAGGTGGCCCGCTGATGGATTGGTCAGTCTTGGGACCCCAGTTACTGTCCGCCACCGGCCAGACCCTCTACATGGTGTCCGTGACCCTGGTGCTGGCCGGGCTCATCGGTTTGCTCGTGGGCGTGGGTCTCTACGTCACCAGGCGTGGCAACATCCTGGAGAACACCGCGGTCTTCACCGCCCTGAACCTCCTCGTGAACTTCATCCGCCCCATCCCGTTCATCATTCTCCTGGCCGCACTGGGCCAGGCCACGGAATCCGTCGTGGGCACCCGATTGGGGCCCAATGCCGCGATCTTCGCCATGACCATTGGCGCGACCTTCGCGGTGGCGCGCATCGTGGAACAGAACCTGATGACCGTGGATCCGGGTGTGGTCGAGGCAGCCCGTTCCATGGGCGTGTCCCGGTCGAGGATCATCACCACGGTGATCCTGCCCGAGGCTCTCGGCCCGCTGGTACTCGGCTACACCTTCTTGGTCATCGGCATCACGGACATGTCCGCCATGGCCGGTGCCATTGGCGCCGGTGGTTTGGGCGACTTCGCCCTGCGCCTGGGGTACCAGCGTTTCAACGACGAGGTCACGTGGGCCGCTGTGATCGTCATCATCATCCTGGTGCAGTTGGTCCAGTTCTTCGGCAACTGGTTGGCGCGCAAGATCATGCGCCGCTAGCGACAACTCCCGCTTCGATCCCCGCCCCGGGCCTTCCCACGGAAGGCCCGGGGCGGCGTCGTCGAGCGTTCGTTTGCTCACGTCCGGCCGCAGCGTTCCCGCGAAGTGGCACAATGGAAGGTGAATGAATCGGGGAGCACTGTTCAGCGACCCGGCCAACCATCCCCTGGAGGAAATTCGTGAGTTCGGTCAGTCTCGGTATGCCCGCTGCACCCCAACCGGTCCTGTCACCTCGGCGAAAGACCCGTCAGATCCAGGTGGGCTCCGTGGGTGTCGGATCGGATTTTCCGATCAGCGTGCAGTCGATGACCACCACGCCCACCACCAACATCAATGCCACGTTGCAGCAGATCGCGGAGCTCAACGCCGCCGGCTGCGACATCGTGCGCGTCGCGTGCCCCTCCCAGGACGACGCCGATGCGCTGCCCATCATTGCCAAGAAGTCGCCGATTCCGGTTATTGCGGACATCCACTTCCAACCCAAGTACGTGTACGCGGCCATTGACGCCGGTTGCGCGGCCGTTCGGGTGAACCCGGGCAACATTCGCAAGTTCGACGATCAGATCGAGGGCATTTCCCGCGCGGCGGAAGCCGCGGGCGTCTCCATCCGCATCGGGGTCAACGCAGGCTCCCTGGACAAGCGCTTGCTCGAGAAGTACGGCAAGGCCACCCCGGAGGCGCTCATGGAGTCCGCCGTCTGGGAAGCATCCTTGTTCGAGGAACACGACTTCCACGACTTCAAGATCTCCGTCAAGCACAACGACCCCGTGACCATGGTGCGCGCCTACCAGCTGCTGGCCGAGCGCGGGGACTGGCCCCTGCACCTGGGCGTCACCGAGGCCGGGCCGGCTCTGCAGGGAACCGTGAAGTCCGCCACGGCCTTCGGCATCCTGTTGGGGCAGGGCATCGGGGACACCATACGGGTCTCCCTGTCCGCACCCCCGGTCGAAGAAGTCAAGGTGGGCACACAGATCCTGCAGTCGCTGGGTCTGCGCCCCCGCAAGCTGGAAATCGTCTCGTGCCCGTCCTGCGGACGCGCCCAGGTGGACGTCTACAAGCTCGCCGACGACGTCACCAAGGGACTCGAGCACCTCACCGTGCCGCTGCGCGTGGCCGTGATGGGTTGCGTGGTGAACGGACCGGGTGAGGCCCGGGAGGCTGACCTGGGCGTGGCATCGGGTAACGGCAAGGGGCAGATCTTCGTCAAGGGTGAGGTCATCAAGACCGTTGCCGAGGACCAGATCGTGGAAACGCTGCTGGAGCAGGCGAACCTCATGGCCGAGAACATGGAGTTGGACGAGAACGGTCAGCCGGTCGAGGGCGCTCCGGTCGTGACGGCCGGATGACCCGATACCGGGTGACGCGTTTGCTGGTTCCCGGGGCCGTACCGCAGGGACAACTGGACCGGCTCCTGGCGCGTCACGCGGTGTCATCGGTGTTCGTCGCCGCGCACGTGGACACCGTCCGGGCGTCCCGGCGGCGTCGACCCGCGCCCGTACTGGGCATCATGAGTCCCGCTCAAGAACTGGTCGGCGCGTGCTGGGTGGGTACCAACGTGGTCCCGATCGCCCTGGATGAGACCGGCCAGGACCTGGTCGCGGACCACCTCGCGCGCGGCGGTTCCCGCTACGCTTCCCTGTTCGGACCGGCGGAGCCCGTGATGGGGCTGTGGAACCGGCTCAAGGACTCATGGCCCCTACCCTTCGACGTACGCCCCGACCAGCCCCTGCTCGCGATGGACACCGACCCGGCGGCCGAGCAATTCAGCGCTGTTTCGGATCGGGTGCGCTGGGCCGGGGTGTCCGAGTTCTCCCGTGTCCTGCCCGCAGCCGCGGCGATGTTCGAGGAAGAGGTCGGTTACTCCCCGTTCGTGGACGGCGCCCAGAGTTACCGCAAGCGCATTGAACAGTTGCTGCGCGATCGTCGCACCGCGGTACTCACGGACGACACGGACGGCACAGTTATTTTCAAGGCGGACATCGGAGCCATGAGCGGGCGGGTGTGTCAGATCCAGGGTGTGTGGGTGCATCCGGCGCATCGCGGCCGGGGACTTGCGACCCCGTGCATGGCGGCGACGGTGGCTCTGGCCAGGACCTACGTTCCCGTGGTGAGCCTGTACGTGAACTCCTACAACCGGCCCGCGTTGGCCACGTATCGCAAAGTCGGTTTTGAACGGTCGGGTACTTTCGCCACGGTGTTGTTGTAGTCGGCGCGGAAGAGACTTCACAATTTTCGGGATGACCCTGCGTGAGGTGTGCGCCGGGTTACATTTGGTGCGCGGCACCATCAGCCGCTCAGTCAACTGATACAACCGGCGAAAATTAGGTGATTTCCCATGGGCTCCACCACTACCCCCACGTTCTCCTCCCGTCGACCGTTCGTAGTGCGACACGCCGCTCGGTCGGTAACCGCCGTCGCGGTCGCCGCGTTGGCACTCACCGCATGTTCCGCGGGAGGCGGAGGAGGCGGAGACGAACCCGACCCCCAAGCCAGCTATTCCCAGGACCAGGTGGTCAGTGCGCTCAACAGCGTGGAGGTCGAGGGCCAGACGTTGTCTGCCGAGCCCATGGACGGGGAGAACGCCGGCAGTCAGATGGAGGACCTGGAGCAGGTGATCGATCAGGCCACGATCGAACCGGCACAGTGCAAGGACCTGGTCAAGGAGGCAATGGACACCTCATCCGGGCACGTGGAGGACATTGTCGTGGCCACTCCTTCCGAGGGGCAGTACGCGGTGACCGCCTTGCCCATGGGTTCGTCCGATGAAGCCGCTGAGCATGCCCGAACGGCAAACCAGCAGAACGAGGACTGCCGCGAGTTCACCATGGAGCTCATGGGTAACAAAATCGAAGCGAGCATTGAACCCCGCGATCTCGATCTCGACAAGGCCACCGAGGCAACGCTGATGAACATGACCATGGACATGGATGGGCAGTCCAACACGATGACCCAGGCGTCCGCCGTGGTGGGAAACACGTTCGTCGTGGTCAGCGGGCAGGGTGGCTCCAGTGGCGCCGCGAGCCCGAGTGCCGCGGCCCCGGACATCGAAAGCATCCTGCAGGAATCCGTCACCAAGATTTCCGAGCAGTAAGCACCCATCTTGGTCTGAGAGGCTGGTATCCGGGGGATAGAATCCCACCAGATACCAGCCCCTCTTTATTTGGCCCGTTTACGGGCGGTTAGGACTCTTCGTGCCGCTTCGTCTGAGTTCCCTGTTCCTCCGCACACTGCGCGAGGATCCCGTTGATGCAGATGTGGCCAGCCACCGTCTGCTGGTCCGCGCCGGTTACATCCGGCGCGCCGCGCCGGGGATCTACACGTGGTTGCCACTCGGGCTCAAAGTGCTGCGCAAGGTCGAGACCGTGGTCCGCGAGGAAATGGACGCCATTGGTGCCCAGGAGGTTCATTTCCCGGCACTGTTGCCGCGTGAACCCTACGAGGTCAGCAACCGGTGGACGGAGTACGGCGAGAACCTGTTCCGGCTCAAGGACCGCAAGGGCGCCGACTACCTGCTCGCCCCCACGCACGAGGAAATGTTCACGCTGCTCGTCAAGGACATGTATTCGTCCTACAAGGATCTGCCGGCCATTCTTTATCAGATCCAGACCAAGTACCGCGACGAGGCCCGCCCCCGCGCCGGCCTGCTGCGCGGGCGCGAGTTCATCATGAAGGACTCTTACTCCTTTGACGTCGACGACGCCGGGTTGGAGGACTCCTACGCCCAACACCGCGCCGCGTACGTTCGGATTTTTGAACGTCTCGGTCTGCCGGTGGTTGCGGTCTCGGCCCAGTCAGGGGCCATGGGCGGCTCGCGCTCGGAGGAGTTCATGCACCCCACGCCCATTGGTGAGGACACGTTTGTGCGTACGGCCGGCGGGTACGCGGCCAACGTCGAGGCGGTCACCACGGTGCCGCCGGAACCCATTGGTTACGACGACGCCCCGGCCGCCCAGGTGAACAGGACACCGAACAGCCCCACCATTGACACCCTGGTGGAACGCTCCAACGAGTTGCATCCGCGTGAAACGGGGGAGTGGAAGGCGGCGGACACCCTCAAGAACGTGGTCCTGTCCGTGATTCTGCCGGACGGTGAGAAGCAGCTGGTCGCCGTCGGTCTGCCCGGCGACCGTGAGATCGACATCAAGCGCGTCGCGGCCGGTATCGGTGAGGCTCTCGGTGTGGGCGGCGAACCGGATGTGGAACCCGCCAGTGACGAACAACTGCGGGCTCGCCCCGAAATCGTCAAGGGCTACTTGGGCCCGGGGATGACACTGGACGACGCCTTGTTGGGTACGAAATCCCAGTCGGGGATCCCGTACTTCGTGGATCCCCGTGTGGTTCCCGGAACCAGCTGGATCACCGGGGCCAACGTGAGCGAGATGCACGTGTACGGCCTGATCGCGGGGCGTGACTTCACCTGGGACGGCACACTCGAGGCATGCAATGTGCGCGCGGGCGACCAGGCTCCGGACGGATCCGGCGAATTGGAGATCGCGCGCGGCGTCGAAATGGGACACGTGTTCCAGCTCGGACGTAAGTACGCCGAGGCCCTGGGACTCAAGGTGCTCGATCAGAACGGAAAACTCGTGACCGTGACCATGGGCTCCTACGGCATCGGTGTCACACGCGCGTTGGCAGCGGTCGCTGAGCACTACCACGACGACAAGGGGCTGTTGTGGCCGCGCAATCTGGCCCCGGCCGATGTCCACGTGGTGGCAACGGGCAAGGGCGGCGAGGTGCTCGAGGCCGCGGAAGAAATCGTCAAGGAGATCGAGGACGCCGGGATGAGCGTGCTCTTCGACGACCGGCCCAAGACTTCTCCTGGCGTGAAGTTCGGTGACGCAGAACTCTTGGGTGTTCCAACGGTCCTGGTGATCGGGCGCGGGCTCAAGGACGGCCTGCTGGAAATCCGAGATCGCCGTAGCGGTGACAGCCGAGACATTGCTCGGGACCACGTGGTCCAGGAACTGCGTTCGGAGCTCGCCGGCGATCCGCGCCCGGCATCGAACGAGGCCCGGTAACCGCGCGAGCGGCCGTAGGTACTCTGCATGGATGCGTGGTTCTTGGAGGGCTCGGGGTTGGAATCGGCGACCCCGAGCCTTCTGCTGCTCTTGGTTCTCACCGGTTTGGCCGCGGGATTCATCGATGCGGTCGTGGGCGGTGGCGGTCTGCTGCAGCTTCCGGTGGCCCTGATGATCCCGGGCATCTCGCCGGTCCAGGCGCTCGCGACCAATAAAATGGGCTCGATCTTCGGCACGGCGACGTCAGCGGTGACCTACTACCGGCGAGTGCATCCGGATCTTCGCACGGCGCTGCCCATGGCCCTCGTGGCCCTGGCGGCCTCCGGGGGAGGAGCGGCAGTCGCCTCGCTGTTGCCCTCGGAGGTCTTCCGGCCGATCATCGTGGCCGCACTGATCGGAGTGCTGATCTTCACGGTCGCCCACCCGACCATGGGCCAGCTCACGGCCCTTCGTCACACCGGGGTCCGCCACTACGGCCTGGCGGTTCTGCTGGGCGCGGCAATTGGGTTTTACGACGGCGTCATGGGTCCCGGGACGGGGTCGTTCCTGGTGATCGGCCTGGTCTCGGTGCTCGGTTACAGTTTCCTGGCCGCGAGCGCCAAGGCCAAGATCATCAACCTGGCCACCAACCTCGGCGCACTCGTGGTGTTCACGGCCAACGGGTCCATCGTGTGGGGACTCGGACTGGTGCTGGGGGTGAGCAACATGCTGGGCGGTTACATCGGTGCGCGCACGGCGGTGGCCAAGGGCAGCACCTTCATCCGCGCCATATTTTTCGTGGTGGTCACGGTCCTGATCGTGAAGCTGGGGTGGGACATCCTCACCGGCCGGTGACGGTGATGTCCCCCACCAGCGCGGGAACGGGGTCATGCGGTTGTAACAGGGCCTGAGCGCGCGCGGACGTCTCCAGGGAGGCCATCAGCCAGGGCCGTTCCGCGGGCGCCGACGCCGCCAGAGCGGCCGCCGCGTACTCGGAGACGTCCCCGGCAACGTGGCCCGTTGCTTCCGGAGCGTTCCCCGCAATGTTTGGGGGCAGCTGGTAACCGCCCCGGGCGGGATGGGGGTCGCACGCGTACAGCGGAGCAACTTCCGGCGCGTCGTGCAGGCGGTCGAGACCGTCCTGCCATTGCCGCAACGCCGCAGCGCTGAAATCTGTGCCGTTGTCCTCCCGTGCCTCAGCCGCTTGCGCGGTGTACCGGGCGCGATCCAGCTGCGTGGCCAGGGCGGTCAGCTCGGGGGTGCAACGCTGTGCTGCCGCCACGTCCAGGGGATCACCGGCGGCAACATCCATGGCCAGGGGCGCATCGGAATCCGTCCTGGCGGCGGTAGCGGACCACGACGCCGCGATGGCCGCCATGGTGGCCGCCAGTTCCGCATCCTCCTGGTCCGATGCCAGCTCCGTGAGCCGAGAGACGGCGGTGGGCAGTGGCCCGGGGTCCAGTTGTTCGTTCAACCGCTCGCGTTGAGCGGGAGTTGCCGCGGGACCGAGAGCGGACAGCTGGCGGTCCGAGGTCTCCTGGGGAATGTGGGTGTCCGGGGACTCGGCCACGGCGGCGACGATGTCCCGGGCGGCCAACCGGGCGGCGTCGTGATCGGACAATGAGCGCCACCTGGCCCACGCGCCGGCGGCCAGGACGAGCACCAGGACCATGGCCACCAGTGCTATCACCCACGCCCAGGCGCGAGTGGTGCGTGCAGCGGCCACGATTACCCCCTTTGGTTCCATGATGTTCCATGATAGAGACAACAACCGACACTAAGGAGAACGTATGAGCTCGGCAGACATCACCGCCATTCGCAACAGTGTGGAGCCGGTGGTCACCACCGAGGGGCTGTTCCTCGAGGACCTGGAACTGGTCCACCAGGCTGGGCAGCGGACCCTGCGCATCGTGCTGGACCTTCCGGACGGGACGGACGCGCTGAACCTGGACCGGTTGGCCGAGGTGTCTCGAGCGATCTCAGCCGCTCTGGACGAGCACGATCCCGTCCCGGGCCCGCCCTACGAATTGGAAGTATCGACCCCGGGTGCCACGCGTGAGCTGGAAAATCCGCGGCACTGGAAGCGCAATGTGGGACACCTCGTGCGCATCCGGCCCACGGAGGGAGAGCGTTACACGGCTCGTCTGCTGGAGGCCCACGAGGATCACGCGGTGGTTCAGCGCTGGCACCAGCCGAAAAAGGGTATGCCCATCAAGTACCTGGATCCCGAGCGCGTGGACTACCAGCACGTGCGCGGCGCCCGGGTCGAGGTCGAAATCTGACCGGGCACGGGGGATGTACCATAGCCCGAAGAACAATTAGCCAATACCCACGTTGCAGCGCTCCACACCTCCCATGTGTGGCGCGCTGTTTGGTTCCCGGACGGGTCCCGAATGGGCACGAAGGAAGGCCGGTCACATGGACATTGATATGAGCACCCTGCGTCTGCTCGAACGCGAACGGGACATTCCGGTGGACGTGCTGATCCCCACCATTGAACAAGCCCTGCTGCTCGCCTACCAGAAGTCCCCGGGCGCCGTGAGCGGCGCCCGCGCCGAAGTCGAGCGCCGTACCGGTCACGTGAGCATCTGGGCGGACGAGGTCGACGAGGACGGCAATAAGATCGGCGAGTTCGATGACACCCCCGCGGGCTTCGGGCGCATTGCCGCGGCCACGGCGCGCCAGGTGATCCTGCAGAAATTGCGCGACGTCGAGGACGACAACGTGCTGGGTCACTTCAAGGGCCGCGAGGGTGAGCTCGTATCCGGGCAGATCCAGCAGGGCAAGAACCCCAACATGATTCAGGTGAACCTGGGCACCGTTGAGGCCGTGCTGCCGCCGCACGAGCAGGCTCCGGGCGAGGTCTATAAGCACGGTGCCCGCATTCGCGCGTTCGTGGTCGAAGCCAAACGCGGTCTCAAGGGCCCGTCCATCACTCTGTCCCGCTCCCACCCGGATCTGGTGCGTCGCCTGTTCGAAATGGAAGTCCCGGAAATTGCGGACGGCTCCGTGGAGATCGTCGCGCTCGCACGCGAAGCCGGCCACCGTACCAAGATGGCCGTGGTGGCCACCCGGCCCGGAGCCAACGCCAAGGGCGCGTGCATCGGTGAGATGGGTTCGCGTGTCAGGGCGGTCATGAATGAACTGGGGGAGGAGAAGATCGACATCATCGACTTCACCGAGGAACCCGGCGTGTTCATCGCCAACGCGCTGTCCCCGGCCAAGACCACCCGAGTCGAGATCGTGGATGAGCGAACCCGCTCCGCTCGCGCAGTGGTGCCCGACCACCAGTTGTCACTGGCGATCGGCAAGGAAGGCCAGAACGCGCGCCTGGCCGCACGATTGACCGGTTGGCGCATCGACATCGTGCCCGAGTCGCGGGTGGCGAATCACTGACAATTCCCGCAATTCGAGGGAATCAACCCCGGCGCGTTAGACTTGTCTGTGGTCAGTTCGTGAATTGTGCGTACGCACCGGCATCGCCAGGGCGATGACCCCGTACCCACGTGAGCAAGTGCAGGAGCGAGGGTGAGCCAAAACAGCCTTCGAACCTGTGTGGGGTGCAAAAAAGTTGTATCCCCTGACCAACTCGTCCGCGTAGCGGTGGAGCACACCCAACACGGCCCGGAAGCCGTACTGGACGTGTCCCGCCGTATCGGCGGCCGAGGTGCCTGGGTGCATCCCACCCAGGAATGCGTCACTACGGCAGTGCGGCGCCGCGCATTCAACCGCGCGTTCCGCACCGCCGTCAGTGCAGAGAACCTCGGCCACCACCTCAACGTTTTACTGTCCACACGGTGGAACGGGCAGAAGGAAAGCGAGTCAGAAGACCATGGAAAACCGATGAGTGCCAAGCGATGAGTACTTTTTCGTACTCCGCCCACGGCCAGCGGGGTCGCATGTCGAGCAGCGACGCGCCCCAAGGCCGCATCAACGGAAGATAAAAGGTTCGTGCCTGTTTCGGTGCGGACCGAGACAGGAGAAATGTGGCCAAGCCCCGTGTCCACGAGCTCGCCAAAGAGCTCGGTATCACGTCTAAAGAAGCGATTTCCAAGCTTCAAGAATTAGGGGAATTCGTCCGTGGAGCATCGTCCACGGTGGAGCCCCCGGTAGCCAAGAAACTTCGCACTGCGTTCCCGGCCGGTTCCGGAGACGCCTCGGCGGAGAAGGCTCAGAAAAAGACCCCGAGCGCCAAGCCCGCGCAGCAGCCCAAGACCGAGACCAAGTCCGCCGGCACACGCCCGGTAGCAGCACCCGGTCCCAAGCCGGGCCAAGCTGCGCCCAAACCCGCGCAGGCCAAGGAGCAGACGGCCCCGGCCGCGACCCCCACGGCAGAGTCCAGGCCTGCTCCGGCTCCCAAGGCCGAAGCACCCAAGGCACAGGCTCCCAAGGCCCCCGAGTCCAAGCCGCAGTCACCCAAGTCCTCGGCTCCCAAGCCGGGCGGTGCCCGTCCGGGAAACAACCCGTACGCATCGCAGCAGGGCATGGGCCGCGGTTCCGAGTCCAATGCTCCCAAGCCCGGCGGCGCCCGCCCGGGGCAGCAGCGTTCCGGTAAGCCGGGTGCTCCTCGCCCGGGTAACAACCCCTTCGCGCCCCAGCAGGGTATGCGCACGAGCGGTTCCGGCCAGGGCGGTCCCCGCCCCGGCGGTCCTCGCCCGGCAGGGCCCCGTCCGGGTGGGCCGCGCCCCCCGCACGGCGCTCAGGGTAGTCAGGGTGGAGCCCGCACCGGCGCTCCGCGTCCGGGTGGTGCCCGTCAGGGCCAGGGACAGGGTGCTCCCCGTCCCGGTGGTCCTCGCCCTTCGCCCAACATGATGCCGGGCCACACCACCGGTGTGGCTCCCATCGGCAGCCGTCCCGGTAACGCCGGTGGCGGCGGTCCCCGCCGCGGTGGTGGCGGTCCCGGTGGCGGCGGCGGTTTCCGCGGCCGTGGTGGCCGCGGCGGCACCCAGGGTGCTTTCGGTCGTGGTGGTGGCGGCCGCGGCCGGCAGCGCAAGTCGAAGCGGGCAAAGCGTCAAGAGCTTGAGCAGATGTCAGCACCCGCCGTGGGCGGCGTCTCCGTTCCGCACGGTGACGGCAACACGGTGGTCCGCTTGCGTCGCGGTGCCTCGCTCATGGACTTCGCCGAGAAGATCAACGCCAACCCGGCCTCGCTGGTGACCGTTCTCATCCACTTGGGTGAAATGGCCACGCAGACCCAGTCGCTGGACGAGGAAACGTTCGAGCTCTTGGGCGCCGAGCTGGGCTTCAAGATCCAGATCGTCTCGCCGGAGGACGAGGAGCGCGAGCTGCTCGAATCCTTCGACATCGATCTCGAGGCCGAGGCCGAGGCCGAGGGCGATGAAGTTCTCGAATCCCGTCCTCCGGTTGTCACCGTGATGGGTCACGTGGACCACGGTAAGACCCGTCTGCTGGACGCCATCCGCAACACCACGGTGATCGAGGGTGAGGCCGGCGGCATTACCCAGCACATCGGTGCGTACCAGATCTCCACCGAGGTGGACGGCGAGGAACGTCTGATCACGTTCATCGACACCCCGGGTCACGAGGCGTTCACCGCCATGCGTGCCCGCGGCGCCAAGGTCACCGACATCGCCGTTCTGGTGGTCGCCGCTGACGACGGCGTGATGCCGCAAACCGTCGAGGCGTTGAACCACGCCCAGGCGGCCGGCGTGCCGATCGTGGTCGCGGTGAACAAGATCGACAAGCCGGAGGCCAACCCGGAGAAGATCCGCGGTCAGCTCACCGAGTACGGATTGATCCCCGAAGAATACGGTGGCGACACCATGTTCGTGGATGTTTCCGCCCGTGCCGGTCTGAACATCGAGGACCTGCTCGACGCGGTGGTCCTGACCGCCGACGGCGCCCTGGAGCTGCAGGCCAATCCCGACAAGGATGCTCGCGGTGTGGCCATTGAGGCCAACCTGGACCGGGGCCGCGGTGCAGTGTGCACCGTGCTGGTCCAGTCCGGCACGCTGAAGGTCGGCGATGCCATTGTGGCCGGTGCTGCTCACGGTCGTGTGCGCGCAATGTTCGACGAGAACGGTCAGCCCGTCGAGGCGGCACTGCCGTCGCGTCCGGTGCAGGTGCTGGGTCTGTCCGCAGTACCCCGTGCCGGTGACACCTTCTTGGCGACCCAGGAGGAGCGCACGGCACGTCAGATCTCCGAGAAGCGTCAGGCCGCAGATCGCAACGCGCAGCTGGCCAAGCGCCGCAAGCGCATCACGCTCGAGTCCTTCGACGAGGCCGTGGCCGAGGGTAAGATGGACACCCTCAACCTCATCATCAAGGGTGACGTCTCCGGTGCCGTGGAGGCCCTGGAAGACTCGTTGCTCAAGATCGATGTGGGCGGGGACGAAGTTCAGCTGCGTGTCATCCACCGTGGTGTGGGTGCCATTACGCAGAACGACGTCAACCTGGCCACCGTGGACAACGCGGTCATCATCGGCTTCAACGTCCGTCCGGCCGAGCGTGTCACCGAACTCGCGGACCGCGAGGGCGTGGACATGAAGTTCTACTCGGTGATCTACAACGCCATTGATGATGTCGAGAACGCCCTCAAGGGCATGCTCAAGCCGGAGTACGAAGAGGTGGAGCTCGGTACCGCCGAGATCCGCGAGGTGTTCCGGTCCTCCAAGTGGGGCAACATCGCCGGTGCGTACATCACCAAGGGTGTCGTCAAGCGCAACGCCAAGGCTCGCCTGGTGCGTGACGGCAACGTGGTCAAGGACAGCCTCACCATTGATTCGCTGCGCCGTTTCAAGGACGACGCCACGGAGGTCCGCGAGGGCTACGAGTGCGGTATCGGCCTGGGCTCGTTCAACGACATCCAAGAGGGCGACATGATCGAGACGTGGGAGATGCGCGAGAAGCCTCGCGCCTGAGCCACGTAACGCTCGGCGGCGGGTGCCCCGGTTTCCGGTAGGTGCCCGCCGCATCGGCCCGCCGCCCACGGCGGCGGGCCAGCGGCGTCGTCATCACGGCGGCGCCGCACCCCAGATTTCTGACACGGAACGCTCAGCGTTCCCCAGCGAAAGAGAGTCACCATGGTTGACGCCGCTCGCGCCGCACGGCTCGCCGACCGCATCAAGGTGATTGTTGCGCAGGCACTCGAGCGCCGGATCAAGGATCCCCGCCTGGGCTTCGTGACCATCACCGATGCCCGGGTCACCAACGACCTGCAGCACGCAACCTTGTACTACACGGTGTACGGCGACGAGACGCAGCGCGCGGACACCGCCCGTGCCCTCGAGTCCGCCAAGGGCGTGCTGCGTTCCGAGGTGGGAAAGAACATCACGGCTCGCCTCACGCCCACGCTCACGTTCGTGGCGGACGAGATTCCCGCCGACGCCGCTCGTCTCGAGGAACTCCTGCGCGCCGCGCGCGAAAAGGACGAGCAGGTCGCGGCGCAGGCCGTGGGCGCTTCCTACGCTGCCGGTGAGGATGCCTACCGCACGCCCGAGGACAACCCGGACGACGACGCCCCCGACTCCAACTCCGCACGGAGCTGACGCGCGTGAGTGAACGGCCCCACGTTCCGAGCCCGGCCCCCTCGCTCCCGAGGGTGGCCGGGTTCGTCATCGTCGACAAACCCCTCGGGTGGACCTCTCACGACGTCGTGGCGCGCATGCGGCGGCTGGCCGGCACCCGCAAGGTCGGCCATGCCGGTACCCTGGACCCCGCGGCGTCGGGCGTCTTGGTCCTGGGGGTGGAGAAGGCCACCAAGCTACTCACCTGGGTCACCGGGACGTCCAAGACGTACGAGGCCAGCATTCGGCTGGGTGCGGCCACGGTGACCGACGACGCCGAGGGCGAGGTCGCCGAGCGAGCGAACGCCTCGGTTCTCGCGGCCGTGACCGACGAGGATATTCATCGCGAAGTCACTGCGTTGACGGGGCAGATCCAACAGGTCCCGTCCGCCGTGAGCGCCATCAAGGTCAACGGCAAGCGTTCCTATGCGCGTGTGCGCGGCGGTGAGGACGTCGTCCTGGCCGCCCGGGCCGTCACGATCCAGGACTTCACGGTGCACGGCATTGACCGGGAGGACACGGGCATCACCGTGACCGCCACCGTCTCGTGTTCGTCGGGTACCTACATTCGCGCGCTGGCGCGGGACATGGGAAGCGCCCTGGGCGTGGGGGGTCACCTGACAGCGCTGCGGCGCACCCGCGTGGGTTCGTTCACCCTGGATCAGGCCCACACCCTGGAAGAACTGACGCGGTCCGTGAGCGCCGGTGGCACCGTGGACACCCTGGAGATCAACGCCGTCGCCGCCCAGTTGTTTCCCGTGCGCCGTCTGGACGCGAAAGAGGCCACCGATCTGTCTCACGGACGGCGAATCTCGGCCCACCCCGCGGAGCTGGCGGCCGGGCACGACCTCCCCGTGGCGTGTTTCGCTCCGGACGGCTCCCTGGTGGCGCTGGCCGAAAACCGCGGTTCCGCTGCCAACCGGTACGCGACGTCCGTGCTCGGTATCGCCGCCGGGGAAACCTTCTCACTCGGACAGGAGGTCCACTGATGCTGTGGGGTTATGACGGGTGGTTCTGGGCCTCGGTGGTGATTGGCACACTGTCCTGTCTGATCTGCGTGGTGCAGGCCCTCCGCGGGCGTGAACCGGACGACTTCTCCCAGGGCTCGGTGCTGGTCCTGGAGCTGTTCCTGATCGTGTACATGGTGGGCTCACTGTTCCTTCCCCTGTACGGGGCGGAAGCTTCCGGGAGCGTTCTCGAGTACTGGGGGTACTTGCTCACGGCACTCTTGATCCCCGCCGGCACCTTTATTTGGTCTCTCGTGGAACGATCACGGTGGTCGACTCTCATCCTGGCCGCGGCGGGACCCGTGGTGGTCGTCATGGTGTACAGGATGAATTTCATTTGGTACTACCAGAATGTCTGAGCAGGACCGCGATCGAGAACACCACGGAAAGGACAGGACTCCAGTGAGCAAGCCGACCGAGCACAACGCACTGCAGCAGCGCTTCGGCCATCGAGCGCGCACCCAACGCACGGACGCCAAATCCAGTGGGTTCGGCCGAGTCATCATCGTGATCTACGGGGTTTTCTCACTGTCCGCCGGTGTGCGTTCCCTATACCAGCTCGGCACGGAGTTCTCCCTGGCACCGTTCGCCATCATCCTGTCCACCATCTCGGCGGCGATCTACGTGATTGCCACCGTGGCGCTGAGCAAATCGGGCCCGGGGTGGCACCGGATCGCCTGGCTCGCCGTGTGGACCGAGATGATCGGCGTGCTTGCGGTGGGACTGCTCAGCGTCATGGCCCCCGGGCTGTTCCCCAAGGCCAGTGTCTGGTCCCATTTCGGTGCCGGGTACGGATACGTGCCTTTGGTGCTGCCCGTGATCGGGCTCATCTGGTTGTGGCGCACCCGACCGAACCATTCGAACGGGTAGGCTCGTTTCGTCCCGCCCGCACACTCGACCTCGAGGAGAACAGTGATCCACTGGAGATCCCGCGACGACATCACGCCGGGTTTCGGACCGTCCGTTGTGACGATCGGAAATTTCGACGGAGTCCACCGCGGTCACCAACACGTTTTCGACACGTTGCTGGAGGTGGCCGGGCAGCGCAACGCGCACTCCGTGGTGGTCACCTTTGATCCCCACCCGGCACTCGTGCACCGCCCGGAATCGCACCCGGGGGTGATCATGGGCCTCGAGGACAAACTTGATGCGCTGGAGACCACGCGTATCGATGCCGTTCTGGTGCAGCCCTATTCACTCGATTTCGCGCAGCTGACACCCGAAGAATTCGTGGTGGACTACCTGGTCAAACCCCTCGAGGCGGTCTGCCTGGTGATCGGGGCCGATGTTCGGTTGGGCAGGGACAACACCGGGGATCTCAACGCGATCCGGGCGCTGGGCGAGAAACACGGCTTCGATGTGATGGTCGTTGCCGACGTCGTGGGGACGGAACCCTCCACCCCCTTCAGGAACGGCACCCCGGCGGCTGCCGCCACGGAACGCAGATGCTCGTCCACCTGGATCCGCTCGTGCTTGGAAGCCGGGGACATGCGCGGCGCCGCCGGGCTGCTCAGCCGAAACCACCGCATGCGCGGAGAGGTGGTCCACGGGGCGGCCCGCGGACGCGAACTGGGATTCCCCACGGCCAATCTCTCGTCGGAGGCAACGGGATTCATTCCCGCGGACGGCGTGTACGCGGGCTGGCTCGTGGACGCGAACGGCAAGCGGTGGCCCACCGCCATTTCCGTGGGCTCCAATCCCACGTTCGAGGGAGTGTCCCGGCAGGTTGAGGCCCATGTGATCGATCGCCCGGAAGAGGACATCGAGGATTTCAATCTCTACGGCCAGGAGGTCGTGGTGGAGTTCGTGGAACGGTTGCGCGGCATGGTGGCCTACCGGGGGATCGATGCTCTCGTGGCCCAAATGAACGACGACGTCGAACGGTCTCGCGAGATCCTGGCCAAGGAGCCTCGCGAGACCGTCTGAGGAGGGAACCGGGCTCGGTTACAGTTCTTCGTGCTCGCGCGGATCGAATCCGGATCCGCTCAAACCGGTGTGCAGCATCTTCATGCGCTTCATCTGCTCGTCGGTCAGGTCCCAGTCGAAGACATCCAGGTTCTCGGCCATGCGTGTGACGTTCGAGGTTTTGGGAATGGGCAGAATGTTGGATTGAATGTGCCACCGCAGCATGACTTGGGCGGGCGTGCGACCCACCTTGCGTGCAATGTCCGCAATCCATTCGTGCTGCAGGATGTCGGTCTTGCGACCCAGCGGTGACCACGCCTCCGTCACGATTTTGTGCTCGGCGTGGAATTCACGCAGTAGCTCCTGCTGATACTGCGGGTGCAGTTCCACCTGGTTGATCACCGGCATTTCACCGGTCTCCCGTTCGAGACGCAGTAGGTGTTCCGGCAGGAAATTGGACACACCGATGGACCTGACCAATCCCTGATCGCGGAGCTCGATCATGGTCTGCCAGGTCTCCACGTAGCGGTCCACGCCAGGATTGGGCCAGTGGATCAAGTACAGGTCCACGTAATCGGTGCCGAGTCGTTCGAGCGATCCCTCGAGGGAACGGCGCACGGAATCGGTGCCATGGTCACGGCCCGGAAGTTTGGTGGTCAGGAAGATCTCGTCACGTGTGATCTCCGATGCCTTGATGCCACGACCCACACCGAGCTCGTTGCCGTAGTTCACGGCGGTGTCCACCAGACGGTAGCCGCGCCACAAAGCCTCCGGGATCAGCGCCTCTGCCTCGGCATCATCCATGGGGTAGGTGCCCAGGCCCAACTGGGGAATCTTGGTCCCGTCCCGCAGCACGTGGCGCGGGACATCCGGTACGGCATCCTCAAGTTTCTTGTCGCTCATGCGTTCCTCACTTCACTCGGACGTGCTTTGGCGAATGGTGCTCAGTACCTGGCATACCGCACTCGCGCTGATTTCTGCCACCAGGTCGATTTCCAGGTGGAACTGCTGGCCGGCTGCCGGCCCGCACAGGTCTGAAACACTGCGGACGGCCAGGAAAGGATACTGGCGGGTGGCGCACACCTGCGCAAGTGCCACGGTCTCCATGTCGGTGCTCAGTGCATTGGGAAAGATCTCACGCGTCGCGCCCACGTTCGCCTCCGTCACGAAGGAACCGCCCGAGAGCATGGTGCCCCGCAGCACGGTTTGTTCATCGGCCCCGATCACGTCCTCCGCGGCGGCCAGCAAGCGTGCCGCGGAGAAGTAGCTCTCCGGCATGCCGGGAACCTGGCCCGGAAGGTATCCGAACGCCGTGGCGTCCGCATCGGCGTAGCAATAGTCCGTGCCGATCACCAGATCGCCCACATTGACGTCCGACCTTAACCCGCCGGCGGATCCCGCGGAGATCACGGCGGAAGGTTCGAACCTTTCGATCACGGCGGTCAGTGCCGACGCCGCATTGACCAGGCCGATGCCGGTGCGCACGAGCAACACCGGGTCGCCCTCGAGGATCACCGCGTACACCAGAGCGGGGCCCACGGTGAGTGGTTGCGCCGCTCGCTCCGTGGCGCGAGCCAGGAAGGGCTCGGCCTCTTCGTCCATGGCGACCACCACGGCGGGTGAGCCCACGCACCGACCGAACAATGTTGCGTCCCGGTTCACCGTCTCCTGGGAGGCGTCTGGGTTCACCGGGTGACCTCGTCCCACGCGGCGCGCTCGTCCAAGAACTCCCGCACGGCTGACTGGGCTGCTTCCAGGCTGTGGTTGGCGCCCCAGCCGCACTGGACTTCGTTGGCCGCGGGGACCTCGCCGGCGTCGAGGATGTCCTGGAACGTGGCCTCCAACAGGTTCTTGAACTCGGTGTCCTCCACGCCGAGCATGATCGCGTAGAAACCGGTCTGGCAGCCCATGGGGGAGAAGTCGATGAGCGCCTCCGTGTGGTTGCGCATGTGCTCAGCGGTCAGGTGCTCGATCGAGTGGACCGCGGGCATCTCCAAATGCGCTTGGTTGGGCTGGGTGAAACGGACGTCGTACTTGATCAGAGTGTCCCCGCCGGGCAACTCCTTACGATCGGCGACCCGCACGTAGGGGGCTGCCACCGAACGGTGATCCAGATTGAAAGACTCCACGTTCATTTTCTTCATGGTGCCCATTGTCCCAGTTGAGGCAGACATCCATAACGGTGACCCGCCTAATACGCCGTATTGGATGCCGTCCGTTAGACTGGTCAACGGTCAGACTGCGGTCCGTGGCGGTCAGGCCTCGGGGAAACTCCCGAACCCCGGGCGCGAACCCCGCGCACCGGGCGGTCACGGTACTAACTCAAGGAGTTATTCATGGCACTGGATGCCGCTGTCAAGCAGGAAATCATCGAGGAGTACGCAACTCACGAGGGCGACACCGGTTCGCCCGAGGTGCAGATCGCCGTGCTGTCCCGTCGGATTTCCGATTTGACCGAGCACCTCAAGCAGCACAAGCACGATCACCACACTCGCCGCGGCCTCATGGCCCTGGTGGGTCGCCGTCGTCGCATGCTTGACTACCTGCGTCGCACTGAGATCGCCCGCTACCGTGCGCTCATTGAGCGTCTCGGCCTGCGTAAGTGATGTGAGTCCTCGGTGTTCCCCGTGTTTTCCCGCGTGAAAACACGGGGAACCGCCGCAACCGGCGCTGTTCGGGACGAACACCGCCAGGTTCCGACAGGAACCACCGGCCCATGGGCTAGAGACAACCAACAGAAAGTTCGTAGCGGATTCGCGCACCATATCGCGGTCCTCGACAGTGGCCTTCGCAAGGCATGTGCAGTGCGAGCGCCTCGATCGAAGACCGGTATGTCGCGCTTTTCGCAACAGAAGAAACGGAGGTGACCCTTGGAGGGTCCCGAAATTCAAAGTGCAGAAGCAATCATCGACAACGGTTCGTACGGCAAGCGCGTCGTGCGTTTCGAAACCGGCCGGTTGGCGAAACAGGCCGCCGGGTCCGCCATGGTCTACATCGACGAGGAAACCTCGATGCTGTCGGCCACCGCGGTGGGTAAGAACCCGCGCGAGGGCTTCGACTTCTTCCCGCTCACCGTTGACGTGGAAGAGCGCATGTACGCAGCCGGTCGCATCCCGGGCTCGTTCTTCCGCCGTGAAGGCCGCCCGTCCACGGATGCGATCCTGACCTGCCGCCTGATCGACCGCCCGTTGCGCCCCGCCTTCGGCAAGGGCATCCGCAACGAGGTCCAGGTTGTCGTGACCGTGCTGTCCATTGCACCGGACGAGATCTACAACACCGTGGCCATCAACGCCGCGTCCATGTCCACCTCGCTGTCCGGGATGCCCTTCCAGGGCCCGGTGGGCGGCGTGCGCATGGCGCTCATGGCTGAGGAGAACGGCAAGCACCAGTGGATTGCCTTCCCCAAGCATTCCCAGCTCGAGAACGCCGTGTTCGACATGGCCGTGGCGGGGCGTGTGGTCACCGCCGCTGACGGTTCCGAGGACGTCGCGATCATGATGGTCGAGGCCGAGGCCACGGACAACTCGTGGGAGCTCGTCAAGGGCCAGGGCGCCGTCGCACCGACCGAAGAACTCGTCTCGGAGGGCATCGAGGCGTCCAAGGCCTACATCAAGGCCCTGTGCGAGGCTCAGGCAGACCTGGTCGCCCGCGCGGGCAAGCCAGCCCTGGAACTGCCCCGCTTCGGCGGCTTCGAGGAGGACGCCACCCAGGCCGTCCGGGACTTCGTGGGTAACCGTCTCGCCGAGGTGTACTCGATTGCCGGTAAGCAGGAGCGCGAAGTCGCCACTGACGAGCTGCACCAAAGTGTTCTGGCCGAGCTCACCGGTGAGGGCAAGCCCTTCGCAGACCGCAAGGATGAGATCAACGGCGCGTACCAGGCGCTCACCAAGCAGACCGTGCGCCAGCGCGTCCTCAAGGATCAGGTGCGCATCGACGGACGTGGCCTGACGGATATCCGCGAGCTGACCGCCGAGGTGGAGGTCCTGCCCCGCGTGCATGGTTCGGCGATCTTCGAGCGCGGCGAAACCCAGATCATGGGTGTCACCACGTTGAACATGCTCAAGCTGGAACAGCAGATCGACTCGCTGTCCCCGGTCAAGCACAAGCGCTACATCCACCACTACAACTTCCCGCCGTACTCCACCGGTGAAACCGGCCGCGTGGGCTCGCCCAAGCGCCGCGAAATCGGTCACGGCGCGTTGGCGGAGCGCGCCATCACGCCCGTGCTGCCCTCGCGCGAGGAATTCCCCTACGCGATCCGTCAGGTCTCCGAGGCGCTGGGCTCCAACGGCTCGACCTCGATGGGTTCGGTGTGTGCCGCAACCCTGTCGCTGCTCAATGCCGGTGTGCCCCTGCGCGCCCCCGTGGCCGGTATCGCCATGGGCCTGGTCTCCGACACCGTGGACGGCGAGACCCGTTACGCGGCCCTGACCGACATCCTCGGTGCCGAGGACGCACTGGGTGACATGGACTTCAAGGTTGCCGGTACGTCGGAGTTCGTGACGGCGATCCAGCTGGACACCAAGCTCGACGGGATCCCCGCGTCCGTGTTGACGGCGGCCCTGAGCCAGGCCCGGGAGGCACGCCTGTACATTCTCAATGTGCTGACCTCGGCGATCGACGCCCCGGACGAGATGAGCGCATTCGCTCCGCGCGTGATCAGCGTGAACGTTCCCGTCGCCAAGATCGGTGAGGTCATCGGCCCCAAGGGCAAGATGATCAACCAGATCCAGGAAGACACCGGAACCGACATCTCCATCGAGGACGACGGCACCGTGTACATCGGCGCGACCGATGGTCCCTCCGCAGAGGCTGCGCGTTCGGCGATCAACGCGATCGCCAACCCGCAGGTTCCCGAGGTGGGCGAGCGTTACCTGGGCACCGTGGTCAAGACCACCACCTTCGGTGCGTTCGTTTCCCTCACCCCGGGCAAGGACGGCCTGCTGCACATTTCCGAGATGCGCAAGCTCAACGACAACAAGCGCGTCAACGAAGTGGACGACGTCGTGGGCGTGGGCCAGAAGATCCAGGTCGAGATCACCAAGGTCGACGACCGCGGAAAGCTCTCGCTCGCCCCGGTCGTGGCCGATGAGGACAAGGCCCAAGAGCTCGAGTCCGAACCCATCAGCGAGAGCTGATCGAGGGGTAACACGACATTCATGACGGTAGTTCACCTTCCGCTGGAGGCGGGCGGTCCCGGGGAGAGCATCTCCACCGCGGACGCCCGCCTTCGGGCGTACTCACCTTCTGCGCCGGTCAGCACCGGCTTCACCCACGTGCTCCACGACGACGCCGACGGCGCCGTGATCACCCGCAGCGTGCTGCCGTGCGGGGCGCGTGTCCTCACCGAGAAAATGCCCGGGCAGCGCTCGGCATCCGTGGGTTTCTGGGTCAGCCTGGGTTCCCGTGATGAAGCCCCGGGGATGCTCGGTTCCACGCACTTCCTGGAACATTTGTTGTTCAAGGGCACGGCGCGGCGCACCTCGCTGGACATCGCCGAGGCCTTCGACGCCGTGGGTGGGGAATCCAACGCCTTCACGGCCAAGGAGAACACGTGCTATCACGCGCGGGTGCTCTCCGAGGACCTACCCATGGCCATTGACGTGTTGGCCGACATGTTCTCCAGTGCGGTCCTGGATCCGGACGAGTTCGACCGCGAGCGCGGTGTGATCCTGGAAGAAATCGCCATGGACCGTGACGACCCCACGGACTTCGCGTTCGAGCAGTTCACCGCCGCTGTTCTGGAGGGGTCGCCCCTGGCCCGTCCGATTGCGGGCACACCGGAGGAGATTTGTTCCGTGTCCCGGGACGCCGTGTGGGAGCATTACCGCGCGGTCTACCGCCCCGAGAATCTGGTGGTCACCGCCGCCGGCGGGCTGGAACATGAGCGGGTCGTGGACATGGTCCGCGAGTCATTCACCCGGGCTGGGTGGGACCCCGACGCTCTCGGAACCGTGGGGGCACGGCGGGCCAACGAATCGGCCCTGTTGACCCCGCTCACCGGGACCCGTGTGTTCCACCGGCCCGTCGAGCAGGCCCACGTGGTGCTGGGCGGTCCCGCCCTGCGCGTTGGGGATGACCGGCGCTTCACCATGACCGTGCTCAATGCGGCACTGGGCGGGGGCATGTCCTCCCGGTTGTTTCACACCATCAGGGAGCAAAAGGGGTTGGCTTATTCCACCTTCTCCTTCTCCGGTGCGTATTCGGATGCCGGTTACTTCGGCATGTACGCGGGCTGCGCCATGGAGCGGGTGGACCAGGTGGCCCAGCTGATGCGCGACGAGTTGGATCGACTGGCTCAGGACGGCATGGTGGTCAAGGAGTTGTCCAAGATCGAGGGACAACTCAGCGGCGCCACCGTGCTGGCCCTGGAGGACACGGGTTCCCGCATGTCCCGCCTGGGATCCGCGGAACTGAAAACCGGTGTGTACATGGACGTCGACGAGGCCCTGGACCGCATCCGGACCGTGACGTCGCGGGACGTGCAGACGCTGGCGGCGGAGCTTTCGGCCGCTTCGGCCGTGCAAACGGTGGTGGGCCCGCAGATAGTGTCCGAGGCCCTGCCGATCCAGAACTAAGGAGTGGTTGAGATGACTGATTCGAACAACGTCACCACAGTGGCCGTACTGGGCCACCGCGGGCGCATGGGCTCCGAGGCCGTAGCGGCCGTGGAGCGCGCCCCGGGGTTGGAGCTGGTTGCTGCTCTGGGTCGTGAGGACGACCTGCAGAACATCGTCGATGCGGGGGCGCAGGTCATGATCGACCTGACCGTTCCCGAGTCCACCCGCGAGAACGTCCGTTTCGCGGTCGACCACGGGATCCACTCGGTCGTGGGTACCACCGGTTGGGATGATCAGGCGCTGGCGGAGCTGGAGTCCCAGCTGGCCCAGCACCCTGACGTGGGAGTGTTGATCGCCCCCAATTTCGCCGTGGGTGCGGTGCTGGCCATGAAGTTCTCGGAGGCCGCCGCCGCATTCTTCGAATCCGTGGAGGTCGTGGAACTGCACCACCCGGACAAGTTGGACGCCCCCTCGGGAACCGCTGCCCGCACGGCGTCGTTGATCGGCAAGGCCCGCCACGAGGCCGGCGTCGCGGACTCACCGGACGCGACCCGGACCGACCCCGACGGCGCTCGTGGTGCCGTGGTGGACGGCGTGCACGTGCACTCCGTACGGCTGCGCGGGCTGGTGGCCCACCAGGAAACGCTGCTGGGTAACACGGGGGAGCAATTGACCATCCGCCACGATTCCTTCGACCGGATTTCGTTCATGACGGGCGTGGTGCTGGGCGTGCGAGAGGTCCACCGGCACCCCGGTCTGACCCACGGTTTGGACGGTTACATGGATTTGCGCCTGTGAGCGACCAGACATCCAGTTCACTGCGTTGGTTGGTGGCGGCGGTCATCGTTCTGGCGCTGCTCACCGTGGTGATTTTGCCCATTTCCGTGGGTTCCAAGGTGTGGATCGTTGCCATGTTGGCCTTCGCCGCGGTCTTCACCGTGCTGGAGATCGGCTCCAAGGGACGGATCCTGGCCGCTCTCATGGTTGCTCTGCTCGCCCTGTACCTGGGGCTGTCGTTCCAGCGCGCGGTACTGCTACTCAGCTCCCAGGGGTGGATCGTGAAGGGCTTCGGGATCGCCATGCTGATCATCCCGGCGGTGGGCACCTGGGCCATGGTCCGGGAGATCATCTTCGGTGCCCGCACCGAAAAACTCGGACGAACCCTCGCCGCGGAAGGCGGGCTGTTCGAGGATGAGCTGCCCAAGACACCGTCGGGGCGGTTCGTCCGCGAAGCCGCCGACCAACATTTCCACACGGTGCGCGCAGAGGTCGAAGCGGATCCCGCCGAATGGCGAGGGTGGTATCGGCTGAGTCTTGCGTATTCGGCGAGTTCTGACGGTCGCCGCGCCCGCGCTGCCATGCGTACCGCCATCAAATTGCACCGCGGTGCCGATCCGGGGACAGCATTGGCCCGGTGATCACGGTAACCTTGGGCTTATGACCGATCGCAGCGTAGCCACCCAGCCCGACCGACCCGCTCCCATGTTCGGAACTCTGCTCACCGCCATGGTGACCGCGTTCAAGGACGATGGCTCCGTGGACCTAGAGACCACGGGACACCTCGCCGAGGAATTGGTCAATGACGGTTGTGACGGGCTGGTGGTGTGTGGCACCACCGGCGAGTACTCAACCATGACCGACCAGGAGAACCTCGCGGTGTTCCGAGCCGTGAAGGACGCCGTGGGCGGGCGTGTGCCGTTGCTGGCCGGTACCGGTTCCAACGACACCGAGCATTCTCGGTACCTGTCCCTCGAGGCGCAGAAAATCGGCATGGACGGGCTGCTGATCGTTACACCCTATTACAGCAAGCCCACCCAGGCCGGTGTGGAGGCGCACTTCCGCTCGCTGGCTGACTCGGTGGACACGCCCATCATGATGTATGACATTCCGGGCCGCTCCGGCATCCCCCTTGCCCCGGAGACCCTGATCTCGTTGGCCTCACACGAGAACCTCGTGGCCGTCAAGGACGCCAAGGCGGACCTCACTGCGGCCGCCCACGTCATGGCCGAAACCGATCTCCAGTACTACTCCGGTGACGACGGCTTGACCTTGCCCTGGATCGCGCTGGGCGCGGCCGGTCTCGTGGGTGTCACCACCCACGTGGACACCCACCGGTTCCGCAAGCTCATCGACGCCGCACTGGCCGGTGACTACGCCACCGCGCGTCAGATCAACAACGAGCTGATCCCTGTGGTCCGCGCCACCATGACCCGCGTACCCGGTGCCGTGGCTGCCAAGACCATTTTGAATTGGCAGGGGCGCCTGCCGAACAACACCGTGCGTTTGCCGCACGTTGCGCCCACCCAGGCCGAAATCGAACAGATCCGTGGGGATCTGAGTTCGTCGGTCCTGGCGGATACTTTGAACTCATAAGACGAAAGGGGTCTCATGACCCGTTGGACCACCACAGATCTCTCCGAGCCCCCCGCGTTGAGCGCAGACACCATGCGTGTCGTGCCGCTGGGTGGTCTGGGTGAGGTCGGTCGGAACATGACCGTGTTCGAAATCAACGGGCAGCTGCTCGTGGTCGATTGCGGTGTGCTGTTCCCCGAAGAAACCCAACCCGGCGTGGACCTGATCCTGCCGGACATCAATTACATCAAGGACCGTCTCGACGACATCGTCGCGGTCGTGCTCACCCACGGTCACGAGGACCACATCGGTGCGGTTCCGTACCTGCTCAAGCGGCGCCCCGACATTCCCATCGTGGGATCCCAGCTGACTCTCGCGTTGATCGAGGCCAAGCTCAAAGAGCACCGGATCAAGCCCTTCACCCTGGCTGTGCGCGAGGGGCAGGTGGAGCGTCTCGGTGAGTTCGAATGCGAATTCGTGGCCGTCAACCACTCCATACCGGACGCCCTGGCCGTGTTCTTACGCACCAAGGCCGGCACGGTGCTGCACACCGGTGACTTCAAGATGGACCAGTTGCCCATGGACGGTCGCATTACCGATCTCCGTCACTTCGCCCGCCTGGGCGAGGAGGGCGTGGACCTGTTCTTGACCGACTCGACCAACGCTGAGGTGCCCGGCTTCGTGGCGACCGAGAAAGCCATTGGTCCCGTGCTCGCGGACGTGATCGCCAAGGCACGCCAGCGCGTGATCGTGGCGTCCTTCTCCTCTCACGTGCACCGAGTGCAGCAGGTCCTCGACGCCGCCGTGGCCAGCGGTCGCAAGGTCGCCCTGATGGGGCGTTCGATGATTCGCAACATGGAGATCGCGGACAAGCTCGGTTACCTGGACGTTCCACCCAACGTGCTGATCGACCAGAAGAAAGCCGCCGACTACCCGGACGACAAGCTCGTGATCATGTGCACCGGATCGCAGGGTGAGCCCATGGCCGCGCTGTCCCGGATGGCCAACGGCGATCACAAGGTCCAGGTGAACGCCGGTGACACCGTGATTCTGGCGTCGTCCTTGATTCCCGGTAACGAGAACTCCGTGTTCCGCGTGATCAACGGCCTGATGCGCCTGGGCGCGGACGTGGTGCACAAGGGCAACGCCAAGGTGCACGTGTCCGGTCACGCGGCAGCCGGCGAACTGCTGTACTGCTACAACATCGTGGAGCCCGAATACGTGATGCCGGTCCACGGCGAGGTGCGCCACCTGATCGCCAACGGTGCACTCGCCCAGGAGACCGGCGTGCCCAGTGACCACGTGATACTCGCCGAGAACGGCACCGTGGTGGACATGCACGGCGGCAAGTCCACCATCACCGGTCAGGTCGAATGCGGTTTCATTTACGTGGACGGTTCGTCCGTGGGTGAAATCACGGACGCGGACCTCAAGGACCGAATGACACTGGGCGAAGAGGGCTTCATCTCCGTGGTCACCGTGGTCAACCGCGACACGGGCAAGATCGTCTCCGGCCCGGACATTCACGCGCGCGGCGTGGCCGAAGAAGATACCGTCTTCAACGAGATCCGGCCCAAGATCATTGCCGCGCTGGAGGACGCCATGGGTGAGTCCGGTAAGAACCACACCTCGCACCAGCTGCAGCAGGTCGTACGCCGCACCATCGGCTCGTGGGTCTCGCGCAAGTTGCGCCGTAAGCCCATGATCGTGCCCGTGGTGGTCGAGGCCTAGGACACCGGTCACCGCAGCGCACAGCCCGCCCCGACTCGATGTCGGGGCGGGCTTTGCACTGGGCGGGTATTCTGGAACATATGGCGTCACGAACTTCCCCTCCGCGATCGTCGAAGTCAACATCTCGAACCTCGACCGCATCCCGCTCGACCAAGCGCAACTCCAAGGCCCCGGCCAAATCCGCACCGCAGGGACCCTCCGCCGGTGCCAGGCTTCTGCGCGCCGTGGTCAATGCGTGGGCGGGCCTGGGGCACGCCGTGGGCGCGGGTGTGCGTCGGATCGGTACCGTGCGCACCGATATGGCTCCCGAGGAACGGCGTGACGGCGGCGCGCTCGTCTGGCTCGTCCTGGCCGTGCTGATTGCCGCGGTCGAGTGGTGGAATCTGCGCGGTGTAGCTGCCGCGTTCATCTCGATGCCGGCCTCCTGGGTGCACGCGGTGGTCGGCGGCACGTTCGGTTTCATGGCACTCGTGCTGCCGGTGTTCTGCCTGTTCTTCGCGTGGCGGGCCTTCCGCCATCCCACCGAGACGCAGGCCAATAACCGCATCGCCATTGGCTTGTTGGCGCTGACCGTTGCCGGAGCGGGGATCGCCCACATCGTGGGCGGGCAGCCCCGGGTGAACCAGGGTTTCGAGGCCATTTGGCAGGCGGGCGGCTTCGTCGGGTTCTTGGCGGCCGACCCGCTCTCGGCACTTGTGACGCAATGGGGTGCGCTCGCGGTTCTTGCGGTTCTCGCATTTTTGTCCGTGCTGGTCATGACCGCCACCCCCGTCAGCCAGATCGGTCCGCGCGTGCGAGAGGGGTACCGCACGCTGATGGGCCTGGGGGAGCCTCGCACCACGGACCTATCGGACCCCGCCCACGACCGCTCCTACCTGGATCCTGCCGGGCCTCAGAAGAAGCGCCCCGATCGTCGTACCCGGGCCGAGCGACGTCGTGAGAAGGCCCAGCTGGATGCCTACAACGGCGACGAAGCCTTTGAACGCGCCGTGGTCGACGAGGCCAAGCGCCGCGAGGCCGCCGAGGGGTCCGTGCGCACCCGCGTGTTCGATCTTTCCGATGACGACGCTGCGAGCGCATCCGGGTCCACGTCCGCCGCCGCGGCGAGCGCCCCGAGTGCGCAGGCTCAGGACACCGAGGACATTCCCCAGGTCCGCCCGGGCGTCAAGCGCCCCACCAAGTCGCAGATCGCCGCGGACAAGCTGCGCCGTGAACAGGGCCTGGAACCCGCCGCGGACACCGCTGAAGCATCCGAGGCCCCGGCGCTGGCGGACGTGGCCGCGCCCAAGAACTCCCGCACCCACACGCCGTCGGCCCCCATCCCGGCTCGTTCCGAGCAGCTGCAGATCGCGGGGGACATGGCCTACAACCTGCCGGATCCTAGCGCTCTGGTGCAGGGCCCGCCCGCCAAGGACCGCTCCGAGGCCAACGACCGCGTGGTCACAGCCCTGACCAACGTGCTGGACCAATTCAAGGTCGATGCCGAGGTGACCGGTTTCTCTCGCGGACCCACGGTGACTCGCTACGAGATCGAACTGGGATCGGGTACCAAGGTGGAGCGCGTCACGGCCCTGTCCAAGAACATTGCCTACGCTGTGGCCTCCGCCGATGTCCGCATCCTGTCGCCCATTCCCGGCAAGTCTGCCATTGGTATTGAGATCCCCAACACGGATCGGGAGACCGTGGCACTGGGTGATGTGTTGCGCTCGCAACGAGCCCGCACGTCGGAGCACCCCATGGTCATGGGCGTGGGCAAGGATGTTGAGGGCGGGTTCGTGGTGGCGAATTTGGCCAAGATGCCGCACATGCTCGTGGCCGGTGCCACGGGCGCGGGTAAGTCCTCGTTCGTGAACTCGATGATCGTGTCCATCCTGATGCGCTCCACCCCCGATGAGGTGCGCCTGGTCATGGTGGACCCCAAACGCGTGGAACTCACCGCGTACGAGGGAGTTCCCCACCTGATCACCCCCATCATCACCAACCCCAAGAAGGCTGCGGAGGCCCTGCAGTGGGTGGTGCGTGAGATGGACGCCCGCTACGACGATCTGTCCCACTACGGGTACAAGCACATCGACGACTTCAACAAGGCCGTGCGCAACGGCAAGGTCCAACCGGAGCCCGGCTCCAAACGAGTCATCCGGCCGTACCCGTATTTGCTGGTGATCGTGGACGAGCTGGCGGACCTCATGATGGTCGCCCCGCGCGACGTCGAGGACGCGATCGTGCGTATCACGCAGCTGGCCCGTGCCGCGGGCATTCACTTGGTGCTCGCCACGCAGCGTCCTTCGGTGGATGTGGTCACGGGCCTGATCAAGGCCAACGTGCCCTCGCGCATGGCGTTCGCGACGTCCTCCGTGACCGACTCGCGCGTGGTCCTGGATCAGCCCGGCGCCGAGAAACTTATTGGTCAGGGCGACGCGTTGTTCCTGCCCATGGGTGCGTCCAAGCCCATGCGTGTGCAGGGCGCCTGGGTTTCTGAGTCCGAGATCCACAAGGTCGTGGAGCACGTCAAGACGCAGATGAAGACCAACTACCGCGAGGACGTGGTTCAGGAAGCACCCAAAAAGCAGATCGACGAGGACATCGGGGACGACCTCGACGTCCTGCTGCAGGCGGCCGAGCTCATCATCACCACGCAGTTCGGTTCCACCTCGATGCTCCAGCGCAAGCTGCGCGTGGGCTTCGCCAAGGCGGGCCGCCTCATGGACCTGCTCGAATCCCGCGGCGTTGTGGGTGCCTCGGAGGGCTCCAAGGCGCGCGATGTCCTGGTCAAACCCGACGACCTCGCGGCGACCCTAGCGCTGATCCGCGGTGAGGAACCGCCCACCGCATCCGGCGACGACGCCGCCGCGGTAGGCTCCGAGGTGCCGTCGGCCAGGACCGGTGGTTCCGTGGACTACGGTGACGATCCCGTGGAAGCGGGCCTGTCCGACGTGGCCAAGGACTATCACGACGGCAATGACGATGATTCCACTGACGCATGGGAGTTGACCGGACGATGATGATGGCTCGACATGGCGGCGCGTCCGAGGCCCGGGCAGTGAGCGACCCGCCGCCCAATTCTTCCAACTGGAACCTGCCCAATGCCCTGACCGCATTGCGGATCGTCATGGTGCCGTTCTTCGTGTGGTTCTTGTGGGCGGGCGGCACACACGGTGAAGACTCCATGCCCATGCGGTGGGCGGCCGTGGTGGTCTTCGGCGTGGCCATGTACACGGACAAGCTCGACGGGGACATCGCCCGCGCGCGCAACCTGATCACAAGCTTCGGCAAGATCGCCGATCCCATCGCGGACAAATTGCTGACCGGCGCGGCGTTCGTGGTGCTTTCGATGTTGGGGGAGCTGTGGTGGTGGGTCACCATGGTCATCCTGGTGCGTGAATGGGGTATCACCGTCATGCGTTTCGTGGTGATCCGCTACGGCGTGATGGCCGCGTCCAAGGGCGGCAAGACCAAGACCGTGCTGCAGACGGCAGCCCTGATTGCGCTGCTGCTGCCGTTGGCGCCCTTCGTGGGTGCCTGGTGGCTGTGGCTTGCGTGGGTGCTGACCGCACTGGCGCTGATCGTAACCGTGGTCACCGGCATCGACTACGTGATCAAGGCCGTTCAGCTGCGTAACGCGGCCTTGGGGAAAGAGAAGTAGTGACAGAGTCCGATCTCCACACAGCCGTTGACCTGGTTCAACTGGCCGTCGAACACGGCGTCACCATCGGCACCGCGGAGTCGCTGACCGGCGGGTCGCTGGCAGCGGCGATCGTCGATGTTCCCGGAGCCTCGAATTGCCTTGAGGGTGGCGTGGTGAGTTACTCGCACGCTGTGAAGGAAAGGACTCTGGGCGTCTCTCACGACCTTCTTGAGAGCGAGGGAGCCGTGGCTCCCGAGGTGGCCCGTGCCATGGCGCGCGGTGCACGGGCCGCCCTGGAAGTCGACTGGGCGGTGTCGACCACCGGGGTGGCCGGGCCCGACCCACACGACGGTCAGGCCGTGGGCACGGTATACATAGCTGTGAGTGGGCCTCGGGGCGAGCAGCACCTTGAGCTGCACATGGACGGCGGACGAGCCGCGATCCGCAGCGAGACCGTTTCTCGAGCCATTGAGTTCTTGGCGTCACAAATCGAGCTCACAGACAACTTCCAGTGAAAATCGTTCATCAACAAGGAACAATTGAACGGGCAAGCAGGTTACTACTACCAGAGGCTCAACTTGAGTCGTCCAGTGTCAATCTTCTGGCCCAGGCCGGGCTGAAGGACTACTGGTTTAACGGTTTGACCGTTCGTACAAGGAGTAGGCAATTCACATGACGAAGCAACCCGTGTCCGTCAATGGTGTCGTCCGTTGGAAGGACGTGGGACTGTCCGAAGAAGAACATGCCGAGACGAAGGACGTGAAAGTGGGAGTGCTGCGGCAAGAAATTGGCGAAGTGCTCCGCAGCGTCCGTCAGCGACAGGGACGCACTCTGCGGGAGGTTTCGCACAGTGCACGAGTCTCGTTGGGCTACCTGAGCGAGGTGGAACGCGGACAGAAAGAAGCATCTTCCGAGCTGCTGGCCTCCATCTGCGCCGCGCTGACGATCCCCCTGTCGCAGATGCTGCGTGAAGTGGCAGATCGCCTGGCGTACGCCGAGGGCAACTACATTCCGGACACTGTGCCTTCCGAGCTGACCGAAGAGTTCACCAGCGAGGTCCGCCAATTGCGCGGGGGCGCAGCCACGTCGTCCCACTGAGCCACATCGCACGTACCAGTTAGAGTTTTGAGGGCCCGTCGGCATTGTCGGCGGGCCCTCGCTTTGTCACCCCACCGCCGACAGTTGTTAGGGAAGATCGCATGCGCCTCAGTACGTTCTGGGAATTGATGGACCATGAATTCGGGTCCGGGTATTCCAAGGTTCTGGCCCGAGACCTCGTCATGGCAGAGGTGGGGGATCGTACCGCGATAGAGGCCCTCGATGCCGGAATCGATCCCAAACAAGTGTGGTTCGCGCTCTGTAGGGCGCAGGAAATTCCCGAAGGCCGCTGGTGGGGGCCGGACAAGGAGCCCACACCGTAGTGGCCTCATGGCGCCGGCGGCCCATCGAATGTATATTCGAATCAGATCATCCGGGCTCCACATACTGCGTGGATCCTTATGCGTGTCAGACCCCCTCAGTAGGTTGAGACACGAACCAAACAACAGGGCCGAGTACGTGGGCCCCCAAGAACCGAGGTGAATCATGGCAGCCAAGTCAAAGGGAACCACGTCCGTTCCCTCTCAGGTGGTCGGCTCCGATCGTGAGAAGGCTCTGGATACTGTCCTGGCACAGATCGACAAGAACTACGGCAAGGGCTCGGTCATGCGCCTGGGCGACCGGCCGGCCACTCGCATCGAAACCATTCCCACGGGTTCCATTGCACTGGACGTCGCACTCGGTATTGGAGGTTTCCCGCGCGGTCGCGTGGTCGAGATCTACGGTCCCGAGTCCTCCGGTAAGACCACCGTGGCGTTGCACGCGGTTGCCAGCGTGCAACGTGCCGGCGGCATCGCCGCATTCATCGACGCCGAGCACGCGCTGGATCCCGTCTACGCCGAAAAGCTGGGGGTGGACACGGACAACCTGCTCGTGTCCCAGCCGGATACCGGTGAGCAGGCCCTGGAGATCATGGACATGCTGGTGGGCTCCGGTTCCATCGACATCATCGTGATCGACTCCGTGGCAGCGTTGGTTCCCAAGGCTGAAATCGAAGGCGAAATGGGCGATAGCCACGTGGGCCTGCAGGCGCGCCTGATGTCCCAGGCGCTGCGTAAGATCACCGGTCGGTTGTCGCACACCAACACCACCGCCATCTTCATCAATCAGTTGCGTGAGAAGATCGGTGTGTTCTTCGGATCCCCGGAAACCACCACTGGCGGTAAGGCTTTAAAGTTCTACGCCTCGGTGCGCGTGGACGTCCGCCGTATCGAGACCCTCAAGGACGGTGCCAACCCGGTCGGTAACCGCACCCGCGCCAAAATCGTCAAGAACAAGATGGCCCCGCCCTTCAAGCAGGCCGAGTTCGACATTCTCTACGGCCAGGGCATCTCCATCGAGGGTGGCCTGATCGACATGGGTGTGGAGCACGGGATCGTGAAGAAGTCCGGCGCGTGGTTCACCTACGAGGGTGATCAGCTGGGGCAGGGTAAGGAGAACTCCCGCCGTTTCCTCAAGGACAACCCGGAATTGGCCGCGGAAATCGAGCGGAAGATCCTGGTGAAGCTGGGCATCACGGATGACAGCGAGGACACCGAAGAGACCGCGCAGGACGGCCCGGAGACCTCCGATGACGACATCCTCGAAGCTCCGGATGCGACCAAGCCGGAACTGCCGGCATTCTGATCGAGGTGACTGAGCGATGAGCCAGTCCTCTCGCTACAACTCCCGGCGACGCAGGGCCTCGGATCGGTACCGGGGCCCCGCGGAACCACCCTCAGAGGGTGCTGCCGGTCAGGACGATGAGCCCGATCAGCATGAGGTTGCGCGGGCCATCGTGTTGCGTCAACTGACCGCGTCCGCCAAGTCTCGTAAGCAGCTCGAGGACAAGCTCGCCGATCGTGATGTTCCCGAAGGGGTGGCGCAGGACGTCCTGGACCGGTTCGAAGAGGTCAACCTCGTGGACGACCGCGCCTACGCGGCCATGTTCGTCCGGTCCCGAGCCGAGACACGCAAACTCTCGCGCAGCGCGCTGCGCCGCGAACTGCAGCAACGGGGTATCACCGGGGAGTTCGCGGAGGAGGCCCTCGAGCAACGGACCGACGAGGACGAGACGCAGGACGCGCACGAGCTCGTGCGGAAGAAACTGCCCAGGGATCTTGATGCTCTGGACCGGAAAGAGGTCGATAAGGTCACACGTCGTCTCGTCAGCATGCTGGGCCGGAAAGGGTATCCACCCGGTCTGGCTTTCGGGGTGGTCAAAGAGGAACTCTCCGCCTACACCTCCGGCGACGACTTCTCGGAACCGGATCCCTGGCCCAGCGTCTAACTGTGCCGCGGCCGAACATGACGTGGAATCACGGCTCCTATGGCGGTGGAGCCCAGTCGTGAATGGTCGAGAACTGACGACGCAGCGCGGACGTCGGGGTGAGTTGCAGGGCGAGGTCGCGCACCATCGAGGTTCCTCGGCCTTGAAGGTTTGCAGCGTCACCGATGAGCCGAGACCGGCGAGCAATTCTCCGGGTCCGAGGTCTGCGTAATCGGTCGTACTCCGCGAGTGCCGCGTCAATGTCCAGGGGCCGTGGTGAGTCCTGGCGAGCCAGTGTCCGAAGCAGTACTGCGAGTGTGGCGGAATCTTCCAAGGCTTGATTTCCACCCTGACCCAGATTCGGCGTCATGGCGTGCGCGGCGTCGCCCACGAGCACGGCCCGCCCGTAACGGACACTCGGCAGCGGCGCCCCGAGTTCGTGAATCGGGAGCCACTGAATGGCCGCCGAACTCGTGGCGTCCACCAGCTCGGGAATCGGTGCGTGCCACGAGCCGAATCTCTCGAGCACTTCGCGCTGCGCTCCGTGTGTTTCCGGGACACCGGGGCCGGTAGCCTCGGCGGGTCGAGAATCGACCGCAAACCAATACACCCTTCCGTCGGGCAGTGGAACGATACCGAATCGTTGATGCCGCCCCCAGGTCTCTCCGGCTTCGCCGTGGAGGTCAACGGGGTGGGATGTGACCCCGCGCCACGCACCGTATCCGGCGTATCTGATTCCGGGGTCCTTGGGCCACAGTGTGCGTAGGGTGCTACGGAGTCCATCGGCCCCCACGATCAGGTCGAAGGTTTCGTGGAACGCCGCGCCATGAGCGGTTCGACCCCGAAGATCGCCGGTGACGGTCAGCTCGGAAATGGTGGTCCCCAGGCGCACGACACCTGGTTCAAGCTGTGAACTCAGTAGGTTGTGGAGTTCCTCCCGGTGAATCACACGAACGTCCCGCACCGTTTCGGCGGGAAATACTTTGATCCAGGCACCATTGGGTTTGCGCATGCCTCCGAGGAGGAGACCAGCTGTCTCCGAGGTCAGCGCATCGAACTCGCGCGTCAGCCCGAGTGCGTCCAATGCAGCCCGGCCATTGCCGAAGATCGACAACCCGGATCCTCCGGGACGCAACTGGCCGGATCGTTCCAGAACCGTGACGTGGGCCCCCGCGCGCTGCAGCCCGACGGCGGTGCTCAGGCCCGCGACTCCGGCTCCGATGACCGCAACGCGCATGGTCGCCACCCTTTCGCCTGAAGGTTCGGGTTAATTTGACCTGGTCCTTAACATAGTGGGGTGACTCAACTGATCGACACCCCGGTGAATGCCGCTCCCCTCGCCTCCGATGTGCCCGCGCCCGGATACGAGGTGCGCACTCTGGGCTGCCAGATGAACGCTCATGACTCCGAGCGCATCACGGGTCTGCTCGAAGCGGCCGGGTACGTCCCCGCGGTGGACCGGGATCCGGATCTGGTGGTGTTCAACACGTGCGCTGTCCGGGAGAACGCGGACAACAAGTTGTACGGCCAGCTGGGTCAGCTGGCCCCGGCCAAGAAGCGCAATGAGCGCATGCAGATCGCCGTGGGTGGCTGCCTCGCCCAGAAGGACCGTTCCACCATCGTGGAGAAGGCCCCGTGGGTCGATGTGGTTTTCGGCACGCACAACATCGGTTCTCTTCCGGTGCTGTTGGAGCGTGCCCGTCATAACCACCGGGCCGAGGTCGAGATCCTCGAATCCCTCGAGACGTTCCCCTCGACTCTTCCGACCAAACGCGACCAGGCGTACGCGGGCTGGGTCTCCATCTCCGTGGGTTGCAACAACACGTGCACGTTCTGCATCGTTCCGCAGTTGCGCGGCAAGGAAAAGGACCGCCGCCCCGGGGACATCCTGGCCGAGGTGCAGGCGCTGGTAGATTCCGGCGCGGTGGAGGTCACGCTACTGGGTCAGAACGTCAATTCCTACGGTGTGGAGTTCGGGGACCGCGGCGCATTCGCCAAGCTCCTCCGTGCCTGCGGGGAGATCGACGGTCTCGAACGGGTGCGCTTCACCAGCCCCCACCCCGCGGCGTTCACCGATGATGTGATCGACGCGATGGCCGAGACCCCCAATGTCATGCCGCAGCTGCACATGCCGCTGCAATCGGGTTCGGACCAAATCCTCAAGGACATGCGCCGCTCCTACCGTTCCAAGAAGTTCCTGGGGATTCTGGATCGCGTTCGCGAACAGATCCCCCACGCGGCAATCACCACGGACATCATTGTCGGTTTCCCCGGCGAGACCGAAGAAGATTTCCAGGCCACCATGGACGTGGTCGAGGCGTCGCAGTTTTCCTCCGCGTTCACGTTCCAATACTCGATCCGCCCGGGGACCCCCGCCGGTGAGATGACGAATCAAGTACCGCACCACGTTGTTCAGGAACGATTCGAACGGCTGACGGCCCTGCAGGACGGGATCAGCGCGCGTTTGAATCGGCAGCTGGTTGGCTCCACGGTGGAGGTCCTGGTCAGTGCCCACCAGGGTCGAAAGTCCGAGAGCACCCATCGCTTGAGCGGCCGCTCCCAGGATCAGCGACTCGTCCATTTCTCGGTGCCCCAGGGAGCTGAGGCGCCTCGCCCGGGCGACTTCGTGACGGTTCCCGTGACCGCAGCCGCGGCCTATCACCTGCTGGCCGACCCCAAGGACTCAACCGAGTACTCCTTGCGCCGGTCCCGGGGCGGAGACGCGTGGGACGCGGCGCAGGCGGAGTCGTGCGGCACCGGTGGTTCCGGGAAGCCAGGCGCCGTGGGCTTGGGCATGCCGGCCCTGCGCACCACGTAGGGTGACCGACATCTCCCGGCCATCTGACGGGCCGCCCCTGGTGGCCGTGGTCGGCCCCACCGGAACCGGCAAATCCGATCTTGCTCTGGCTCTCGCCGAGAGCCTGGACGGCGAGATCATCAACGGGGACGCCCTCCAGTTCTACCGCGGCATGGATATCGGCACGGCCAAACTCTCGATTGCTGAGCGGCGGGGGATCCCGCACCACCTCCTGGACATCATGGACATCTCGGAGGAAGCCTCGGTTGCCAAGTTCCAGGCGGACGCTCGTGCCGCCATTGACGACGTCGCCGCGCGCGGCAAGGTGGCGATCCTCGCCGGAGGTTCGGGGTTGTACGTGCGCGCGGCCGTGGACGCCATTGAATTCCCCGGAACGGATCCGGCGGTGCGAACACGGCTGGAGACCGAGCTGGCCACCCAAGGACGAGGCGCGCTCATGGCGCGACTGAGCGACGTCGACCCCCCATCCGCGGCGCGCGTGAAGGACGACCGTCGCCTGGTTCGCGCGCTGGAGGTCTACGAGGTCACCGGGCGGGCATTCACCTCATTCATGCCCCAGCGCGCCTACGTGCGCCCCACCGTTCAACTGGGCCTGGACATGGAACGCGAGGTCCTCAACGACCGACTCGCCCGACGCATCGACGCGATGTTGGCGGCGGGCTGGCTCGACGAGGTGAGCTCTCTCGAACGGCAGGGCCTGCGCGAAAGCCCCACCGCGGGCAAGGCCCTGGGCTACCCCCAACTCTTGGACGTACTTGCCGGGGTGCGGACATTGGAAGCTGCCCGTGAGGACACCGTGGTGGCTACCCGGCGCTTCACCAAACGCCAGCGCACGTGGTTCCGCGCGGATCCCCGCGTGCACTGGCTCGACGCCGCTCACCCCGCAGGCCCGGCCGCACTCGCGCGGGAAGCCGCGGCGCTGCTGCAATCCGCGTAAACTGTCGGCCGTGACTGTAACTGAGGATCGGGGAGTGGACACCGTGGACTGGCGTGAATTGGTGAACCAAGACGTGGTCAAGGCCCACGGAACCGGAAATGACTTTGTGGTCTTCACGGACGAGAACGGTGAGATCTCGCTGAGCGCGGACACCGTGGCCGCCGTGTGCGACCGCCACATGGGTCTGGGCGCGGACGGCGTGATTCGCGCGGTCCGGGCGAGCGAGCTGCCGGAGGGCCGGAAACTCGCGGAACAAGATCCCTCCGTCGAGTGGTTCATGGACTACCGCAACGCGGACGGCTCCATCGCGCAGATGTGCGGCAACGGGGTCCGCGTTTTTGTGGATCATTTGGTCCGTGAGGGCCTCGTGGAGCTCCCGCAGGGATCGCAGCTGCGGATCGGCACCCGCGCGGGGATACGCTCGGTGGCCCGCACTGACGGTGGTTATGCCGTGGACATGGGTCCGTGGAGTTTCATGGCCGGCGAGGACGCACGGGACAAGGGCTCGGACGCCGTGGTCACGACCGACGGTTTGAGTGTCCCACGCCCGGGCTTGTCCATCAGCATGGGCAATCCCCACACCGTGGTGGCGCTGTCCGAGGACGACAAGCTGGACCGGCTGGATCTGCGCCATGCGCCGGTGGTCTCCCCGGAGCCAGAGGACGGCACCAATGTCGAATTCGTGGTGCCGGTGGACCACGAGGACACCGAGGTCGGTCGGATCCACATGCGGGTGTTCGAACGAGGCGTGGGAGAAACCCACTCGTGCGGTACCGGAGCGTGCGCCGCCGCCGCGGCAACTCGATTCTGGGGCGGCGCCGAGGCCCCGGACCGCTGGTTGGTGGACGTGCCCGGAGGCGTGGTGTCCGTGACGTTCGTCCCGGCCACGGACGGTACCGAGCATGTTGTGCTGGCCGGTCCCACTCGGGTGGTCGCCCGCGCGGTCCTGGTGTAGTCGTACCGGCCCGGACTGCGGTTCCGGGAATGACGGCGCTACCGCGCGCGTTCCACCCTCAGTATCCGGAAACCCTTGTCCGTGGCCGCGCGCTCGATCGTGAACTCTGCTTCATCGAGGACCGTGCCGAGCCAACGCTGAAGGGAATCGCCCCCCAGGTTTTTCTGCACCACCAACCAGGCGGTTCCACCGGGGGCCAGACGAGGCAGCCACGTCAGTAAGATGTCGTGCAGCGCGTCCTTGCCCACCCGAATGGGCGGGTTGGACCACACGGTGTCGAACTGACGTCCCTCGGGCACATCCTCCGGCCGGTAGGTCTCCACACGGGTCAGGCCGTGGGTCTGCGCATTGCGGCGTGTGAGTTCCAGGCTGCGGTCGTTGACATCGACGGCGGTCACGGTGGCTTCCGGATCCGCCAAACCCATGGCCAGGGTCAACGGACCCCAGCCACAGCCGATGTCCAAGAAGTGGTGACCGTGCGGATCGGGGACGTTGCGTAATAGCGCGGCGGTTCCCTTGTCCAGGCCGCCGGGGGAGAACACCCCGGCGGCGGTACGAACCCGCACCTCGCGGCCCCTCAGGTCCACCGAAATCTGCCGGGGTTTCTCCGGCAGGGACGGGTCGGTCACGAAGTAGTGCTGAGGGTGCGGTTCTGTGGCCATGGCTCCACATGCTATCGCTCAGTGCCCCGTGTCGGGGTGCGGCGATAGACTGAACGAATTACCAGCAGTTGGCAGATCAAGGAATTATGACTGAATCTCACCGCCCCGAAGACTCCCAACACCGTGCTCCGGTGAACTCCGGAGAGCCCTCGGGTGCCGATCTCGAAGACGTCGTCGCCAGGGTCCTGGCTCGCGCCCGTGCCCAGCAAGAACCGGCCATCTTCCGAGACGCCGCAGAGGACGCGTCCGAGCATCGCCGCGACACCCTGGGCCGCGCCCGAGAGCTCCACGACGAAGATCCGCACTTCTCCGACGCCGACGGCGAGCAGCAAGACCTCGCCGAACGTCACGCCCTGCGCCGTGTTGCCGGGCTGTCCACCGAACTCGAAGACGTCACCGAGGTCGAATACCGCCAGCTGCGGCTGGAACGAGTGGTACTGGCGGGGCTGTGGTCCGCAGGAACGCTCGGAGACGCTGAGAACTCACTGCGCGAACTGGCCGCGCTCGCGGAGACTGCCGGTTCGGAGGTCATGGACGGAATGCTCCAGCGTCGCGTGACTCCGGACCCCGGCACGTACCTGGGGTCGGGCAAGGCAATCGAACTGCGAGACGTCGTTGCGGCGACCGGTGCTGACACCGTGGTCGTGGACGCCGAGCTCGCACCCTCACAGCGCCGCGCCCTGGAGGACGTCGTCAAGGTCAAGGTCATTGATCGCACCGGCCTGATCCTGGACATTTTCGCCCAGCACGCCAAGTCCAAGGAGGGCAAGGCCCAGGTCGAATTGGCCCAGCTGGAATACATGCTTCCCCGCCTGCGCGGCTGGGGTGAGTCCCTGTCCCGTCAGGCCGGTGGTCGTGCGGCGGCCGGTGAGGGCATCGGTTCCCGCGGCCCGGGTGAAACCAAGATCGAGCTCGACCGACGCAGGATCCGCCAGCGCATGTCCAAACTCCGTCGCGAGATCGAGGCCATGAAACCGGCCCGTGAAACCAAGCGGCTCAACCGCAAACGTTTTTCGGTGCCGTCCGTGGCCATTGCCGGCTACACCAACGCCGGGAAGTCGTCGCTGCTCAACCGCCTCACGGACGCCGGTGTGCTCGTGGAGAACGCGCTGTTCGCCACGCTGGATCCCACCGTGCGCAAGGCGGAAACCCCGGACGGCATCGGCTACACGCTCTCGGACACCGTGGGTTTCGTGCGCTCGCTGCCCACTCAATTGGTCGAAGCTTTCCGCTCCACACTGGAGGAAGTCGCCGACGCGGATGTGATCGTGCACGTGGTGGATGCCTCTCACCCGAATCCCGAGGGTCAGCTCAAAGCAGTCCGCGACGTCCTCACGGACGTGGGTGCAACCGACATCCCGGAAATCGTGGCTCTCAACAAAGCTGACGTCGCGGATCCCGTGGTGCTGGGTCGACTCCTCAACCATGAGAGCCCGTCCGTGGCCGTCTCCGCTCGGACGGGAGAGGGCATGGAGGATCTCAAACAGCTGATCTCTCGGGCCATTCCCCGCCCGGATCACGAACTGGATCTGCTGATTCCCTACGTTCACGGTGAGGTGGTCTCGCGGCTGCACGCCCAGGACGCGGAGATCCTGCGCACGGAACACACCGAGGACGGCACCCGCCTGCGAGTGCGCGTGCGGGGGAGCCTTGTCGCGGAACTCGAGCCGTACCGGCTAGGAGCGGCGCCATCGGGGGACACCGACAGGCCCGAACCCGGCGTGGAAACCGCATAGGTATGGCAGACCCGTTCATTGACGAGACCGGGCGAGACATTTCGGGCATCCGACCCGAGACCCTGCCCGGAGCCAAGGATTCCCTCGCGCTCCTGGACGCCGCCGTGACCGCCATGGGTGGGCAACGGAGGGAAGGGCAGCGGTTCATGACCGTCAAGGTGGCCGAGGCGCTGGACTCGCGCAAGCACCTGCTGGTCCAAGCGGGCACGGGCACGGGCAAATCGCTCGCCTACCTGGTTCCGGTGTTCGAACACGCTCAGACCGCTGACAAGCCCGTGATCATTTCCACGGCAACCTTGGCGCTGCAGTCGCAGGTCACCGGCCGTGACGTGCCGCGCGTGCTCGACGCCGTCGAGGAACACCTGGAGCACCGGCCCAACGTCGCGCTGCTCAAGGGTCGCTCGAATTACGCGTGCCTGCACAAAATAGGCGGTGGTTACCCCACCGACGACGACGCCGCTCTGTTCCATCTCGCCGAGCCGGCCGGTTCCGCCCGGACCGGTGACACCGCGGTGGGTAAGTTGGGCCAGCAGGTCAAGCGACTGCGGGAATGGGTCGAGTCCACCGAGACCGGTGACCGTGACGATGTGCAGCCTGGTGTCTCCGATGCGGCCTGGCGGCAGGTGTCCGTCACCGCGCGCGAATGCATCGGACGCAAATGCCCCCTGATCGAGGAATGCTTTGCGGAGAAGGCGCGGTTGGCCGCCGGCGAGGCGGATGTGGTGATCACCAATCACGCGTTATTGGCCATCAACGCTTTCGAGGGATTGGCCGTGTTGCCCGAACACGACGTGGTGGTCGTGGACGAGGCCCACGAATTGCAGGACCGAGTGACCGGGGCGGTCACGGGCGCGCTGTCCGGTGCGGCCGTGCGAGCCGCTGCCAGCGGGGTGCGCAAGCACACCGCCGCTGCGCACGAAGACTTGGACAAGGCCGCGGACGCCTTCGACCGCGCGTTCAACGGTGATCCGAACGGGCTGCTACCGCGAGGCTTTACCGAGGAGCAGGTCTATGCGGTGCGCGGCGTTCAGGACGCTGCCCGCGCCGGGCTCAGTGCCACCAAGGGTGATTCCAACGCGGAGGACGCCGGCCGACATGCCGCGCGTTCCCGGCTGTCGGAACTTCTGGACACCGCCGATCGGATGCTCGGTGCCAATACGGATCACGATGTCCTCTGGATCTCCCGGGTGGGCCGCTGGGACCAGTCCTCCGGGTATATGTCCCCGGATGCGGGGGAGCCGGCAACCCTGAACATTGCTCCGCTCAGTGTGGCTGGTGCCCTTCGAGAAGGACTCTTCGACGGCCGGACGGTGGTGCTGACGTCGGCCACCCTGGCGGTGGGTTCGTCGTTCTCATCCGTGGCCGGTGCGCTCGGCCTGCAGGGCGCGGGGGCCCCACCGTGGCGCGGTGTGGACGTGGGAAGCCCGTTCAACTACCCCAAGCAGGGGATCCTGTACGTTGCGCGGCACTTGCCCAAACCGGGCCGGGGCGTGTCCTCGGACCAGTTGGCGGAACTGGCCGAATTGCTCAGGGCCTCCAACGGTGGCGCCCTGGGGCTGTTCTCATCCCGCCGCGCCGCCGAAGAGGCCGCCGAGAAGTTGCGTGAGGTGATCGACACCGAGATCCTCTGCCAGGGTGAGGCGTCCTTGCCGTCCCTGGTGAAGGAGTTCACCGATGACCCGGCTGCCAGCCTGTTCGGGACCATGAGCCTGTGGCAGGGGGTGGACGTGCCCGGCAACTCATGTCGTTTGGTCGTGATCGACCGGATCCCGTTCCCACGGCCGGACGACCCGCTGGGAACCGCCCGCACCCGTGCGACCGAACGGGCGGGCGGCAACGGGTTCATGGCCGTATCGGCAACGCACGCGGCGGTGAAACTTGCGCAGGGCGCGGGACGCCTCATTCGTTCAAGTAACGACCGCGGCGTGGTGGCCGTTCTGGATTCGCGACTCGCGACGGCGCGCTACGGCACGTTCCTGACCAAGTCCCTGCCGCCGCTGTGGCCGACTGCGGACAAAGCCACGGTCCTGGGCGCACTGAAGCGGTTGAGCAGCTCGCAGTAGTCCCCCTGCCATGACCTGCCGGCAGGTTGGCGTCACGGATGAGGGTGGGCGAACACCGGGGCGGATCACAGGGAGCGGAAAACCGACACGACCTTGCCCATCACGGTGGCGTGATCGCCCAGGATGGGTTCGTACTGCGTGTTCTGGGGCAACAACCACGTGTGTCCGTCGCGTTGCCGGAAAGTCTTCACCGTGGCCTCGTCGTCCAGTAAAGCCGCCACGATCTCACCGTTGACCGCCGTGTTCTGCTGGCGCACCACGACCCAGTCGCCGTCGCAAATGGCGGCATCGATCATGGAGTCACCCGAGACCTTCAGCATGAACAGGTCACCGTGACCCACGAACTCGCGCGGGATGGAGAACACGTCTTCGACCGACTGCTCAGCCGTGATGGGACCACCGGCGGCGATTCGCCCGACCAGGGGCACCGATGCCATGGCGCCGTCTGAACTGCTCGCGGGCAACTGATTGATGTTGTGCACCGAGCCGGTGGATGACGTGGCAGCCGGCTCCGCAGTGCGGGTCTCACCCACTTCCCGGGCCAGTTCGGCCTCGGAGAGGGGACGCAGAACTTCCATGGCGCGGGGGCGCCGCGGGTCCCTGCGGATGTACCCCAGCTTTTCCAACTGACCCAGCTGATGGGTCACGCTCGACAGGGACGCCAGGCCCACGACGTCGCCAATCTCGCGCATGGACGGCGGGTAGCCGCGCTCACCGATGGATCGTTGCACCGCGCCCAGAATGGTGCGCTGGCGAGCGGTCAGTGGCCGCTGTGAACGCGTGGACTCCGAACCGGAGGGGGAAGGTGTGCTCACGAGTTGGGGTCCTTTCACCGTTTTCCACCGCGGAATCAACCGCGAGGTATGCCGTACCCGCCGTGTTCGATCCGGCCGCTTATGCGTGTCGGAGCTGGTCGATCAACTAGTACGGCTGTCGCTTAAAGACTAGTGCCCCCGGAGTGAGGACTCAAACACATGTTCGATTTTTCTCTCGACAAGGTTCGTACACCCGTGCTAGAACTTAACTCCGGTATTCGAAAACGTGTTCTAACACCGGGAAGAGGGTTCGAACACCCCGCCGCTGTATCCCGCGGTCACCGGAGAGATCACCAGGAGGTTGCCATGACCACACGCATCTTGCCCACCAGTGCTCGCAGCATTGCCCGAGCCCCCAAGCTCAATCTCACCCGCCGCGGGCGGCTCGTCCTCATTGGGTTGCCCCTCATGACGGGTGCCGCGGCACTATTGGTGGTCGCCGTCATCTTTTTGCTGCCCACCACGGTTCAGGCCACCAGCGACCCGGTGGGTGAACCGGTGACCCATACCGTGAGCGTTCAACCCGACCAATCGCTGTGGGAGATCGCGTACGCCGCCGACCCGGCGCGCGACACCCGCGAGGTCATGGACGACATCGTGGAGCTCAACGGGTTGGCTTCCTCGGAGATCTCCGCCGGTCAACTGCTGGAGGTCCCCGCACGCTGAATCGTGCGCAGGCCTCCCCGGCGCTTAAGCTAGGGGAGTGAGCCAAAATCTCGATCGTTTAGAAGCCCTGCCCGTGCGTGAGAACCTCCGGGGCATGTCCCCGTACGGTGCCCCCCAACTCGATGTTGCGGTGGCACTCAACACGAACGAGAACACCCATCCCGTTCCACAGCCGGTGGTGGACGCCATTTCGAAGCGCGTTTCGCAGGCCGCCGGGCAGCTCAATCGCTACCCCGATCGGGAGTTCACGGAACTTCGCACCGCCCTCGCCGGCTATCTGGGACACGGACTGAGGGCGGAAAACCTCTGGGCCGCCAACGGGTCCAACGAGATCTTGCAACAAATCCTGCAGGCCTTCGGGGGCCCCGGCCGCTCGGTTCTCACGTTCGTCCCGACCTACTCCATGTACCCGCTGCTCGCCTCCGGCACCGGCACCGAGTTCATAGCGGGCCGGCGTGCAAAGGACTTCACGTTGTCGGCCGAGTCCGCGGCGCAGCAGGTTCGTGAGCACGCCCCGAACATCGTGTTCCTGTGCTCACCCAATAACCCCACCGGTACCGCGCTGGGCCTGGACGTGGTTCACGCCGTGTACGAGGCCGCCGCCGAGACCAATTCCATGGTCATTGTGGACGAGGCCTATGCGGAATTCGCACGATTCGGCACGCCGTCAGCCTTGACCCTGCTCGAAGGTCGCCCTCGGCTGGTCGTCACCCGCACCATGAGCAAGGCGTTTGCCCTAGCCGGCGCCCGGCTGGGCTATTTCGCCGCGGCCCCCGAGGTCACGGACGCCATTCGTTTGGTGCGATTGCCCTATCACCTTTCCGCCGTCAGCCAGGCCACAGCGCTGGCGGCCCTCGAGCACCATGATGTCCTGCTCGCTACGGTGGAAGACATCAAGATGCAGCGGGACCGCATTGTGGATGACCTCAAACGCCTGGGTTTCGAACCCGCGGAATCCGATTCCAACTTCGTGTTCTTCGGCGGTATGGAGGACGCCCACCGGATGTGGCAGAACCTCCTGGACCAAGGGGTTCTAGTGCGCGACGTGGGGATCCCCGGCCACCTGCGGGTCACCGCGGGCACCGATGATGAGACCACCGCCTTCCTGACCGCGGTGGAGAACTACCTGCACCACGAGTGAGCGGCGGGGGAGTCATCCGACGGTCACCGGGCAGGCGCGCCGGACCGCCCACTAGACTGGACATCGCCGCTGTTTCCGGCGGGCACTTGTAGAAATCGAGGAGTCACACCCCGTTATGTCCCCAACCAACTCACCTCGTACCGCCGTGGTGGAACGCGTGACCAGCGAATCCACGGTGCGCGTAGAGCTGAACCTGGACGGTACCGGCCAGTCCACCATCGAGACCACGGTGCCCTTCTACAACCACATGCTGACGGCGTTGTCCAAGCACTCCCTGATCGACCTCACCGTGCAGGCCCACGGGGACACCGACATCGACGTGCATCACACGGTCGAGGACACCGCCATTGTGCTCGGCGACGCCTTTCTGCGGGCACTCGGTGACAAGAGGGGCATCCGTCGTTTCGGACAGGCCACCATCCCCTTGGACGAGGCACTGGCTTCCGCGGTCGTGGACGTCTCGGGCCGCCCCTACGTGGTGCACACCGGTGAGCCGGAGGGTCAGCAGTACCACTTGATCGGTGGGCACTTCACCGGTTCCATGACCCGCCACGTCTTCGAGTCCTTCGCCCACCACGCGCAACTGTGCCTGCACATCGACCTCATCCGTGGCCGGGACCCGCACCACATCGTGGAAGCGCAGTTCAAGGCGCTGGCCCGCGCGTTGCGCGAGGCCGTGGAACCCGATGCCCGCATGGCTGACTCCATTCCATCCACCAAGGGAGCTTTGTGAACCCCGAGAACCCGCAGGTGACCGACACCGAGCTGGCCCCGTGCGTCGTCGTTCTCGATTACGGCGCGGGCAATGTGCATTCCGCCGTGCGAGCGCTTGAAGCTGCGGGAGCGAGGGTCAAGCTCAGCGCGGACCCGGAGGACGTCATGGACGCCGACGGGCTCGTGGTTCCGGGTGTGGGTGCGTTTGCGGCCGTGATGGCCGGATTGCGGTCGGTCCAGGCGCCTCGGCTCATCGATCGCCGCTTGAGCGGTGGCCGTCCCGTTCTGGGTATTTGCGTTGGGCTGCAGGTCATGTTCGATGAGGGTGTCGAACACGGTGAGCGCTCGGACGGTCTGGCTCAGTGGCCGGGAACCGTGGAGCGGTTGAACGCGCCCGTGGTTCCCCACATGGGATGGAACACCGTGGAACCGCCGGAGGATTCGGTGCTCTTCAAGGGCATTGAGGACGAACGGTTCTACTTCGTGCACTCCTACGGTGTGCAGGATTGGAATTTCGATCAGACGATCGACCGCATGAGGGCGCCCGGGGTCACATGGTCCGAGCACGGTGGCCCGTTCGTGGCCGCGGTGGAGAACGGTGCGTTGAGCGCCACGCAGTTCCACCCGGAGAAGTCCTCGGCCGCGGGGATCGCCCTGCTGCGCAACTGGCTGGGCACACTGCCCCGGACCGGTCGCATGGCCGAGCGCATGCCCGTGCGTGGCGCGGAGGTCGAGAAGTGACCTCCTCCATGTTGACCATGGTGCTGGGCGCGTTCTTCGTGGGCGGTGCGATTTCCTTCCAACAGCAGAAGAAACCCCTCTGGTCCGTGCTGTTGCTGGCGATCATTGCCCTGGCGCTGGTCGGTTACGGCGCGTATTCCTGGATCACCTCCCTGTAGTGTCCCGCCGCGGTCCGGGCCGCGGCACCCAGCTTGTACGTCGATGTCGAATTTTTCGCGCGGTACTCACCGCCGGTAAGGAGAATCATGTCCCAGGACACCACCCCCCGTTTGGAATTGCTGCCCGCCGTTGACGTGCAGGACGGCCAGGCCGTTCGTCTGGTGCAGGGTGAAGCCGGTTCGGAAACCGGTTACGGAGATCCCGTGGAGGCCGCTCTCCAGTGGCAGGACGCCGGTGCGGAATGGCTGCACCTCGTTGATCTGGATGCGGCCTTCGGGCGCGGTGACAACATCGACGTGTTGCGTCGCGTGGCGGAGCGGATCGAGATGAAGATCGAAATGTCCGGCGGTATTCGCGATGACGAGTCGCTCGAGCGGGTCCTGTCCTTGGACCCGGCCCGCATCAACTTGGGTACGGCCGCATTGGAGAACCCCGAGTGGACCCGGCGCGTGATTGCCGAGCACGGAGACGTGATTGCCGTGGGCCTGGACGTTCGAGGGACCACGCTGGCTGCTCGCGGCTGGACCAAGGAGGGCGGCGACCTCTGGGAGGTCCTGGATCGCCTCGAGGCCGATGGCTGCTCCCGCTACGTGGTCACGGACGTCACCAAGGACGGAACGCTCAAGGGGCCGAACGTGGATCTGCTGGCCGAGGTCGCTCGCCGTACCGACAAGCCCGTGGTCGCCTCCGGCGGTGTGTCCTCCCTGGCGGACATTGCCGCGCTGCGCGAGCTCGTCCCCGTCGGTGTCGAGGGCGCGATCGTGGGCAAGGCCCTCTACGCCGGCAAGTTCACGCTTCCCGAGGCCCTGGACGTGGCCGGTCGCCCGAATGCCTGACAGTTCTTCCTCCCCACAACTGCCCGCCCACATCGCTGCGCAGTTGCGCTCGGCCGGCGGCGCCCAGGACACGGGCGGCCAGGCATGGGAGGGCCGCAACCTGGGTGAGGGCACCAGCCACACACACCTGTTCCCGGACGACGACGGCGCCTCGGCACCCGCGGTCGCCTCCGCCTTGACGGCGTGGCGCGGCGGGCACGCCTCCGAAACGGCAGTCATTGCCGCGCTACCCGGTAGCAGGGTGTTCGTCCCGATCGTGGCCGAGGTCTCGCACTCCCAGATCACGGACCACGGACTCGTGTCCGACAAGGAAGTGGACATGGCCCTCGTGAGTTTGCGGACCGCGGACGGGCGCAAGGCCCTCCCGGTGTTCACCGCGGTGGACGAACTGTCCGCGTGGAACCCCGACGCGCGACCTGTCGCGGTGGACATCCGCAGGGCCGCACTGTCCGCGGTGCAGGACGGTTCGGACCTGCTGGTGGTGAACCCTGCCTCCGACCCGGCCTTCGTGGTGCGTCGCCCGGCCATGTGGTGCATCGCGAAGGACACGCCGTGGACGCCGTCGTACGCGGACCTCGCCGTGGACGATGCCGTACTGCGCGCGGCACTGGGCATGGACGGTATCGTGTCCGCGCGCACCGAACCCGGGTCCGGAATCCACGGACGCCGCTCCGACGGGGTGATGCTGGACGGCGGGGCGACCGGGCCCGAACTCGTGATCGTGTTGCAGCTGACACCCGGACTGACCCGGGAAAAAGTTCAGGCAACGATCGACCGGTACCAGCAGAAGCTGGCTACCGAGCCGATCATGGCCGAGAACGTGGATTCCTTGGGACTGCGCCTGACCGCTTAGCCGAACACGGGTCCGGTGAACTTCTCACCGGGACCGGAGCCGGGGGCATCCGGGAACGGGGAGGCTTCGCGGAAAGCCAACTGCAGGGACTTGAGCCCGTCTCGCAGGGGGGCGGCATGCTGGGAGCCGATCTCCGGTGCGGCTGCGGTGATGTAACCGGCCAGCGCGGTGATGAGTTTGCGGGCCTCGTCCAGGTCCTTGAGTTCCTCGGCATCGTCGCCGGCGGCCAGGCCGCACTTGACCGCGGCGGCGCTCATGAGATGCACGGCGGCCGTGGTGATGACCTCCACCGCGGGAACCTCCGCGATGTCGCGCATTTGCTCGTTGACGGCCGCTACGGTCTCGTCCGCTGCGCCGTGTCCGTCATGGCCGGGGAGGTGGTCGTCGAATTCAAAGCGCTCGTTGCGCGGTGCGTCGGTCATGGATCTACTCTAAATCAGTCCCACGTCCGCGGCGCACGGCCCGCCCACCGCCGCGGACAGACAGGGATCACGATTACGGTTCGCGCACACCGTCGACCATGCGCTAGACTGTAGGGCAGTGTGCAAGTGGAGGTATCTCCCACCCGCGTCCGCCCGCTTCATCATGGGTTGTAGGACACCGGGTCAGTGACCGGAAATCCGAGGTCCATGCCGCACGGCATGTGATTCATGGACGTTTCCGATGACAGTGTGGTTTCAACCTCCGCTCGCGCCTTCCGCAGCGGAGGTTTTTTGTTGCGGTCGTTCACAGCAACGGGGAAACCCACGAACATCAGGAGATTGGCATTAGCGATCCACGTATCAATGACAGAATCCGTGTCCCGGAGGTCCGTCTCGTCGGACCCGGCGGCGAGCAGGTTGGCATCGTACGCGTCCAGGACGCACTGCGGCTAGCACGCGAATCGGATCTCGATCTGGTCGAGGTCGCACCGAACGCCAAGCCTCCCGTGGCCAAGCTCATGGACTTCGGCAAGTACAAGTACGAGGCCGCGGTCAAAGCGCGTGAGGCTCGCAAGAACCAGGCGAACACCGTGCTCAAAGAAGTTCGGTTCCGCCTCAAGATCGACACTCACGACTATGAGACAAAGGTCGGTCACGCCAAGCGCTTCTTGGGCGCCGGCGATAAGGTCAAGGCCATGATCCAGTTCCGCGGTCGTGAGCAGCAGCGCCCCGAAATGGGTGTCCGGCTGCTGGAGCGACTGGCTGAGGACGTCGCCGAGGTGGGTGTGGTGGAGACCAACCCCCGCGTTGACGGCCGCAACATGGTCATGGTGATCGGTCCGCTCAAGAACAAGGCAGAGGCTCGCGCCGAAGCCCGTCGTCAGAAGCAGCGCGACGAGTCCAAGGCGAACAAGGACCGTAAGCAGCGGGTCGACACCTCTCAGGCCGCACCCGTGACCCAGTCCATCGGGGACGCGTTCCCGGAGGAGCTGCGGAACACGGCAAGCGCACCGGAGACCACCCAGGATGAGGCCCCCAAGGCCGAGCCCAAGGTGGTGGCTGCACCGGCCGTCGATCCCGAGATCGGTCAGGCTGCTCCGGCAGTCACCGAGACCGAGGAACAGGCCCAGCAGCGCAACGCGGAGTCCGAGGCAGCGTCCACCGAGAAGCCCAAGGCCGCGGCGTCGTCAACCAAGCCCAAGGCGGCACCCAAGCCGGCAGCGGCGGCCAAACCCAAGGCCGCACCCAAGCCCGCTGCGGCTCCGAAGCCCGGTGCACCCAAGCCCGGCGCTCCTAAGCCGGGTCCCGCTAAGCGCTGAGGCGCGCAGCACACAGTGAATTGACAACGTTGGGCGTGCCACACGCTCAACACAAGCGTGGCCGTCGCTGAAAAGCGGCGGCCCACCGGTGCGCGTCATCGGTTGAACCAAAGGAGACGGCCACTATGCCGAAGATGAAGACCCACAGTGGAGCTAAGAAGCGTTTCAAGCTCACCGGTTCGGGCAAGGTCAAGCGCCAGCAGGCCAACCGCCGCCACTACTTGGAGCACAAGTCTTCGCGACTGACCCGCCGCCTCGCGAGCGATCAGATCGTGAGCACCCCGGGCGAGGCCAAGGCCATCAAGCGGATGCTGGGCAAGTAAGCCAAGCGCTACACCAAGTTTTGTGCCGTGACAGCGGCACCGTGCACATTTGAGATTGTTCCGATCGCGATCGGAACCGAACCGTAAGGAGTACACACGTGGCACGTGTGAAGCGGGCGGTCAACGCCCACAAGAAGCGTCGTGAAATTTTGGAGATGGCCTCCGGTTACCGCGGACAGCGTTCGCGCCTGTACCGCAAGGCCAAGGAGCAGGTGCTGCACTCGTACACCTACTCCTACAACGACCGTCGCAAGAAGAAGGGCGATTTCCGTCGCCTGTGGATCCAGCGCATCAACGCTGCATCCCGCGCCAACGGCCTGACCTACAACCGCTTCATCCAGGGTCTGAAGGCCGCCGAGGTTGAGGTGGACCGTCGCATGCTGGCAGAGCTGGCCGTCAACGACGCCAACGCTTTCGCCGCTCTGGTCACGGTCGCCAAGGACGCACTGCCGGAGGACACCTCCGCACCGCGCAACGCTGCCTGATCAGGTTCGTGAACTTCACCGAGCGCCTGGGAGACCGGCTGCTGTCCAACACCCGTTCCGATCGGGTTCGTGACGTGGCCGCGTTGACCAGGCGCTCGGTTCGTTCAAAGCGCGCAATGTTCCGTGCCGAAGGCCCGCAGAACGTGCGCGAAGCACTACGACTGGCCCTGTCTGACACGCCCCCGCCGGGGCTTCCTGGGTTGGACGCCGTGTACGTCACCGAGGCGGAACTGGAGCGCCACCGGGACATCGCCGCGGATCTGGAAGCCGTCTCCGAACGCGGGGGAGTGTTCATCCGCGCGGTCACCGCAGAGGTGCTCGCGGCCATGACGGATGCCGTGACACCCCAGGGAATGTTGGCCGTGTGCTCCCTGCCCTCCCTCACCCTCGATCTCACGTTCGCGCGGGTCGAGCTTGCCTGCGTCCTGGTACGCGTTCAGGACCCCGGTAACGCGGGAACGGTCGTGCGCGCCGCGGACGCCGCCGGCGCCCGCGCCGCCGCGTTCACCTCCGGCAGCGTGGACCCGTTCAACCCCAAGGCGGTGCGCTCATCGGCGGGCTCGCTGTTCCACGTCCCGGTGGTCACGGGCGCGGAGCTGGCCGAGATCGCCGCGGCCGCCCGCCATCACGGCCTCGGAATTCTCGCCGCCGACGGGTACGCGGACGTCCTGGTCGACGAACTCGCCGACGTCGCTCTGCTGCGATTCGCGGGCTCGGCTCCGCCCGCGGACGCTCCCTATGACTTGTCCCGCCCCACCGTGTGGCTGTTCGGTAACGAGGCCCAGGGCCTGACCGACGAGGACAAGGCGCACGCCGATGTTGCCGTGGCCGTGCCGCTCTACGGCGCCGCGGAATCCCTCAACGTGGGTACCGCCGCAACCGTGTGTTTGTATTCCTCGGCGCGCGCCCAGCGCCGCGCGCGCTCATGAGCGCTTCCGCGTCCCGTGATCGCCTCACCAGGGTCACGGGTGCGGCGATAATTGACAATGTTCAATCACCCACCAGATTGTTAGTGGCCCAGCGCGCCTATCCCGAGAAGCTCCGGGGGCTGTGGGAGTTCCCGGGCGGGAAGCAGGATCCCGGCGAGGGCGCTCAGGAAGCGCTCGTGCGGGAATGCCGCGAGGAGCTCGGCGTCACTGTCCGACTGCTCGAGGAAGTCTCCGCTCCGGACCCGGAGGGCTGGCCCCTGAAGGGGACCGCGGTGATGCGTGTCTTCACGGCGGTGGTCACCGATGACCGTGAACCCGCCGCAGGGGAGGACCACCTGCAACTGCGCTGGGTGGCGCTGGCCGATCCCGATCCGATCCTCGACCTGGACTGGATCCCAGCTGATCTGCCCATCGTGGGGGCACTGCTCGAGCAGCTTGACGTCAGCAACCCCAAAACTGTGAGGCACGGACACTGACCATGGCGCAGCACACCGAGACTCGGCACGATCCGGCAGCGTGGAGGGCCCTGTGGGCCATGGTCCTGGGGTTTTTCATGATCCTGGTGGACGCCACCATTGTTTCCACCGCCATTCCCGCACTCATAGCGGGCCTCGACGCGCCCATCGGGGCAGTCCTGTGGGTGACCAGCGCCTACCTCCTGGCCTACGCCGTGCCGCTGTTGATCACCGGGCGGCTGGGTGACCGCTTTGGTCCGCGCACCATGTACTTGTTGGGCTTGTCGATCTTCACCGTGGCGTCACTGTGGTGCGGATTCGCCGGGAGCATCGAGAGTCTGGTTGCCGCCCGTGTCGTCCAAGGGCTGGGCGCGGCTATTCTCACGCCGCAAACCATGTCTGTGATCACCCGGATGTTCCCGAGCGAGACTCGCGGCACCGCCCTGGGCATTTGGGGCGCCACGGCCGGTATCGCCACGTTGGTCGGGCCGCTGTTGGGCGGTGTGCTGGTGGACCTGGCCGGTTGGCAGTGGATCTTCTGGGTCAACGTTCCGGTCGGGATCTTTGCCCTGTGGCGCGCGGCCAAGTACCTGCCGCGCTTCGAACGTCGCAGCCATCGCCTGGACATCCTCGGTGTACTGCTCTCCGGTGTGGGTCTTTTCCTGATCGTGTTCGGCGTGCAGGAAGGACAGACGTTCGGCTGGTCCACCGTGGTCGGCCCCATCACCATCCCCATGGTCATCGGAACCGGTGTGGTCGTGATGATTGGGTTCGTCGTCTGGCAGGCCAAGAACCGCGCGGAGCCGCTGGTGCCGCTCGAATTGTTCCGCGACCGCAATTACTCGCTGGCCAACGTGGGGATCGGGGCGGTCAGCTTCACCGTGAACTCCATGATCATCCCCGCGATGCTCTACCTTCAGCTGGTCCGCGATCTCGATCCCACGCTGGCGGCACTGAGCTACGCGCCCATGTCCTTGTTGTCCGCGATCCTGGCTCCGCTCGTCGGCCGCGCACTGGCCCGGCGGACTCCGCGGTCCCTCGCCCTTCCCGGGATGATCATCATGTCGCTGTCGTTGGCCGCCTATGCCTTTGCCCTGCGCGTGGACACCCCCGTGTGGTTGCTGGCCGTCATGACCCTGGGCATGGGCCTGGGCAGCGCCCTGGTCTGGTCCCCGGTCTCGATCACGGCCACCTCCAATCTTCGCCCGGACCGCGTGGGCGCCGGCTCCGGGGTATTCAACGCCACCCGCCAGGTCGCCGCCGTTCTCGGCGCGGCCATGGTCGCAGTGCTGTTGCAGGCGCGACTGGCCGCGAACCTGCCGGAGGCTGCGGGGACCGCGTCACTCGCGGCGTCGTCGAATGCCGGTGGTCTACCCGAGGCGGCACGGGAAGGCTTTGCCGCCGCCGTGACCCAGACCCTGCTGCTCCCGGCCGCCGTGCTGCTGCTCGGCGCACTTGCCGCCGCGTTCTTCGCCCCGCCGCGCTGGTGGGGAGAGCACCAGACCGAGAGCTCCTGACCGATCCACTAGACTGACCATGCCCGCACCGTGATCGTTGCGGGCATTTACGCGGGGACCGTGGCGCAGCGGTAGCTGCCAGGTCTCACGCTGAACCCGTCCGCGAGCAGGAACGCGAGAAACCATGTCCGAACCCACACCGTCCATCGAGGTGGACCCCACCGACGAGGCCGGGGTCACCTCAGCCGTAGAGCGCGCGCTCGCCGAGATCGAGGCGGCCGCCGATCTCGACGAACTCAAGGCCGTGCGACTGGCGCACACCGGTGAGAAATCACCCCTCGCGTTGGCCAACCGCACGATCGGTGGGCTGGACAAGGCGCAGAAGGCCGTGGCCGGCAAGCTCGTCGGCCAGGCCCGCGGCCGCGTGAACAAGGCGATCGCCGCACGCACCACCGTGCTCGAGGAAGAGCGTGACGCCCGCATCCTCGTGGAGGAGGCGGTGGACGTCACCGCGGCCACGCGGCGCACCCGGCTGGGCGGGCGCCACCCGCTCACCAACCTGATGGACCGCATTGGCGACGTGTTCGTGGGTATGGGCTGGGAGATCGCGGACGGTCCCGAGCTCGAACACGAATGGTTCAACTTCGACTCCCTGAACTTCAAGCCGGACCACCCCGCCCGCCAGCTGCAGGACACGTTCTTTGTGGACCCGCCGTCCTCGCACCTGGTCCTGCGCACCCACACCTCACCGGTCCAGATGCGCTCTCTGCTCGAGCGTGAGCTGCCGGTGTACGTGGTGTGCCCGGGCAAGACCTACCGCACGGACGAGCTGGATGCGACCCACACCCCGGTGTTCCACCAGGTGGAGGGCCTCGCCGTGGATGAGGGCCTGTCCATGGCCGATCTGAAGGGCACGCTCACGCACTTCGCGCGCGTGATGTTCGGCGAGGAAGCCCAGATCCGGCTGCGCCCCAATTACTTCCCGTTCACCGAACCCTCCGCCGAGCTGGACGTGTGGCACCCCGCCGCCAAGGGTGGGCCCCGCTGGATCGAGTGGGGCGGCTGCGGCATGGTGCACCCCAACGTGCTGCGCGCGGCCGGTATCGACCCCGAGCGGTACTCGGGCTTCGCGTTCGGCATGGGCATCGAGCGGACCCTGATGTTCCGCAACAACGTCCCGGACATGCATGACATGGTCGAGGGCGACGTTCGGTTCAGCGAGCACTTCGGGATGGAGATCTAATCATGCGAGTTCCTTTGTCATGGCTGCGCGAATACGCGCCAGTACCCGAGAACGCGACCGCCGAGGACGTCCTGGCCACCCTGGTCAAGGTGGGCCTGGAGGAAGAAGACATTCACCGCCCCACGGACGAGCTGTCCGGGCCCATCGTGGTGGGCCAGGTGCTCACCATGGAACCGGAAACCCACTCCAACGGTAAGACCGTCAACTGGTGCACCGTGCGCGTGGTCCCGGAGGGCCAGGAGCAGACCCTGACCGGCAAGGGCATCGACCCCTCCGGTGTGCAGGGCATCATTTGCGGTGCCCACAACTTCACCGTGGGCGACAAGGTCGTGGTGACCTTGCCCGGTGCCGTGCTGCCCGGTGACTTCAAGATCTCCGCTCGTAAGACGTATGGCCACACTTCCGCCGGCATGATTGCTTCGGTGCGTGAACTGGGCATCGGTGACGATCACGACGGCATCCTGGTGCTCTCCACCGTGGGCCTGGACCCGGAACTGGGTTCGGATGCCATGGAACTGCTGGGCCTCTACGATTCCGCCGCCGAGATCAACGTGACGCCGGACCGCGGGTACGGTTTCTCGGTGCGCGGTGTGGCTCGCGAGTACTGCCACGCCACGCGTTCCCCGTTCACCGATCCAGTGGTCGAGCTGGCACCCACGGTGCCGGTCGCCAACGACGCGGGCTTCCCGGTCACGCTCGCCGACGATGCCCCGATTCACGGCCGCGACGGCTGCACTCGGTTTGTGACCCGCGTGGTCGAGGGCGTGGATCCGTCCGCACCCACCCCGCCGTGGCTGGCGTCGCGTTTGCGGTTGGCCGGGATCCGTTCCCTGAGCCTGCCCGTGGACATCTCCAACTACGTGATGCTCGAGTACGGCAACCCGATCCACAACTACGACCTGGACACCCTCCAGGGCGGCATCACCGTGCGGCGCGCGCAGCAGGGGGAGAAGCTCACCACGCTGGACGACAAGACCCGTGAGCTGGACCCGGAGGATCTGCTCATTACGGACGAGTCGGGTCCCATTGGCCTGGCCGGTGTCATGGGTGGCGCCACGACCGAGGTGTCTGACTCCACCACGCGCATTCTCGTAGAAGCCGCACGGTTCGACGAGATCTCGATCGCCCGCACCGCGCGCCGCCACAAGTTGCCGTCGGAGGCGTCCAAGCGCTTCGAACGGGGCGTGGACCCGCAGGTCGCCCCGGTGGCCGCTCAGCGCGTGGTCGATCTGCTGGTCGAGCTCGCCGGGGGCACCGATTCGGGTGCCGTGACCGACGTCGACCGGACGGTGGCTCCCGAGAACATTGAGCTGCCCGCCGGCTACGCCGAGGCGCGTGTCGGCGTGGACTACTCGCCCGAGACCATTGAGCATTCGCTGCGCGAAATCGGCGCCGAGGTCGTCGAGACCGCGGACGGCTGGACGGTCACCCCGCCCACGTGGCGCCCGGATCTGAGCGACAAGGAAGACCTGGTGGAGGAAATCGCCCGCCTTGACGGGTACGACAAGATCCCCGATCGCCTCCCGGTGGCCCCTCCCGGCCGCGGCTTCACCCGCTGGCAGGCCGCACGACGCCGCGTCGCCAACTCACTGGCCGCGGCGGGCCTCACGGAGGTGCTCAGCTACCCCTTCGTCTCCCAGGACGAGAACGACCTGTGGGGTGCCGCCGAGGCGAGCGCCACCGTGACGTCGGTCAAGCTGGCCAACCCGATCAGTGAGGCCAAGCCGCTGCTGCGCGTGAGCATCCTGCCGGGCCTGCTCGAGGTGCTGAAGCGCAATCACGCGCGTGGTTTCCGTGATCTTGCGCTGTTCGAATCGGGTCACGTCTTCCTGGCCGAGGGGTACACCCCGGACACCCAACCGATCCCGCCGCTGGGACAGCGACCCTCCGAAGAGGAGCTGGCGCGCCTGAATGCGGCCATTCCGGATCAGCCGCGCAAGCTCGCCGCGGTCTTCACGGGCCACGACGTCGCTGCGGGGCCCTGGGTCGCGCCGCGGCGCCTGGATTGGCAGGACGCCCTGGATTCCGCGATGCTCGCCGCCGCCGTACTCGGTGTGGAACTGACGGTCGAGCAGGGTCAGCATCAGGCATTCCACCCGGGCCGCACGGCGGTGCTGAGCACAGCCGACGGCGCGGTGATCGGTGTGGCCGGTGAACTGCACCCGAAGCTCGTGGCGGCGCACAATCTGCCGGAGCGCACGTGCGTCATGGAACTGGACCTCTCGGCATTGATCGAACGGGAGATCCCGTCCGTGGTGGCCGAGGCGATCTCGGGTTACCCGGCGGCAACGCAGGACGTGGCACTCGTGGTGGACGCCGATCTTCCGGCGGCGGACCTGCTGGCCACCGTGGAGGGCGGCGCCGGAGACCTGCTGGAATCGGCCAACGTGTTCGACGTGTACTCGGGTACCGGTGTGGCGGACGGCAAGAAATCCGTGGCGATTGCCATGCGATTCCGAGCTTCGGACCGTACCCTGACCGCCGATGAAGCATCGGAGGCGCGCAACGCGGCCGTGGCCGCGGCCGAATCCGCCCACGGTGCGCAACTGCGCAGCTGACACGTAGCAGAGGAGAATTTTTGTCACACGACACCCACGAGTTCTTTGACTTCGACGAGCAGGAGCCGCCCCGGCGCAGCAGAGCCGGTGGCTGGCGCATCGTGCTGGTCGTGCTCGTGGGCGTCGTGGTGGCACTGATTCTCGCCGTCGCGTCCCTGCTGTCCTTCGACAAGGCGGGGCGGCTCGCGGACTGGGCCGGGAACTCCATGGTGGTCTCCGGCACCTACCAGACCATGACCCACGATCTGGTGACCAAGGATTACAACGGTATTTACGCCGGCATCATGCCCGACAACGAGCTGCTCAAGGACCACCCGTTCGACAATGGGTTGAACGATCCGGCCCAGGCCGAGGGGGGCGAGCAGATCACGTTCCGGGGCACGGAGACCGGGCAACAGGACTCCGACTTCCCGGAGGCGGTGGACGCGCTCGTGGCCGTGGACGACGGTCAGTTGCGCATCATGGACACGGATGAGCCCGGCAGCTACGGCGAGGGCATTACCGATTCCACCGTGACGGGCCAGCGGGTGAAAGCGGGCGTTCTGGCGGCACTGTCGTTGCTGTCCGTTGCGGGCACGGTGTGGGGAGTGCGCGCCCTCAATCGCCGCGCGCGCTGACCGGATTACGGCAGCAACAGCAGCTTGCCCTGTGTTGCGCGGGATTCCAGGTCCATGTGAGCCCGGGACGCCTCGGCGAGGGGGTAGGTGCCGCCCACCCGCACCTTCAGGTCCCCGGCCACCACGGCGTCCGTGAGTTCCTTCCAGCGCCAGGTGCGTTCCTGCGCGTCACGGAGGTAGAACGCCAGCGACGGGCGGGTCAGGAACAGTGCACCCGACCCGTTGAGGCGCTGGATGTCGAACGGCGGAACTTGACCGGACGACCCACCGAACAGCACCACCGTGCCGCGTACGCGCGCGGCCTTCAGTGACTCGTCAAAGGTGCTCTTGCCCACAGAGTCGTACACCACGTCCGCGCCGCGGCCGTCCGTGAGGTCTCGGACCCTGTCCGCGAAACCCTCGTAACCCAGGACGTGATCGGCGCCCAACTCACGCGCCGTGGTCGCCTTTTCCTCGGTCGAGGTCAACGCAATGACCGTGGCACCAATGCGCTTCATGAGCTGAATGGCGAGCCCGCCCACGCCGCCGGAGGCAGCGGTGATCACGGCGGTGTGCTCGGGCTTGAGCTCGAACGTGGAGCGCACCAGGTAGTGGGCGGTGAGTCCCTGCAGGGGGAGGGCGGCGGCGTCGTGATCGGACATGCCGTCCGGAACCGGCATGGCCTTTTCCGCGTCGACCACGAAGTACTGGGCGTAGGTGCGGATGGCTTCCGAGGTGGCCACCCGCTGCCCCACCGACACCGACGTGACGTCCTCACCCACGGCGCTCACCACGCCGGCGCCCTCGGAACCGGGAGTGAACGGGTGATCCACGGAGTACACGCCCTCGCGCTGGTACGTCTCGATGAAGTTCACCCCCGTTGCCGCGGTGCGCACCAAGACCTGTCCGGGTCCGGGCCTGGGGATCTCCACGTCGTCCGGTTGTAGGACGTCCGGGCCGCCGCTTTCCCGCGCGGCAATGGCTTTCATGGTGTCGTTCACGCTGTCTCCTCCGGGCGCGAGCGCGCCGGTAGTCAATGGGTACGGTCAGTCTTACGCTCCACACCGATCGGTTCAACCCCGGTTGCGCCAACTCCTCGACGCTCGGTGCTGCCCGGAACGCAAAATGTATAAATATCGGGCACACTGTATATCCATGCGGTATGCTGACCGGTATGACGTACACCGCAGCTGTTTCAGGAGCCACCGGCTACGCGGGCGGAGAGGTCCTGCGCCTGCTCGCCGGCCACCCGGACATCACCGTGTCCACCGTGACCGGTCACTCCACGGCGGGTCAGCGACTGGGGGCCCTGCAGCCGCATCTGCATGCGCTGGCCGAGATGGAGGTCGTCGAGACCAGTCCCGAGAACCTGTCCGGTCATGACATCGTCTTCTTGGCCCTGCCGCACGGCCAGTCGGCGGAGATCGCCGCGCAGCTGCCGGAGAACACCGTGGTCGTGGATGCCGGTGCGGACCATCGGTTGGAATCCACCGAAGCCTGGGACACGTTCTACGGTGGTAGCCACGCCGGTCATTGGCCCTACGGTCTGCCCGAGCTCATCATCGCTGCCAACGGGACCAAACAGCGGGAGAAACTCGGCGGCACCACGCGCATCGCCGTGCCCGGATGCTATCCCACGGGTTCTTTGCTGGCGCTGGCGCCGGCGGTCGCCGCGGGGCTCGTGTCCACGCGCGACATCGTGATTGTCTCCGCTTCCGGTACCTCCGGTGCGGGTAAAGCCGCCAAGCCGCATCTGCTCGGGGCGGAGGTGATGGGCAGCATGTCCCCGTACGGCGTGGGCGGCGGTCATCGCCACACGCCGGAGATCGAGCAGGGGCTGGGCTGGGCCTCGGGCCAGGATGTCAGCATCTCGTTCACGCCCACGCTCGCTCCCATGCCCCGCGGGATCCTGACCACAGCCACGGCGCCGTTGGCCAAGGGCACCACGCTCGAGTCGGCACTGGCGACCTACCGGGAGGCCTACGCGGACGAACCGTTCATCACCGTGCTGCCCCGGGGCCAGTGGCCTACCACCAAGTCCGTGGTCGGATCCAACCACGTGGCACTGCAACTCGCGGTGGACCCGCACGCCAACAGGCTGATCGTCAGCGCGGTGCTGGACAACCTCACCAAGGGCACGGCCGGCGGCGCCGTTCAGTCCGTCAACATCGCACTGGGCCTGCCGGAAACAGCGGGACTTCACCTCCAGGGTCTCGCTCCCTGAGCCAGCACTGAGATGCGGCGCGTCCGACGCCGCTCGCTTACAGCGCCCACGCCCCTCACCTTTGACGCTCCCAGGAGTTCTCATGCAATCCCACAACCCCGTTCCCGACATCACGGTGGACACGACCTATGGCGTGTGCGCCGCTGCCGGTTTCCGTGCCGCCGGTGTGGAGGCCGGCTTCAAGGCCTCCGGTGGCAAGGATCTGGCCCTGGTCGTCAACGACGGCCCGGAGTTCGCCGCCGCGGCCGTGTTTACCTCCAACCGCGTGGCCGCCGCACCCGTGCACTGGTCCCGCGAAGTCATCCGCCAGGGCACCTCCCACGCGGTGATTCTCAACTCCGGGGGAGCCAATGCATGCACCGGCACCCGGGGGTTCCAGAACACCCATGAAACGGCGGAGCTGGTGGCCGATCGTTTGGACGTGGGCGCCGGCGACGTCCTCGTGTGTTCGACCGGTCTGATCGGCGAGCAACTGCCCATGGACGTGATGCGGGCGGGAATCCCGGCGTTGACCGACGCGCTCGCGGCCGGGCCCGAGGCGGGCCAGGCCGCCGCGGAGGCCATCATGACCACCGACTCCGTCTCCAAACAGGCGTGCGCCGCGCGAGACGGCTGGACTGTCGGAGGCATCGCCAAGGGGGCGGGCATGCTCGCGCCGGGGCTGGCGACCATGCTCGTGGTCATCACCACGGATGCGAAACTGCCCTCCGAGGTCCTGGGCCGCGCTCTGCGCGAGGCCTGCCGCGTGACGTTCAACCGCACGGACTCGGACGGCTGCATGTCCACCAATGACACGGTGACTCTCATGTCATCCGGGGCCTCCGGGACCACCGCGGACGAAGTGGAGTTCACCCGTGCGCTCACCGCCGTGTGCCACAGTTTGGCCCAGCAACTGATCACCGACGCCGAGGGTGCCTCCCACGACATTGCGATCACCACCGTGGGAGCGGCCACCGAGACCGAGGCGGAGGACGTCTCCCGCGCGGTGTCCCGTTCCGCCCTGCTCAAGACCGCGGTGTTCGGCAACGACCCCAACTGGGGCCGGGTGCTCTCGGCCGTGGGTACCACGAGCGCGCAGTTCGATCCGGACCGGATCGACGTGACCATCAACGGGGTCATGGTGTGCCGCAACGGGGCCATCGGGGACTCCCGTGACACCGTGGACATGGCCGCCGCCCGCGCCGTGGACATTGTCATCGACCTGAAGGCCGGCAATCACCAGGCCACGGTGTGGAGCAACGACCTCACCCACGATTACGTTGAGGAGAACAGCGCGTACTCCAGCTGACGCGCGCCCGTCATGTCACGTTTCAGCGATAACACCCGGTACGAAACCGCCCAGACCAAGGCGGAAACACTTATGGAGGCCCTGCCCTGGATCCAGCGCTACGCCGGGTCCGTCATGGTCTTCAAGTACGGCGGCAACGCCATGATCAATGACGATCTGCGCCGCGCCTTTGCGGAGGACATGGTCTTTCTGCGTCACGTGGGCATCAAGCCCGTGGTCGTCCACGGCGGCGGCCCCCAGATCAGCGCCATGTTGTCCACCCTGAACATCCCGTCCGAGTTCAAGGACGGGTTGCGCGTGACCTCTCGCGAGGCCATGGGTGTGATCCGCATGGTGCTCACCGGCCAGGTGGGGCGTGAACTCGTGGGTCTCATCAACGCGCACGGCCCGTACGCCGTGGGCATGTCCGGTGAGGATGCCGGGCTGTTGCAGGCACGCAGGATCCGCACGGGTTCCGACGGTCAGCCGCTGGACCTCGGCCTGGTGGGGACCGTAGAGAAGGTCAATACCGCGGCCGTCGAACAGCTCATCGACATCGGAAAGATCCCGGTGATCGCCTCGATCGCGCCCGAGCTGGCCGATGATCCGGCCGCCTCGGACGGTTCCGGCGATCTCACGGGTGAGGTGCTCAACGTCAATGCGGACACCGCCGCGGCCGAGGTCGCCGTGGCCCTGGGAGCCGAGAAGTTCGTGGCCTTGACGGACGTTGAGGGTGTCTACGCGAACTGGCCGGACAAGTCCTCCCTGATTTCCTCACTGACCACCACCGAGCTGCGGGACATGCTGCCGGGGCTCGAATCCGGCATGATCCCCAAAATGCAGGCGGCCCTGCGCGCCGTGGACAACGGTGTGCCGCGGGCATCCATTGTGGACGGGCGCTCCGCGCACTCGTCACTGCTGGAACTTTTCACGGACACGGGCATCGGCACCGAGGTCACCCCGGACGGAGACAAGCAATGAGCGACTCACAGAACGAACTGCTTCAGGACTACAAGGACAACCTGCTGGGTGTTTTCGGGGATCCCGCCCTGGTGCTCACCGAGGGCCAGGGCGTCCATGTGAAGGACGCCAACGGCAAGCGCTACCTCGACCTGCTCGGCGGAATTGCCGTGAACTCCATTGGTTATGCACACCCGGCATGGGTGACGGCGGTCAGCGAGCAAGCGGGCAGGCTCGCGCACATCTCCAACCTGTTCACCTCGCCGCAGGGGATCTCCCTTGCGCATCAGCTGCTTGAGCTGACCGGCGCGCCCGAGGGATCCCACGTCTTCTTCGCCAATTCGGGATCCGAGGCCAACGAGGCGGCCTTCAAGCTCGCCCGCCGGCACGGTGCAGCCCACCCCGGTCCCGACGGCGCCCCGCGCACCCGGGTGCTCGCGCTCGAGAACGCCTTCCACGGCCGCACCATGGGCTCGTTGGCCCTCACCGCCAAGGAGGCCTACCGCGCGCCTTTCGAACCGTTGCCCGGGGGAGTCACCCACATTCCGGCGACCATCGAGGCGCTCGAGAAGGAGCTGGACGGCACCGTATCGGCGCTCATCGTGGAACCGGTGCAGGGCGAATCGGGTGTGCACGCTCTGCCCGAGGGGTTCCTGACCCGCGCGCGCGAACTGACCCGCGAACACCGGGCCCTCTTGATCGTGGATGAGGTGCAGTCCGGCATCGGACGCACCGGGCAGTGGCTGGCAGCCACGGCCCAGCTGCCCGAGCGCGAGTTCCCGGACGCCGTCACCCTGGCCAAAGGGCTCGGCGGCGGCTTTCCCATCGGGGCCATGATCACCGCGGGTGCGGAGGTGTCGAATCTTTTGACCGCGGGCCAGCACGGCACCACGTTCGGTGGCAACCCCCTGGCGACCGCGGCGGCGTCGGCCACGCTGGACGTCATCAAGAACGACGGTCTGCTGGGCAATGCCTCGGCCGTGGGCGCGCACCTGGCGGCCGCGTTGAAGGACCAGTCGGACGTGCGCGAAGTGCGGCAACACGGCCTGCTGATCGGCATCGATCTGGTCCAGGACTCGCCGGAGCAGGCTCTTGCCCCCGCCGTGGTCACCGCGGCCCGCAAGGCCGGATTCATCATCAATGCGACGGGCCCCGCAACCGTGCGCCTCGCCCCGCCGCTGATCATCACCACGGCGGACACCGACAGTTTTGTCGCGGCTCTTCCGGGCATCATCGGCGCTGCCCGCGCCGAGCTCGCCGGTTCATAACAGACGTCATTCATTCGCAGGAGGAAACCACGTGTTGCGTCATTTTCTGGTCGATACCGATCTGAACCCCCAGGAACAGGAACAGGTCCTGGAGCTGGCCGCGGCGTTGAAAGCCGATCGGTTCAGCCGCCGTCCCCTGGCCGGGCCGCAAACCGTGGGTGTCATTTTCGACAAGACCTCCACGCGCACCAGGGTGTCCTTTGCGACCGGGATAGCAGACCTGGGCGGCAATCCGCTCATCATCAACCCGGGGGAGTCCCAGCTGGGTCATAAGGAGACCATCGCGGACAGCTCCCGCGTGTTCTCCCGCATGCTCGCCGCCGTCGTGTGGCGCACCTTCGACCAGTCAGGGTTGGAAGAGATGGCCGAGCACAGCACCGTGCCGGTGATCAACGGACTCTCCGACGACTACCATCCGTGCCAGATCCTCGCGGACCTGCTCACACTCCGCGAGCGGTTCGGTGACGTCAAGGGCCGCACGCTGACCTACGTGGGTGACGCCGCCAACAACATGGCCAATTCCTACATGCTCGGTTGCGCCACCGCGGGCATGCACGTGCGCATTTCCGGCCCCGCCTCACACCTGCCCAGCCAGGATGTTGTCGACGCCGCCCGCGAACGCGCCGCGGAGACCGGCGGCTCCGTGGTGGTCACCACCGACATGGGTGAAGCGCTCGCGGGCGCGCACGCGGTGGTCACCGACACGTGGGTGTCCATGGGACAGGAGGCCGAGAAGGCCGAGCGCGCCGAGATCTTCCGACCCTACTCCGTGACGACCGAGGCCATGGCGCAGGCCGCCGAGAACGCGGTGTTCCTGCACTGCCTGCCCGCGTACCGCGGTATTGAGGTCGAGGCGGAGGTGATCGACGGCCCGGCATCGCTGGTCTGGGACGAGGCCGAGAACCGCGTGCATGCCCAGAAGGCGCTGCTCACGTGGCTGTTGGACTCCTCGGGGCTGTCCGCGGATCGGCCCCGGTCACTGCGCCGCGCCGGGGGGCGGCAGTGAGCATTCCCACCACCAAGACCGCCCGGCAGGCCCGCATCATCGAGTTGGTGATCGGCGGGGACGTCCACTCCCAAGCGGAGCTGGCCGACCTGCTTGCCGCCGACGGCGTTCAGGTCACCCAGGCCACGCTGTCCCGCGACCTCGTCGAACTCGAAGCCGTGCGGGTGCGCTCCCCGGAAGGTGGGCTGGTCTATGCGGTTCCCCAGGCGGGCGCGGATCGCTCACCCGCGAGCGGTATCACCCGGGAAACCCTGGACGCGCGCCTCGCCGGACTGTGCAAGGACCTGTTGGTCACTGCGGAAGCGAGTGCGAACTTGGTGATCCTGCGCACCCCGCCCGGAGCCGCCCAGTACTTCGCCTCCGCGATCGACCATTCGGTGCTCCCGGACATCCTGGGCACCATTGCCGGGGACGACACCATCATGATCGTCTGTCGGGATCCCCGCGGCGGGGGAGCCGTGGCCCAGAAATTCCTGGACCTGGCCCGCTGAACCGAGACGCCCGGATCCGCCGTGGTTAGGACTCGCGGGGTTCGAACTCCTGGAGCACGGGCAACAGGTTTTCCTGCCCGAACACCTTGGCCACGTCCTGGGCGTGCTGGTTACCCGTGGCCTGACCCGCGCCGGCTTCCAAAAGCCTGCGCGTAATGGGCTCATTGCCGCGGAACACCGCGCAGAGTAACGCGGTGAACCCCGCGTCGCTCACGCGCTCGGTGTCCGCACCGTGGTCCAGGAGCATGAACACGGTCTCTTCCTGCTCCTGGTAGGCCGCCAGGTTCAGCAGCGTGTCGCCCTTTGCATTGGTCAGGTTGGCCGGAACACCCGCCGCGAGTGCCTCCCTCAAGAAGTCGTTCCTACCCTCGCGGGCCGCGTCGAAGAGGGACGTGACATATTCGATTTCTTCGTCGCTCAACTGCGGCTGCTGGGCATTGTTCTCCGATGCGGACACGGGCGGTTCCTCCTGAACGATCTGACATGACGGGGCATCTCCGAGCTCGGGGAGCCACCAGAACAGTGTCCCATGGCACTGCGACATGCTGGTGGCGACCACGGAGCGTCGCGTTGACTCTGTTACCCGATACTGGCAGTCTCATGTGTCACAGATCACTACAGCTATCGGGAGATTATTCATGTCCAACGTGGCCACCCTGCTCACTGATTCCGCCGGCCGTTTTCCGGAGCGCCCCGTGATCATCCTGGATGACACCCGGGTCACCTACGCGCAACTCAACGACCTCTCGGCACGGGCGGCCACGATGCTCAAGGCGCAGGGGATCAAGCCGGGTGACCGCGTGGCCATGGTTATGCCCAATGTCCCCCACATGCCCGTGCTGTACTACGCGATTTTGCGTATCGGAGCCATCGTGGTTCCTCTCAACCCGCTGTTGACCCCGCGGGAGCTCAGCTACCACTTCACCAACGCCGAGGTTTCCGCGGTGTTGACGTGGGAGGCCATGATCGAGCCCAGTCGGCAGGCCGCCAAGGACGTCGGTGACATCCCGGTGGTGGCCATTGGTGCGCAGGAGACCCTTCAGGAGCTACAGGGTGTGGAACCCGACTACGACGTGGCCGAGGTCGCCGATAGCGACACCGCCGTGCTGCTGTACACCTCGGGCACCACGGGCAAACCCAAGGGCGCGGAGTTGACCCACCTCAATCTACGGTCGAACGCCATCATGTCCGCCAACGGATTTTCCCTGACCGAAGAGGATGTGAAGTTCGGTGGACTTCCGTTCTTCCACGTGTTCGGCCAGACCGTTGCGCTCAACGGAGTTGTTTCCGCGGGTGCCTCCGTCACGTTGCTGCCCCGATTCGACCCGATCAAGGCCCTGGAGATCCTGCGCCGGGACAAGGTCACCGTGTTCGTGGGTGTACCCAGCATGTATGTTGCCCTGCTGCATGCCGTGAATCAGATCGGGCCGGAAGCGGTGGAGGGCATCAACCTGCGGGCGACTCTCTCTGGTGGTTCGCCCATGCCCGTCGAAGTTCTCGAAAAGTTCGAGAAGGTCTTCAACACGACCGTGCACGAGGGCTATGGATTGTCGGAAACGTCACCGGTGGTCTCGCTGAATCAACCCGACGGAATTCGCAAACCCGGTTCCATCGGGACCCCGGTGGACGGAGCGGAACTGGACATCGTGGACGGTCAGGACCAACCGGTCGCCACCGGCGATGTGGGGGAGTTGGTGGTCCGGGGGCAGTACGTGATGAAGGGATACTGGCGCAATCCCGGGGCCACGGAAGCGGCCATTCGAGACGGCTGGTTCCACACCGGGGACATGGCACGCCGGGACGATGACGGCGTGTACTACATCGTGGACCGCAAGAAGGACATGATCCTGCGCGGCGGTTACAACGTGTATCCCCGCGAGATCGAGGAGGTCCTGTACCAGTTCCCCGGCGTGGTGGAAGCCGCCGTGCTGGGCGTGCCGGACGAGAAACACGGGGAGGAGGTGGGCGCCGTCGTCGTTTTCGACCCCAAGGAACTGGGCGAGCGCAGCGTCGAGGACGTGACCAAGGAGCTGGATGCGTTCGTCCAGGAACGTGTGGCCAAGTACAAGTACCCCCGGCACTACAAGGTGCTGGACGAGCTCCCCAAGGGCCCCACCGGCAAAATCCTCAAGCGCGAACTCACCCTCAATGCATAATTAAAGGAACTCCTGTATAGTCATGCATTGAGGTGCGGGCCTGATCCCCGCGCAAAGTTTTCGTCGTGCAGCAAAGTGAGGAGAGCACCGTGAGTGATCGCGTTGTGTTGGCATACTCCGGAGGTCTCGATACTTCCGTGGCTATCGGGTGGATCGGTGAAGCCACGGGTGCCGAGGTCATTGCCGTGGCCGTTGACGTGGGCCAGGGCGGCGAGGATCTGGAGACCATTCGCCAGCGCGCCCTGGACTGCGGCGCGGTCGAGGCCTACGTGGCCGATGCCCGGGACGAGTTCGCCGATGAATACTGCATGCCGGCCTTGAAGGCCAACGGCATGTACATGGATGCGTACCCGCTGGTGTCTGCCGTCTCCCGCCCCGTGATCGTCAAGCACTTGGTCAAGGCGGCCAAGCAGTTCGGTGCCACCACCGTGGCTCACGGTTGCACCGGTAAGGGCAACGATCAGGTTCGCTTCGAAGTCGGTATCCAGACCCTGGGCCCGGACCTCAAGTGCATCGCCCCGGTCCGCGACCTGGCCCTGACCCGTGAAAAGGCCATTGCCTATGCGGAGAAGAACAACCTGCCGATCGTCACGACCAAGAAGAACCCCTTCTCGATCGACCAGAACGTGTGGGGCCGCGCCGTGGAGACCGGCTTCCTGGAGGACATCTGGAACGGTCCCACCAAGGACGTCTACGACTACACGGACGACCCCACGTTCCCGCCGCCCGCGGACGAGCTCATCATCACCTTCAAGGAGGGTGTCCCGGTCGCGATCGACGACAAGCCGGTGACTGCGTTGCAGGCGATCCAGGAACTCAACCGCCGGGCCGGTGCTCAGGGTGTGGGCCGGATTGACATTGTCGAGGACCGTTTGGTGGGGATCAAGTCCCGTGAGATCTACGAGGCCCCCGGTGCCATGACCCTGATCGCGGCGCACCGCGAACTCGAGAACGTGACGCTCGAACGTGAGCAGGCCCGGTTCAAGAAGACCGTGGATCAGCGCTGGACCGAACTGGTCTACGACGGTCAGTGGTTCTCGCCGCTGAAGAAGTCCCTGGACGTCTTCGTGGACGACACCCAGAAGTACGTCAACGGTGACATTCGTATCGAGCTGCATGCCGGCCGCGCCACCGTGACCGGTCGCCGTTCGGACACCGGCCTGTACGACTTCAACCTGGCCACCTACGACGAAGGTGACTCCTTCGACCAGTCCAATGCCCGCGGCTTCATCGAGCTGTTCGGCATGTCGTCAAAGGTTGCTTCCCAGCGCGAACAGCGCTTGGCGGGAGAGTACTAAACGACATAGCCGCATCATGACCGGCCGGGCTCCTAGACTGGAGCCCGGCCGGATTCACGCCCGGAATAGTCACGGACGGCCCGGACCCAGTGCCGGTAGCGTCGACCCGGGACCCGTTGGCGTCCCGGCACCGCAACCCCAACGAGCACCACCTCGCGAGCAAGGAGCAGCATGGCCCAGCACCAGCAGCACGGAACCAACGAGGGCGCCCTGTGGGGCGGTCGTTTTGCCGGCGGACCGGCGGATGCACTGGCCGCACTGAGTAAGTCCACGCAGTTCGACTGGCGGTTGGCTCCCTATGACATTGCGGGTTCCCGCGCTCATGCTCGCGTGCTCCACACGGCCGGACTGCTCAGGGCGGAAGAACTGGATGCCATGATTGCCGCGCTCGATCAGCTCGAGGCCGATGTCCGGTCCGGCGCCTATGCTCCCGCCGAATCTGATGAGGACGTGCACGGTTGCTTGGAACGCGGCCTCATCGAACGCGCCGGGCCCCAGCTGGGCGGCAAGCTGCGAGCCGGCCGTTCCCGCAACGACCAGATCGCCACGCTGGGTCGCATGTACCTGCGCGACCACGCGGCGATCATTGCCAAGGACCTGTTGGATGTCGTGCGAGCGCTGATCTCGCAGGCCGAGCGCTATCCGTACGCACCCATGCCGGGCCGCACCCACCTGCAACACGCCCAGCCCGTCCTGCTGTCCCATCACCTGCTCGCTCACGCGTGGGCGGTGCTGCGCGACGTGCAACGACTGGTGGACTGGGACAAGCGCGCGGCCGTGTCCCCCTACGGTTCCGGTGCGCTGGCCGGTTCCTCCCTGGGCCTGGACCCCAACGCCGTGGCCGCGGAGCTCGGTTTTGACTCCGCCGTGTTCAACTCGATCGACGGCACGGCCGCTCGGGACGTCTACGCCGAATTCGCCTGGGTCACCGCGATGGCCGCCGTGGATATCTCGCGCATGAGCGAAGAGGTCACCACGTGGGCCACCAAGGAATTCTCGTTCGTGACGCTGGACGATTCCTTCTCCACCGGATCCTCGATCATGCCGCAGAAGAAGAATCCCGACGTCGCCGAGCTCGCCCGCGGCAAGGCCGGCCGCCTCATCGGTGACCTCACCGGTCTGCTGGCCACGCTCAAGGGTCTGCCGCTGGCCTACAACCGCGACCTACAGGAGGACAAGGAACCGGTCTTCGACGCGATCGATCAACTCGAGGTCCTGTTGCCCGCCGTGTCCGGGATGATGGGCACGCTCGTTTTCCACCCCGAACGCCTGGCCGAGCTGGCCCCGCAGGGTTTCGCCCTGGCCACCGATGTTGCCGAATGGCTCGTCCGCCAGGGCGTCCCGTTCCGCGAGGCCCATGAGATCTCCGGGGACGCCGTACGCGTGTGTGAGGAAAACGGCATTGAGCTGTGGGACCTCACCGACGACCAGTTCACTCACATCTCGGAGCGCCTCAGCCCGCAGGTGCGCGAGGTGCTCACCGTCGAAGGATCCCTGAACTCGCGTAACTCGCAGGGCGGCACGGCGCCGGCCGCTGTGGCCGAGCAACTCGCAGAACTCAAGCGGCAGCTGGACGAACTGGCGGCTTTCGAGTCGCGCCGGGCGATCGTTTCCTGACGCGTCGGGTCCATGAATAATCCGCTCGAAGAACTCTTGTCCGCAACGGCGCCGGAGGCAGCTCCGGCGCTGCTGGGGGCTGTCCTGGTGCGTTGCGACCAGCAGGCCACTGTGGCGCTACGGCTGAGTGAGGTCGAGGCCTACGGTGGCCCGGCCGATTCCGACCTACCGGATCCAGGGGCGCACACCTATCGCGGCAGAACGGCCCGTAACGCGTCGATGTTCGGCCCTCCGGCCCACCTCTACGTGTACTTCACCTACGGTCTCCACCATGCGCTCAACCTGGTGTGTCGTCCCGACGAGCAGGCGGGCGGCTGCCTCATTCGCTCCGGGGAGGTCGTGGCGGGGGAGGACGCCGCGCGGCGTCGGCGTAGTGCCCACCGCGCCACCGAACCACCGCACGCGGGTCTGGCACGTGGGCCGGGCAACGTGGCCCAAGCGCTCGCCCTGGACCGCTCGGACGACGGCGCTCCCTTGCGTTACCTGGGTAGCTCCCCGGATCCCGTACTCGCCGCGCAGCGTCTCGTGACCGAGAACCCCGGGTATCCGAAACCCTGGACGGGGCTGTTCCTGCCGGGCCGCGCGGGGCAGCTGGAGGTTGTGAGGACCGCGCGCACCGGCGTTTCGGGGGAGGGCGGAACCGACGCTTTCCCATGGCGATTTGCGCTGAAACACGACCCAACGGTCTCTCCCTACCGAAAAGCGGCCGTCAAGAAACGAAGAACCCGCTTGTAGCAACCGCGTGAACGGCTCATGCGGTGACCGCGACGGATACGATGGTCCGGTGACTGAATCCGTAGAGCAGATGATTGACCGGTTGTGCGCCAAGATCCCGGACCACCCGGAACCGGGGGTGTTGTTCCGTGATCTCACGCCGCTGTTCGCGGACGGTGACGGATTCGCACGAACCGTGGATGCCCTAGCCGACGCCTTCCGGGGTCAGTACGACTGTGTGGCCGGGGTGGAAGCGCGCGGGTTCATGATTGCCTCCGCCGTGGCGTACGCCTCCGGGGTGGGCATTGTCCCCGTGCGGAAGAAGGGCAAACTGCCCCGGGAGACCATTTCGCAGCAGTACGACCTGGAATACGGCACCGAAACCCTGGAAATCCACACGGATGACGTGCCGCGGGGATCGCGGGTGCTCGTCCTCGATGATGTCCTGGCCACCGGCGGGACCCTGGGTGCCTCCGCCTCGCTGCTGACCCGCGCCGGGTTCAACGTGGCGGGCTTCGGCGTCATCATGGAACTCACCGCCCTGCGCGGCCGCGCGCAATTGGGCGGCCACCGGGTCCGCGCACTGCTGCGCGTCTGAATTTCTCTCCCCCCTGGCCTGTCGGGTCTCGGGAGCGCGATAGGATTGACGACCGCCGGTTATGGAACCGGCGGTCGTTTTCGTCCCCGTGAGGTGAATTGCGTGACCGAGTCCGCGTCAGACAGAACCGCCCAGCAGCTCGAGCTGGAACGGGCTTACGTTGCCCAGGCGTACGAGCGTCTCGACGAATTGCGCGTTGCCAACGGCCGTGAACTCTCCAAGGTGCGCCGCAGCGACTACGGCGGCGGCCACCAAGCGAAATCCGAACGCGATGCTTTCGCCAGTCATTACGAGGACCGCCTGACACAACTGGAATCGGTGGATGAACGCCTCGTTTTCGGACGCCTCGACACCGAGGACGACGAACGGTACTACGTGGGTCGACTGGGACTGGCCACCGAGGACCACCAACGCCTCGTGCTGGACTGGCGTGCGCGGGAAGCCGGCGCGTTCTACCAAGCAACCGCGCGCAACACTCAGGGGCTCGCGCGGCGTCGCCACCTGATCATGGAAAAACGTGCCGTCACCGCCATCGAGGACGACGTCTTCGACACCGATGCCGTGGAACGGGACGAGATCGTCAGGGGCGAGGGTGCGCTGCTCGCCGCGCTGAACAAGACCCGCACCGGTCGCATGAACGACATCGTCGCCACGATTCAGGCAGAACAGGACCGCATCATTCGCGCACCACTCAAAGGTGTGCGGGTGGTCCAGGGCGGACCCGGTACGGGAAAGACTGCGGTGGCCCTGCACCGCGCAGCCTATTTGCTCTACGAACACCGTGAACGCCTGGCGAAGTCGGGTGTGCTCATCGTGGGGCCGTCCTCCTCGTTCCTGTGGTACATCGAACGTGTGCTTCCCGCGCTGGGTGAGACCGGCGTGGTGATGTCCTCGCTGGCGGACCTGTACCCCGGTGTGCGCGGGCAGGTCGAACGAGACCCGTGGGCGGCGCGTTGGAAATCCGGTCTGCACATGGTGGACGTGATCAAGCGAGCCGTGGCCGACCGGCAGAAGGTCCCGGAGAAAAACCTCTGGCTCACCGTGGACGGTCACTCTGTACGGCTCAAGCCCTCGCTGGTGCGCCATGCCCGGGAACGGGCCCGCGCCACCGGCAAGCCCCACAACGAGGCGCGCGAGACGTTCGTGAAGACCATCATCAAGCAGCTTGCAGAGACGCTCGGCCAACAGCTCAATGACAAGGCCGGTTCCACCATGGATCGTTCTTACCTCAACGAGGATCTCCGGCAGTCGAGGGACGTTCGCGTGGCACTCAACCTGTTGTGGTTGCCGCTCACGCCGCAGCAGCTGGTGAGTCAGTTGTTCTCCAAGGAGAACTACTTGCGATCGGCGGCCCCCGATCTCGACGACGCCCAGATCGCCCGGGTGCTCCGTGCCCCGGACGCCCCGCTGACCGCAGCGGATGTTCCCCTGCTCGACGAAGCCGCCGAGCTTCTCGGTGACTTCGAGTCTGCGGGCATCAAGCTGCGAGGCCCGGCAGCCGAACAGCGCAAAGCCGCCGAGTCCGCCGAAAAGGTGCTCGCCACCATGGCGGAGGGCTTCGAGGACATCGGGGCCCAGGGCATCATCACGGTGGACCAGTTGACCACGTTGAACGAGGAGCCGGTGCGGCGAATGACCGCCGCCGAAGCCGCGTCCTCGGACCGGACGTGGGCCTACGGCCACGTGGTTGTGGACGAGGCGCAGGAGCTGTCCGCCATGCAGTGGCGCGTTCTCATGCGCCGGTGCCCCATGAAGTCGTTCACGGTGGTCGGGGACATCGCCCAAGCCGGTAATGCCGTCGCGGCGACCACGTGGGAGGACGCGTTGGAACCATTCGTAGGGGATCGCTTCAGCCTGGAGGAACTCACGGTCAACTACCGCACGCCCCAGCCCATTGCCGACGCCGCGGTGCGAGTTGCCCGCGCGGCGGGCCTGCGCGTGTCGGACCCGCGCGCGGTTCGTGACGGGGAAGAGCCCGTTCTGATTAACGTCGCCGGACGAGAAGAAGTGGCCGGTGCCGTGGTCGAGCAACTGCGCCAGGAACTCGAGCTGGTCGAAGGAGGACTGATCGGGGTCGTGTGCCCGGGCGACGCGATCGCGTCCGTGGCCGCCGCCCTTGATCAGGCGTTCCCGGGGTTGGTCGCCGCGGGGATGCGACGGCTGGATCGCCAAATCATGCTGCTCACCCCGTGGGATGCCAAGGGGCTGGAATTCGATTCCGTGGTGGTCGTAGAACCAGCAGACATCGCCAACGACTCGGCCGGGGGAGCGGGCAATCTGTACGTGGCCATGACACGGCCCACCCAGCGCCTGTACATGGTGGCCGCGCACGGCATGCCAGCGGGCCTGGACCAAACTCACGCGCCGGCGCAGGACTGATAACTTGGTCCTCGTGTCAACCACCGATCTGAGCAAGCAGCACAATGATCCGACCTTCGACTCCTTGTGGGAGGAGCTGAACTGGCGCGGACTCGTCCAGGTGTCCACGGACCCGCAATCCATCGAGGAAGCCCTCGCCTCGGGGCCGATCACGTACTACTGCGGATTCGATCCCACGGCGGCCTCCCTGCACCTGGGCCACCTGGTTCAGTTGTTGTTGCTGCGCCGGCTGCAACTGGGTGGGCACAACCCCATCGGCTTGGTCGGTGGATCTACCGGCTTGATCGGTGACCCGCGTCAGACCTCCGAACGAGTGCTGAATTCCCGCGAAACCGTGGCCGAGTGGGTTGAACTGTTGCGCGAACAGGTTCAGCGGTTCCTCTCCTTCGACGGGGAGAACGCCGCGCGCATGGTCAACAACCTGGACTGGACCTCGCAGATGTCCGCCATTGATTTCCTGCGGGACGTCGGCAAGAACTTCCGCGTGGGCACGATGATCAAGAAGGACATTGTCGCCAAACGGCTCAACTCGGACGAGGGCATTTCCTACACCGAGTTCAGCTACCAGATCCTGCAGGGTATGGATTTCCTGAACCTGTACCGCGAGTACGACTGCGTGCTGCAGACCGGTGGCTCCGATCAGTGGGGCAACCTGACCTCGGGTACCGAACTGGTCCGGAAGGTCGAGGGCGCCACCGTCCACGCAATCGGTACTCCGTTGATCACGAATTCGGACGGCACCAAGTTCGGTAAGTCCGAGGGCAACGCGATCTGGTTGAACCCCGAGCTCACCTCGCCGTACGCGTTCTACCAGTTCTGGCTCAACACCGCGGACGCAGATGTGGTGGACCGTCTCAAGGTCTTCACCTTCCGCACTCGAGAAGAAATCGAAGAGCTTGCTCGTCTCACGGAGACCGAACCGTACCGCCGTGAAGCGCAGAAGGCGTTGGCCTACGAGGTCAACACACTGGTTCACGGTGAAGATGCCACGCGCAAGGCCATTGCCGCATCGGCCGCCGTCTTCGGTAAAGGACAGTTCTCCGACCTCGACGAGGAAACCCTGGCGTCGGTCACTGCTGAACTGCCTCACGCTGAAGTCAACGCGGATCAAACCACAATCATTGATCTCCTCGTGGCCACGGGACTCTCCGAGTCCAAGTCCGCTGCCCGCCGCACGGTCAAGGAGGGTGGCGTTTCGGTCAACAACCAGAAGATCACCGACGGCGAGGCCGCACTGGAATCCGCCGACCTGTTGCACGGCCGGTTCGCGCTGTTGCGCAGGGGCAAAAAGAACCTCGCAGCGGTCACCGTCCGCTGAAACTCGCGCGGTCGCGGGGTTCTTGCGGAGGTTTTGCGCGGGTGCCGTTCCGTGTGTAATGTAGTCCGAGTCGCCGCGGGCAAGGCCGAAAGGCCAACGCAGCGGTGAACATCCCGTAAAGATCAGCACAGGTTGTTCCTGCGCCTTGTTCATGCGGAATCGAAAGCTGCCTGAAGTGGAAGCGTACCGACTTGGAACGTCAAGTTGACACGCCGAAACAGAAGGTACTACGATAGAAAAGTTGCTTCCGAGCGGAACCGAGAGGTTCGCCGCGGACAGCGAGAATTTCAACCAACGACAGGATCGCTGAGATCCGCCGT
>NZ_JBYIPM010000013.1:0-659 GCF_057707085.1 Kocuria sp. cx-455 | reverse complement strand
AGGCTCGGGTTGCGTGGGATCTGTCCGAAGCGATGGCGCTCCACCACGATCATCGACAGTGTTGACGCCTATCCGCCTGATGCGCTCAACCGGGCGTGGGACACCGGGGCCCTGAACGCCGTCTGGATTGGGGACATCACGTATCTGCGGACGTGGCAGGGGTGGCTGTATCTGGCGACCGTGATCGATGCGCACTCGCGGCGGGTGATCGGCTGGGCCATCGATGAGCGCATGCGTGCTGATCTGGTCGAGGATGCGCTGCAGATGGCGATCACGCTGCGTGGTGAACGCCCCGCTAAGGTGGTGTTCCACGCCGACAGAGGCACCCAATATGCCTCGGAGCAGATCAGTCGGTTCGCGCACGAGAACGGCATCACCAGGTCAATGGGGCGGACCGGGGTTTGCTGGGATAACGCGATGGCCGAATCGTTTTTCGCGACGCTGAAGACCGAGTTCTACTACCGCCGAGTCTGGTCAACGAAGAACGGCGCCAAGGTCGCTGTCGGAGACTGGATCGAAGACCATTACAACCAACGACGCAGGCACTCAGCCATCGGCCAGATCAGCCCCGTCGAGTTCGAGATGCAACACTGTAACCAGACTGCGGATCTTCAACAAGCCGCACAACCCCGTGTCCACCATCCGGGGTCAAGGCCACA
>NZ_JBYIPM010000012.1:0-1168 GCF_057707085.1 Kocuria sp. cx-455 | reverse complement strand
GGCTCATCACAAAGCAGGGTGTAGTTGGGGTCTGAATCCGCCGGTCTTGAGCAGCGATCTGGCTATGTAGTGGACGAGGTTGCGGAAGGCGAGGGCTGAGCCGCGGAGGTGTTCGAGCCGACCGTTGATGGCCTCGGTGGGGCCATTCGAGGTGCCGGGCCGGTCGAAGTAGGCGAGGATGTCAGCGGCCCGCTTGTTCAGGGTGCGGCCCAGCACGATAACCTCCTTCAGAGCGGCGGGGACACCGCTGCCGATGGCGTCGATGACGGCGTGCATGCGGATGCGTCCCGTGGCCCGGTCGGGTTCCCGGTAGGCAGCGATCATCTTCTGGTAGATGCCCCAGGTGGTCTCGACCTCGAGGTGGTCATCGCCGGCGAACAGGGTCTCTAGGCGGGTCTTCTGTCGGGCGGTGAGCAGGTCCAGACCGGTGTGGAGGGTGCGGCGGGCCCGGTAGAGCGGGTCGGTGGCACGGCCGCGGTGGCCGTGGAGGTCTTGCTGGACCCGCCTGCGGCATTGGTCGAGGGCATCCCCGGCGAGGCGGATCACGTGGAATGGATCCATCACAGCAGTGGCATCGGGCAGCTCTTCGGTGGTGGCGGTCTTGAACCCGGTGAAGCCGTCCATCGCGACGACCTCCACCCCGGCCCGCCACTGCTTGGGACGGGCAGCGAGCCAGGTCTTGAATGCTTGCTTGGAGCGGCCCTCGACCATGTCCAACAAGCGTGCCGGGCCGGTGTTGTTCCTGATCGGAGTGAGGTCGATGATCACGGTGACGTATCTGTCGCCGCGGCGAGTGGGGCGCCAGACGTGCTCGTCGACGCCGAGCGCGCGCACGCCGTCGAACCGCTTCGGGTCATCAATCAGGACCCGCCGGCCTTCGGCCAGGACGGCGTCGTTGGCGGTGTTCCACGACACGGCCAAGCCTTCGGCGATCCGGGCGATGGTGAGGTGGTCGACCACGAGTGCTTCCAGCGCCCAGCGCAGCGCCCGCCGGGACAGCTTGGATCGCGGTTCGGCGGCCTTGCTCATGTCCTGGCGCCACACGTGCCCGCACTCGGAACACCGGTAGCGGCGCACCGTGATCAGCAGGACGGTGGGTCGCCAACCGAACGGCTCGTGCGCCAACCGGCGAACCACGCTGCCGCGCGGGGTTCCCCTCACAGCCGCA
>NZ_JBYIPM010000011.1:0-1363 GCF_057707085.1 Kocuria sp. cx-455 | reverse complement strand
GTGGGAGTCTTGAGGGCGCGCTGTCATCGTGGGGGGAAGTAGCTCAAGCACGAACGGCATCCTAACGGGGCAATTTACCTGGGGGGCGTCCCGGCCTCGCATCAGGCCGGTCACAGTCGAGTGTTCCGGGGGGCGGTCTACGACCGGACTGCGGTTATTGAGCGATCGCGTTGTAGAGCCGCTCGTGGGCGGGGGCGGTCATGGTTTTCGCGTAATCCCACGTGAGATGGTGGGAGTCCAGCCACACGTGCACATTACCGATCACCGGGCGGCATTGGCCGTCCGGGCAGATGAGGTCGGTGAGATCCACGTTGCGGTAGTCCTCGATCGACTCCAGCTCCTGAGCCGGGTTGGCCGGTGCGAGCACTTGCGACGCCGGAACGGTGCACGAGGGATCGTCCGCCCTCTTGGACTCCACGCACCCGTACGGGTTGAAGTCCAAACGGGGGTTGTCGCGGAACCCGACCACGCGGATCCCCTGGTCGGTGAGGTCTTCGACGACTCCCGGCAACCCGGCAATAACGTTCTCCCGGCTGCCGTCCATGAGTTTCCCGCGCGTGGAGGTGGTCAGCACCACGTCCGGTTTGAGCTTGGCCACGTAATCCAAGGCTGCCTGGTTGCCTTCCCGGCACACCTCTGACTGACCCTCCAGACCCAATCCGCAACCGGGCTGCAGCAGGGAGATCATCTGCCAGTTCTCTTCCTCGGCCATGGGCAGCACGGCGCCCATGTACTGCTCCATGTGGGAGTTGCCGACCACGACCACGGTCTTGGTGGGGTTCTCCACCGCTTCCGACTGGCGGCAGAAGTCCTGCACCGCGGTGTTGTCGGGTTCAAAGCTGCCCGCGCATTTTTCCGGCAGCCCCACCCATTGATTGCCGAGGTCCGAGGCCAGCGGCAGGGTGGGCGCGTTCGGATCGCCGTTCGCTTGGTAATCGGGTATGAGCGACACGGCGCCGGGGTTGTTGCGTTCGGCCTGTGCTTCCAACTGCGCACTGCGGTGGGCGTCCACCGCGGACCAGGACAGCACAACGCTGGTCACCAGAGCCAGGCAGAGCACGATGACCAGCGCCAGACGGCGCTTGGCGGCCTCGGGCCACGCCCACGCCTTGAGCGGGTTCTCAATCAACGCCGTGAGCACCAACGCCAGGACAACCGATACAACCACCAGCGCAACACCGGAACGCGGCCCGGCCCAGGGACGATCCATGATCACCAAGTACGTGATCAGCAGCGGCCAATGCACCAGGTACAGCGCATAGGCGGCATCGCCCAACTTCACCACGGGACGCCAGGACAGGAACCGGTCGAACCCCACCCGGGACTCGGTGTTACCGGCCACAATGATCGCGGCCGCGGACAA
>NZ_JBYIPM010000010.1:0-5596 GCF_057707085.1 Kocuria sp. cx-455 | reverse complement strand
GTGGTTTGTTGTTTGTCAACTCAATAGTGTGCCTAGTTTGTTGATACCAAATGTTTTTTGTTTTTGGTTGATGGCCTGATGCTCTGGGGTGTTTTCCCGTTTTCCTTGGGGTGTTGGGTGTCAGCTGGGATCCTACGACCTGTCTTTGTGGTGGGTTGTGGTTTCTGTCTGTTTTTTTTGACGGAGAGTTTGATCCTGGCTCAGGACGAACGCTGGCGGCGTGCTTAACACATGCAAGTCGAACGCTGAAGGCCCAGCTTGCTGGGTTGGATGAGTGGCGAACGGGTGAGTAATACGTGAGTAACCTGCCCTTGACTCTGGGATAAGCCTGGGAAACTGGGTCTAATACTGGATATGACGCGTCCTCGTATGGGGGTGTGTGGAAAGGGTTTTACTGGTTTTGGATGGGCTCACGGCCTATCAGCTTGTTGGTGGGGTAATGGCCTACCAAGGCGACGACGGGTAGCCGGCCTGAGAGGGTGACCGGCCACACTGGGACTGAGACACGGCCCAGACTCCTACGGGAGGCAGCAGTGGGGAATATTGCACAATGGGCGAAAGCCTGATGCAGCGACGCCGCGTGAGGGATGACGGCCTTCGGGTTGTAAACCTCTTTCAGCACGGAAGAAGCGAAAGTGACGGTACGTGCAGAAGAAGCGCCGGCTAACTACGTGCCAGCAGCCGCGGTAATACGTAGGGCGCAAGCGTTGTCCGGAATTATTGGGCGTAAAGAGCTCGTAGGCGGTTTGTCGCGTCTGCTGTGAAAGCCCGGGGCTTAACCCCGTGGTGTGCAGTGGGTACGGGCAGACTAGAGTGCAGTAGGGGAGACTGGAATTCCTGGTGTAGCGGTGAAATGCGCAGATATCAGGAGGAACACCGATGGCGAAGGCAGGTCTCTGGGCTGTTACTGACGCTGAGGAGCGAAAGCATGGGGAGCGAACAGGATTAGATACCCTGGTAGTCCATGCCGTAAACGTTGGGCACTAGGTGTGGGGGACATTCCACGTTTTCCGCGCCGTAGCTAACGCATTAAGTGCCCCGCCTGGGGAGTACGGCCGCAAGGCTAAAACTCAAAGGAATTGACGGGGGCCCGCACAAGCGGCGGAGCATGCGGATTAATTCGATGCAACGCGAAGAACCTTACCAAGGCTTGACATACACCAGACCGGCCCAGAGATGGGTTTTCCTCTTTGAGGTTGGTGTACAGGTGGTGCATGGTTGTCGTCAGCTCGTGTCGTGAGATGTTGGGTTAAGTCCCGCAACGAGCGCAACCCTCGTTCTATGTTGCCAGCACGTGATGGTGGGGACTCATAGGAGACTGCCGGGGTCAACTCGGAGGAAGGTGGGGATGACGTCAAATCATCATGCCCCTTATGTCTTGGGCTTCACGCATGCTACAATGGCCGGTACAATGGGTTGCGATACCGTGAGGTGGAGCTAATCCCAAAAAGCTGGTCTCAGTTCGGATCGTGGTCTGCAACTCGACCACGTGAAGTCGGAGTCGCTAGTAATCGCAGATCAGCAACGCTGCGGTGAATACGTTCCCGGGCCTTGTACACACCGCCCGTCAAGTCACGAAAGTTGGTAACACCCGAAGCCGGTGGCCTAACCCTTGTGGGGGGAGCCGTCGAAGGTGGGACTGGCGATTGGGACTAAGTCGTAACAAGGTAGCCGTACCGGAAGGTGCGGCTGGATCACCTCCTTTCTAAGGAGCAGGCCCAGCAGCCGTGTGGTTGCGCCCGGGGTCCTGGTTTTCAGGTCCTTGGTGGTTAGTGGCCGCCACGCATCACCGCGTTTTGTGGTGGTGGTGGTTTGCTCATGGGTGGAATATCAACAGGCGTACGCACGAGCCCCGCACACGGGAACCCCTTGGATCAATATGTCCTTGGGTGGTGTGTGGTGGTGGTGTGGTGGCACATTGTTGGGTTGTCGATCAACAAGCCCAGCACCCGTGGTGGGTGGTGGTTGTTGGTTACTTCCTGGGACATGACCGAAGCCCCCTGGTGTGGGGTGGTTGGTGGTGTTGGTGGGTTGTTGTTTGTCAACTACATAGTGGACGCGAGCATCTTTGAACGCCGCGCATGTGCGCTCTCTTTGTGGGGGTGTGGGTGTGTGGTGTGTATTTTTGATGATTATTTGTGTTGTGTGGCGTATAAGTTGTTACGGGCACACGGTGGATGCCTTGGCATCAGGAGCTGATGAAGGACGTGGAAATCTGCGATATGCCTCGGGGAGCTGATAAACGAGCTGTGATCCGAGGGTTTCCGAATGGGGTAACCCGGCTGCGTGTTATGCGTGGTCACTCGTATCTGAATTCATAGGGTGCGAGGAGGAACGTGGGGAAGTGAAACATCTCAGTACCCATAGGAAGAGAAAACAATAGTGATTCCGTTAGTAGTGGCGAGCGAAAGCGGATGGTGGCTAAACCGGTTGTGTGTGATACCTGGCGAGGGTTGCATGATCGGGGTTGTGGGATGCGTTGTTCTCGGGGTCGCCACCCCGGGGGTTGTGGTGTTGTGGTAGTCGAACTGGTGGTGAGTGCCAGACCGTAGTGGGTGGGAGTCCCGTAGACGAAACCGCAGTTACCGTGGCTTGATGTTCTCCCGAGTAGCACGGGGCTCGTGGAATCTCGTGTGAATCTGCCAGGACCACCTGGTAAGCCTGAATACTTCCTGATGACCGATAGCGGATCAGTACCGTGAGGGAATGGTGAAAAGTACCCCGGGAGGGGAGTGAAATAGTACCTGAAACCGTGTGCTTACAAGCCGTCGGAGCCTTTTGGGGTGACGGCGTGCCTTTTGAAGAATGAGCCTGCGAGTTAGTGTTACGTCGCGAGATTAACCCGTGTGGGGTAGTCGTAGCGAAAGCGAGTCTGAATAGGGCGTTGTGTAGTGGCGTGATCTAGACCCGAAGCGGGGTGATCTACCCATGGCCAGGTTGAAGCGCGTGTAAGAGCGCGTGGAGGACCGAACCCACTTCAGTTGAAAATGGAGGGGATGAGCTGTGGGTAGGGGTGAAAGGCCAATCAAACTCCGTGATAGCTGGTTCTCCCCGAAATGCATTTAGGTGCAGCGTCGTGTGTTGCTTGCTGGAGGTAGAGCTACTGGATGGCTGATGGGCCCTACAAGGTTACTGACGTCAACCAAACTCCGAATGCCAGTCAAGTGTAAGCGCGGCAGTGAGACTGTGGGGGATAAGCTTCATAGTCGAAAGGGAAACAGCCCAGACCATCAACTAAGGCCCCTAAGCGTGTGCTAAGTGGGAAAGGATGTGGAGTTGCTTAGACAACCAGGAGGTTGGCTTAGAAGCAGCCACCCTTGAAAGAGTGCGTAATAGCTCACTGGTCAAGTGATTCCGCGCCGATAATGTAGCGGGGCTCAAGTACACCGCCGAAGTTGTGGCATGACACCGGATATCCGAGCCGTTCGTGGTTGAGGTGGTGTTGTGGGTAGGGGAGCGTCGTTGGGGTAGTGAAGCTGCGGGGTGACCCAGTGGTGGAACCTCAACGAGTGAGAATGCAGGCATGAGTAGCGAAAGACGGGTGAGAAACCCGTCCGCCGGATGATCAAGGGTTCCAGGGTCAAGCTAATCTGCCCTGGGTGAGTCGGGACCTAAGGCGAGGCCGACAGGCGTAGTCGATGGATAACGGGTTGATATTCCCGTACCGGCGAAAAACCGTCCATACCGAACCGGGGACACTAACCACCCGAACCACCATGATCGGATCCCTTCGGGGTGATGGCGTGTGTGGGGAGCGTGGGACCTGATCCGGGGAGGTAAGCGTGTTAACAGGTGTGACGCAGGAAGGTAGCCAAGCCAGGCGATGGTTGTCCTGGTCTAAGCATGTAGGGTGGTTCGTTGGTAAATCCGCGGACCATGAAACCTGAGATGTGATGGGACTCTCTTTAGTGAGGGAATTTGGTGATCCTATGCTGCCGAGAAAAGCATCGACGTGAGGTTTTAGTCGCCCGTACCCTAAACCGACACAGGTGATCAGGTAGAGAATACTAAGGCGTTCGAGAGAATCATGGTTAAGGAACTCGGCAAAATGCCCCCGTAACTTCGGGAGAAGGGGGGCCTTGGCTGGTGATCATCCTGTGCGGTGTGAGCTGGTTGGGGTCGCAGAGGCTAGGGGGAAGCGACTGTTTATCAAAAACACAGGTCCGTGCGAAGTCGTAAGACGATGTATACGGACTGACTCCTGCCCGGTGCTGGAAGGTTAAGAGGACCCGTTAGACCCTTCGGGGTCGAAGCGGAGAATTTAAGCCCCAGTAAACGGCGGTGGTAACTATAACCATCCTAAGGTAGCGAAATTCCTTGTCGGGTAAGTTCCGACCTGCACGAATGGAGTAACGACTTCCCTACTGTCTCAACCATGAACTCGGCGAAATTGCAGTACGAGTAAAGATGCTCGTTTCGCGCAGCAGGACGGAAAGACCCCGAGACCTTTACTATAGTTTGGTATTGGTGTTCGGTGTGGCTTGTGTAGGATAGGTGGGAGACTATGAAACCCCAACGCTAGTTGGGGTGGAGTCGTTGTTGAAATACCACTCTGGTCACTCTGGATATCTAACTTCGGCCCGTGATCCGGGTCAGGGACAGTGCCTGATGGGTAGTTTAACTGGGGCGGTTGCCTCCTAAAGAGTAACGGAGGCGCCCAAAGGTTCCCTCAGCCTGGTCGGCAATCAGGTGTTGAGTGTAAGTGCACAAGGGAGCTTGACTGTGAGAGTGACAGCTCGAGCAGGGACGAAAGTCGGGACTAGTGATCCGGCGGTACATTGTGGAATGGCCGTCGCTCAACGGATAAAAGGTACCTCGGGGATAACAGGCTGATCTTGCCCAAGAGTCCATATCGACGGCATGGTTTGGCACCTCGATGTCGGCTCGTCGCATCCTGGGGCTGGAGTTGGTCCCAAGGGTTGGGCTGTTCGCCCATTAAAGCGGTACGCGAGCTGGGTTCAGAACGTCGTGAGACAGTTCGGTCCCTATCCGCTGCGTGCGTTGGAAATTTGTGGAGGTCTGTCCTTAGTACGAGAGGACCGGGACGGACGAACCTCTGGTATGTCAGTTGTTCCGCCAGGAGCATCGCTGATTAGCTACGTTCGGAAGAGATAACCGCTGAAAGCATCTAAGCGGGAAGCTTGCTCCGAGATGAGATTTCCTAACCCCCTTGAGGGGTGTGAGGTGCCCAGTAGACGACTGGGTTGATAGGCCGGGTGTGGAAGCGTTGTAAGACGTGGAGCTGACCGGTACTAATACACCGAAAACTTATACACCACCAACAATCATCAATGTTGGGTGCACGCGTCCACTATGTGGTTGACAACCAACAACCCCACCCCCCAATGGCGGGGGTTCCACAGCCCAGGGGTTTGATAAGTGAATACTGGTCCACACACAGGCCAGGAAACAGGTTTCCCACCCCACCCACACCCACGTGTGAGTGACGGGGTCGGGCACAAGTTTCCGGTGGTTATAGCGTGGGGGAAACGCCCGGTCCCATCCCGAACCCGGAAGCTAAGACCCACAGCGCTGATGGTACTGCACCCGGAAGGGTGTGGGAGAGTAAGACACCGCCGGAACACACATCAACAGT